>DASYWA010000202.1:0-5468 GCA_035936475.1 Rubrobacter sp. | reverse complement strand
GGAGCGAGCCTTCGGCCAGGACTTCACCTTCGGCCTGAGGCAGCTCACGGACATAGCCCTCAAGGGGCTCTCGCCGTCGACCAACGACCCCACCACGGCGATGCAGGCGATGGACCGGACGGAGGCCATCCTCGTCGCCCTCGGGGAGAAAGCGTTGCCCCGGCGCGTGCAAGTGCGGGGGACGGGCAAGGCCAGGTTGCCGGTAAGGATCGGACACCCGAGCTTCGACGGCATCGTGGAGTTGGCCCTGGATCAGGTCCGGCGGGCCGCCTTCGCGACGGGGCAGGTCGTGTTCTTGCTGCGGCTCCTCGAGGTCACGGACCGGGCGCTGCGGGCGAACGCGCTCCCCGAGCGCCGGAGGGCCCTGTGGGCCAGGGCGTTCGACGTGGGTCGCCTGGCCCCCCGGCAGCTACCCTCCGAGCGGGACGCCGTGGCCCTCGTGCTGCGGACGGTGGAGGCGGGAGCCCCGCTGCTAGAGACGGAGCAGGGCGCGGCGGTGGGCTCGGACCTGGAGGAGTTGGCCGGTCTCTCGGAAGGGCTTCGGGGCGGCGAGCGGGTCCGGGAAGCGGTGGACGCCGCCTGGGAAGACCTCGGCCGCTGATCCGGACCCGCACGGACAGACCCGCCCGACGAACCGGCGCAGGAACGGGGCCATGTGGGGGTTGGTACGGGGATAGAGGGCCGTAGGGGGTGTGCTAGCCCTCGGCCACGGGCGTAACCCGGGTGGTCGCCAGCCCCGCCTCCGAGAGCCAGAGGGTCGCCGAGTGGATCAGCTGGGCCCTGCACCCCAGAGCAGGGGGCCACTCGTCGGAGTTCCCTTCAAGCACCCCCGTCAGCACCACCAGCGGCCGGTCTGCCATGAGCTGAGTCAGCCCCCGCTGGCGCTCCACGGCCTCCCGCGGGTCTACGCCCTCAACCCAGTCGAAGGAGGCCCAGAGGACTTGGCCGGGCTCGCACTCCTCGTAGTGGCGCCGCAACGCCTCGACATTCCACGCACTCGGGTGAATAGGTACTTCGCGTCTCTCAGGCAAAGGGCCTTATCGGGGCGAGCGCCTTCTCGAGGAGCTTGGTGTGGAGCGGACGCTTCTCCCAGCTCTCCAGGGTCAGCTCCTCGGCGTTCGTCTTGTCCAGCTCAAACACGCTCTCCATGCGTCCGGCGAAGCGTTCGCTGTAGATCTCCAGGTTCACCTCGTGGAGGCCGAACAGGCTCAGGCTGTCTATGTTCGCCGAGCCCACCGTGGACCACACGCCGTCGATGGTCGCGCTCTTCGAGTGGATCACGAAGTGCTCGTCGTACCTGAAGATCCTCACCCCTGCCCCCAACAGCTCCCCGAAGTGGCGCCGGGCGAGCCAGTCGGCGAGGGCGTAGCTCGACTGCTTGGGCAGCAGTACCTGTACGTCCACGCCCCTGCCGGCGGCTTCTATGAGGGCCTCTTTGATCTCCCTGGCAGGGACGAAGTAGACGCTGGTCAGGTAGATGTGTCTCTTCGCCCGGTTCATGGGACCTATGAACATCGCCCTTATCGGGAAGAGGCCGCGGGTGGGGTCGTTGGTACGCACAACGGTGGCGGGGTTCCAGTCGCGCTCCTCCCGGGTGAGGGAGATCTCGGGCAGATCTTTGGTGCGGTTCTCGTTCCAGAAGCCCGCGAAGGCCTCCTCTATCTCCGAGACCAGGTCGCCACGCACTCGCACTTGCGTGTCCCGCCAGCGGCGGCGGTAGGCGTCGGCGATGTTGAACCCACCGAGAAAAGCCACACGCCCGTCTACCGCGAGAATCTTGCGGTGGCTGCGGACGTAGTTGAACGGGTTGAGGAGGCTCGACGGTTGGAGGACGGAGAGGGGCCGATAGCGCAGCGCGTGGACCCCCTCAGGGAACCGGTTGGAAGAGGCGGATGGATTCGCCACCCCGTCGAATATGGCGTAGACCTCGACCCCTTCACGGGCCTTGCGCCCCAGGGCCCCCACGAAGCGGCTTCCTATCTCGTCGTTCTTCCAGACGAACGTCTCGATAAAGATGGTGCGCTCGGCCTTCTCTATCTCCTCCAGCATCGCTTCATAGAGCCCCTCGTAGTCGAGGTAGAGCATGAGCCGTTCCTCACTGGACTCCAGCTCCACCTCCGGCTGCTCCTCGCGTGGGAAGGGCTCTTGCGGCTCATCCTGGAGCTTGCGGCGAAGGTTGGCGGCCACCGTCAAGGTCACCGCCAAGAGCGCCTCCACCGCAGCCAGCAAGAGGAAACCCTTGAGTGCCAACCTCGAGAAGTCGGAGACCGCCCCGGCGATCATCCCTCGCGCCCGCAGCAACACCCTTGTCGGATCGGAGAACACGCCGAATACCCTTTCTAGAGCGATACCTCGTAGTAGCGAATGAAGCGATCGCTTCATTCGCTACTACGATCCGCCACATCTTTGCATATCTCCCTTCGCCTTCCCGCCTTAGGGGAAAGGCCGACCATGAACTACGCGTCCCAGCATATAAGCCTTCTTGCGTGGTTACGGTAAAGGATGCGTAAAGGAACTATATGCTTGTTGGAGGCGCACTGTGGCAGCCTCGACCGATGCCGGGCGATTCGGGCATTGCCTAACCCCCGAACACCCTCCTCCACCACGGGCGGGCCTGTGCGCCCTCCTGAGCTTCCCCCGCGGCGGGCCGGGGCTATGCAGGATCCTGCCTGCGAACTTCGGAGAACCCCCTACGCCCGAAATTCGGAGAATCTTCCTTCTAGGACGTACGGTGAATAAGGCATGAAGAAGAGCCGGAGTACCTACGTGGGTACTCCGGCTGCACCGTTTTAGGGCAACGTGTTAGTTATCCTTCTGGACCCAGTTGCCTTGGTCGTTCTTCTCGTACTTGTTCTCGACGGCGCTCCAGGCCGTGGCGTGGGCCTGTCCCTCCTCCCCTTACTGCTCCTCGGCGGAGCCGAAGGCCTCCTTGTAGATCTCCTGGGCGTGCTTGGGCAGGTTTTTTGTGACGTTGTCGGGCAGCTGCGTGATCTGCTTGTAGGGCACTTGGCCCCCCCTTTCGGTTGGTCCTCCACGAGGACCCGCCGTGGGCGAGACTACTGGCCCGTGAGCGTGTCCTTGGCCTTCTCCACGAGCCCCTCCTCGGGCTCTTGTCCCTCTTCTTTCATGGCGTTGCGCAGGAGCTGCTCGGAGGTGCTCTCGGCAAGCTTGGCCGTCCGTTCCTCTTGGTCCATGTTGCGCTTCAGGAGGTCCTCGGCTTCCGAGCGGCCCATGAGGTGCGCCGCGGTGACCAGGCTGCGGTAGGAGCCCATCTCGAAGTGCTCTACCTTGATGACCGCAGAGACGATCGCGCAGTCGCGCAGGGCGGCGCTCTGGGATTCCTGGATGCCTTCCTGGGCCTCGCTCACCAGCCCTTTGGCCACCTCGTTGGTCTCGCGGTGGGCTTCCACGCCGAGATCGGCGAAGACCCGCTCGACGTTGGAGGCGTGCTCGCGGGTCTGCTCGAGGTGCTCCTGTACGGCGCTCCTGAGGTTCTCATCCGTGGCGTTCTCGACCATCTCCTGCTGGCCCTCGATGAAGCGGTGCTCGGCGTCGTAGACCTCGCAAAGCTCGTGCACGAAGAGCTCTTGGGTGTCGGTGATCGGCATGTGTTCAAGCCTTCCATTCGCTTGCCTGCCAAGACATAACTTACCCGCCGCGGCGGGGGGGCGAATCGGGCGCGGGTTAAATGCCGGCCAAGGTTCGGTTAAGCGAACGTAAAGGGACCAAGCCGCGCCCGGTTCGTCCTCTGGCCTTCTCGGAAGGGTCTTCCACGCTCTGAGGCGAATGAAGCCCATGGTTCCCCGCCACGGTGGCGGGTATATAAACCCTAGCGATGGGCGACGGGGCATACGACGCACGGCCCGGGACGGCGGAAACCGCCGTCCGCGGCTACCTGCACGGCCTGCACGCCTTGATGGCCAACAACGCCTCCGCCTACGGCTACTCTGTGAGCGTTACGGCCTCCTTCGGGTTGCTCACCACAGCCCTCGGCACGCCCACGGCCCCCGAGATATTCGCGTTCGCGGGCGGGGCGGTGGCGGCCTTCGCGCTGGTGGAAGCGGTCGTCTCCAGGGGCTTCACGCGGGGGCTCGAGGACGAGCCGGGCAACGTGAAAGAGTTGGGCACCTCGCTCAGTGTCCTCTCCGTGGGGGCGGCCACAGGGTGCGCGTACGCCGTGGGGCGGTTGGCGGAGGACTTCGCCGCCTGGCCTTTGGGGTCGTTCGTGGCGACGCTGGCCTACCTGTTCGTCTTCGGGGTGGAGCTGGCCAAGCCCAGCTCATACAGCGCAAGAGGGCCAACAAGAACGAGTGAGGCCTCCCCCGAGGGGCCGCGGGGCCCGGGGCGCAGGAAGAGCGAGAGGAGTAGGACGTGGTCAGGATACTCGTCGTCGAAGACGACCCGGCCGTGCGCGACGTCGTCGAGCACGCCCTCTCTCGAGAAGGCATGCGGACGGTGGGCGCGGAGGACGGCGAGGAGGCGCTCGGGCGTCTGCGCGGGTCGGACCCCTTCGACCTGGTGATCCTCGACGCAATGCTGCCCGGCGAGATGGACGGTTTTTCGGTGTGCCGCGAGTTCAGGGCAGGAGCGGCCGGCGAGGCGAACAAGGACGTTCCCGTGATCATGCTCAGCGCCCGCGACGACGAGACGAGCGTGGTCGTCGGCTTGGAGATCGGCGCCAACGACTACGTCACCAAGCCGTTCAGACCGAGGGAGCTGGTCAGCCGGGTGCGGGCGCTCCTCAGGCGCCGGCGCATGGACTCGTCCGCCGCCGAGCACGCCCAGAAGCTGGGGTTCCCCGGCCTCGAGGTGGACCTGCTCAAGCGGCTGGTCATCTGCGGCGGCGAGCGCGAGCCCGTCGAGCTCACGGCCAAGGAGTTCGACGTGCTCGCGCTCTTGGCCTCACATCCGGGGCGGGTCTACGGCCGGGAGGAGATCATGTGCCACCTCTGGGACGGGGGCGTCTTAAACGTGTCGAGGTCGGCCGACGTCCACGTCCAGCAAATCCGCAAGAAGATAGAGCCGGACCCCAAGAACCCGCGCTACGTCTTGACCGTCCACGGCGTGGGCTACAGTTTCGCCGACCTCTGAGAGGCGTCGCCGCGCCACGGGGTCGCCCGAGGCGAACGTCTTAGAACCCCCCTTCTGCGCACTCCGGTGAATAAGGATGAGGCCGGGGCTCCCATCGGAGCCCCGGCCTGCGGTGATGACACTCTTCGCGCCAGGCGCTAGGAGCGCACGACCTCCTCGCAGTCGCCGGCCACGAAGTCCTCGGCGTCGGCTACGACCAGGTCCGCGCCCGGACCGCAGTAGACGGCGTCGAAGGCGCCCGGGGCGTCTGCAGTATCGATGAAGTCGTCCCCTTCGCCGCCGTAGAGGAGATCGTGGGAGGCCGGGGCGTTCGGCGCCAGCTCGGTGGGGAGGTCGTAGGCGGCGTAGAGGGCGTCGTCGCCCGCTCCGCCGTACAC
>DASYWA010000201.1:0-5796 GCA_035936475.1 Rubrobacter sp. | reverse complement strand
CGACGCCCCATCCTACGCCTCCGTTTGCGGCGGTCTGTCGTGGCGCCTACTATTGTCGGGGGAACCTCTTTCAGGGAGCCGGCAGGGAAGGGAGAACGGCGTGGAGAAGGTCATCATTAGCGCGGCGATCACGGGCGGCATGACCGTGCCCGGGCAGAGCGCGGCCATACCGATAACGCCGGACGAGATCGTCGAGTCCGCCGTGGAGGCGAACGCCGCCGGCGCCACCATCGTCCACCTCCACGTCAGGGAGCCCGCATCGGGCAAGCCGAGCTCGGATATTGGCCTCTTCCGGGAGGTGGTCTCGGGCATCAAGGAGCGGTGCGACGTGATCGTGCAGCCCACCACCGGCGGCGGGAAGGGCATGTCGCTCGAAGAGCGGGCCGCCGTCCTCCCCGAACTCCGGCCCGAGATGGCGACCTTCAATACGGGCTCCTTTAACTTCGGCCTCTTCCCCATCGCCGAGCGGGGTAGCCCGGAAGACTTCGAGGAGTGGGAGATAGACTACCTCGAAGGCACCCGCGACTACATCTTCCGCAACACCTTCGCGGACATGGAGAAGGTCTGCGCCATGTTCCGCGAATCCGGCGCGAAGCCCGAGCTCGAGGCCTACGACGTCGGCCACCTCTACAACATAAAGTACCTCGTGGACAGGGGCCTTCTCGACCTGCCCATCCACGTCCAGTTCGTGCTCGGCGTGATGGGCGCGAACGCGGCCACCATCGAGCAGTTCATGCACATGCGCCGCACCGCGACGGACCTCTTCGGCGAAGACCTCACCTGGTCGGCGGCCGGCGTCGGCTACCCGGCCGAGTACCACCTCGCCGCCATGTGCCTCATGCTCGGCGGCCACGGCATCCGCGTCGGCCTCGAAGACAACCTCCGCGTCAGCCGCTCCAAACGGGCCGAGACCAACGCCGAGCTCGTCGAGAAGGCCGTCGCCCTCGCCGCCATGTTCGACCGCGAGCCCGCCACCCCAGACGAGGCCCGCGAAACCTTCGGCCTCAAGGGGCGCTCCGCCGTCGCCTTCTAGGGCCGACTGGCCGGACCGGCGTTGGATCGGTCGGGAGGGCCCCGACAAAACCGGGCGCGCCCTCCCGGTCGCGAAAGTGACCTCGGACGGCCGCAAAAGCCTCACGGCGCTTCTGAACCCGCCTCTGGCCTACCTCCTGGCGAAGCGTCCCTCGGGACCGCCTGCGGGACCGCTCGCCGCCGCGCTGCTCACCATCTTCGATCGCCCGGAGGCCGCGAGCTTCCGGGGCGTTCCCCGATCTTACCGGCCGCGGGGCCTTCGCCTGGATCGACCGCGGCAACGCCGAGGACGCGGCCCGGCCCTTCCTCGGCCGCCCGGCAGCCGGGCCCCGAGCACCCCCGCAACGCCGCGAGCCGTCCCTGCAAGCGCCGCAGGAGCTCGGGGTCGGCCTCCTCGTCCCGATTGTCTAGCTGGTGGGGGTCCTCCCTCAGGTCGTAGAGCTCCCGCCCGCCGTTTCCGTACTCGACGTAGAGGCGATCCTCGGTCCTCAAGGCCTCGAGCCCTGGCCGGCCCCAGCCCTCGTGCGGGGCGTGCCGCCAGGAGTCCGGCAGCGGGTCGCCGCTGAGCGGCGGGCCGGCGGAGGGGCCAAGCTCGGTGGCGGCCTCCACCAGGAAGGCAGAGCGCCAGTCCTCCTCGGGCGTCGGGGACTCGTCCAGCAGCGGCGCCAGCGAGCGGCCGTCCACGAAGTCCGGGGGGTCCGCCCCGGCGAGGTCGGCGAAGGTTGGGGCGAGGTCGTTGTTGAGGACCATGTGCGGCAGCGCGCGGCCCGCGGGCACCCCGGGACCGCGCACGATCAGGGGCACCCGGATGTCCTCCTCGTAGGCCGTCCACTTGCCGGTGGTCAGCCGGTGCTCCCCCGCGTGCCACCCGTTGTCTGAGGTGAAGAAGACGTAGGTGTCGTCCAGCTCGCCGCTCTCCTCCAGAGCATCCGTCAGGCGCCCGACCATCTCGTCCACGGCCAGCATCGACCGCAGGCGATCGCGGTAGAGGTCCTGCATGGGTGAGATCTGCTCCTGCTTCAAACGAGGGTTGTCGCGCACCCAGCCGGGCTTGTCGGAGACGTCCCCCTCGTCGAAGGATGGCGGCCGCGGCAGCCGGGCTTCGGGGAAGGTCTCCTCGTGACGGGGCGCGGGGGTGGCCGGGGCGTGGGGCGCCTGGGTGCCCACCCACATGAAGAAGGGCGCCCCAGCCTCGGCCGCGCGGCGAGAGGAGCTGACGGCCTTCCCGGCGAGCACGTCGTCGAAGTGGTGGCGCTGCGGATCGTAGTGGCGGATCCGGCCGTTCTCGTTGAGGTCGTGGCTGTGGTGTCCGCCGGATACGCCGTACCAATCGTCCCAGCCTGCCGGCACGCGGTCCCCGTGGTAGTCGTTCATGTACTTGCCGACGAGCGCCGTCCGGTAGCCCTCGGCCCGCAGCCAGGTGGCGACAGTCGAGTCCTCACGCCCCAGGTCCAGGAACTTCTCGGCGCCGCCCAACGGCGGCCGGTTGCCGACTATGCGGTGGTTGTGGGCGTACTGGCCGCGCAGGGTGGTCGCCCGGGCCGGGCAGCACAGGGGGTCGGTCACGAAGGCGTTCTCGAAGGTCGTGCCCTCGGCCGCCAGCTCGCGCAGGTTGGGGTAATGGGCCTCGTGCCTCTGCAAGAGGCCGACGTCGAGGTCGTCCGTGAGGATCAGGACGACGTTCGGGCCATCCGCGGTCTGGAGAAGCCTCGTCGGGGGGCCGCATCCGCCGGCGAGCAGGCAGACCGCCACCAACGCGAGTAACGCCGGGCCCACGGCCGAGGGCGATCGCCTTCGTGGCTTCGGACGCATCCGGGTCACGCGCGCCATAGGAGAAGATTGTACCCGCCGGCCCTTCGGCCCAGGCCCTTCCGTTAGGGAGGCGCCCCGCGAGCTAGGCGCCGCGGATACGGTCTGCCAGGTCCCCGAACACGTCCCGCCCCGGCCGCCGCTCGCCCCGCTCCATCGCGCGCATCAGCTCCACCACGCGGGCGTTGACCGGGGTCTCGACGCCGTGCTCGCGCCCCCGGTCCACGACGGCGCCGTTTATGACGTCGACCTCGGTCTTCAGGCCTCGTTCGAGGTCCTGGAGCATCGAGGCTTTGGTGGCGCCGGCGTAACCCATCGCGACCTCGATGGCCTCCTCCACGCGTTCGCGGTCTTCGGGGCCGCGCAGGACGAGAGACTCGGCCTCCACGCCGAGGACCTTTTCGAGCGTCAGCCTCTGGGCCATCCCGACGTCGTAGCCCTCCCTCCAGAGGACGAGGGCGACCTCTCGGCCGTCCGGGTCTTCCATAACCTCGCGGTACAGAAGGCCGGAGACGGCGCCGAGGCCCGAGAGGGAGCTGTTGACGAGCAGCTTGGACCAGACCTGGCCCCGGATGTTCTCCGTCAGGCGCACGTCTTCCACGGTGCCCAGGAGTTCTGCTAGCAGGCGGGTGCGGTCCCGCGTCCCGCCGTCCGGCTCGCCGATCACGAACGGCGCGCGGGTGGTCTGGGCCAGCCGCCCCGGCCCGAGGTTCGTGGCCCCCCACTCGACGGTGCCCCAGATCAGGTCCCCCTCCCCGACGATGCCGGCGATGCGCTCCTGCACGAGGCCGTTACATAGGGAGAGGTAGGTCCGGACCAGCCTGCGCTCCACGAGGGGACGCAGCGCCTCTTCGAGGTGCGGTGCCTTGAGCGTCACGAGGGCGAAGTCGAAGGGGCCGTCGAGCCCGGCGGGGTCGGCGTGGGCGTCGAGCTCGACCCGGCGCCCCTCGCCGAGCACGTCGACGTCGAGGCCGGGGTCGCGCATCCTCGCTACGTGCTCGGTGTTGGCGTCGAGCACCGCGACCCGCCGCACCCCTCCGGCCATCTTCGCCGCCGTCACGCCGCCGATGGCCCCCGCGCCGACGACCAGGACGCTGGCGTCTTTCACGCCTCTTCCCTCCCAGCCTCCACGGGCGGCAGCCGGTCGAGTAGATCCAGCAACGCCGCGTACCGGCGGTCCCGCTCTAGAAGAAGCCGCTCGCGCTCCTCGTCGGTGTAGTCCAGGAAACCCGCGCCCGCCTTGGTGCCGGTACGCCCTCCTTCTACGAGATCGAGCAGCATCCGCGGCGGCCCGAACCTCTCGCCGATGCCGTCCTCCAGCACCCCGAGCACGCTCGCGTATACGTCGAGGCCTGCCATGTCCGCTATCGCGAACGGCCCGAAGAACGGCAGCCGGAACCCGAAGCAACTGCGCACGACCTCGTCCACCTCCTCAGGCGAGGCCAGCCCGTCCTCCACGCACCGCACGGCCTCCAGAAACAGGGCGTTCTGGATACGGTTCGCCACGAAACCGGGCCCGCTGCCAACGACCGCCGGCCGCTTGCCGATGGACCGGAGAAAGCCCACGAGGCGCCCAACCGTGCGCGCATCCGTGGTGGCGGCCGGGATCACCTCCACCCCAGGCGTCCACTCCGGCGGGTTGAACCAGTGCATCCCGCAGAACCGCCCGGGCCCCTCCACGAACCGCGCCAGGTCGTCCATCGGCAAGGAGGACGTGTTGGAGACGATCACGGCCTCAGCGGAAGCGCCGGCCGAGCAGGCACCGAGAACCTCCTCTTTGAGCCCCACACTCTCCGGGACGGCCTCGAAGACGAGGTCCGCACCGGCCACGGCCTCGGCCGCCCCCCCGGCCACCTCGACCCCCTCCGCGCGCCCGACCGCCTCCTCGGGCAGAAGGCCGGCCTCCGCGTGGCCCTGCGCCCTAAGGACCAGCTTCTCTTTGGCCTCGCGGGCGAGCTCGGGCGTCGCGTCCGTGAGGCGCACCGTCATGCCGGCGGCGGCGAAACACTCGGCGACGCCGAGGCCCATCGTGCCGGCGCCCAGGATCGCGGCGGTCGTGGGCCACTCCGCGCGTGCGGCTTCGGTGTGCATCAGGCGTAGAAGTCCGGCGCCTTCTTGAACTTCGGCCACTCCTCCGGGTCGTGGCCCGTGACGAGCGCCGCGCCGTGCCCCTCGACGATGCGCCGGACCTTGCGGTTGGAGCTGGCGACGTCGGCGGCGGAGTGGATCAGGCCGGGGAGCGCCGCCTCGTTGTAGTGGTCCATCGTGTAGCACGCGTCCGCCGTGAGCATCATCGGCCCCTCGCCCGGCAGATCCACCAGAACGGACTGGTGTCCGGGTGCGTGCCCCGGCGTGAAGAGCGTCTTGATCGTCCCGTCGCCGAAGAGGTCGTAGCCGTCGTCGTGCTCCCCGTCCAGGTACAGCCACCTCACGTCCCGGTCGAAGTCCTTGCGGATGTAGGCCGGTTTCTGGAACCAGTCCGGTGTGTAGGCGTACTCCAGCTCCCGCCGCTGCACGACGTACTCGGCGTTCGGGAAGTGGCCTATGGCCCCCGAGTGGTCCAGGTGCAGGTGCGATTGGATCACGTACCGTATAGAGGCAGGGTCCACGTCCATGCGCTGAAGCTGGTTGACGACGAAGTCGTCCTCGGTCATCACCGGGTCGTAGGCGTCCACGACCGCATCCCAGTGCCCGCGGGCGTCCTGCGCCACCTCCAGGGCGTTCCCCCCGTCGTAGAGGACGTTGCCGCGAGGGTGCGTGATCAGAAAGAAAGGCACCGGGATCTCGTACGGATTCCCGAGCCCCTGATTCATCTTGATGAACTGGACCTGGGTCTTGAGGCTGCCGCACTCGAAAAAGTAGAGGCGCAGATCGTCCACTTGTTCTCCCTTCGGTCGAACGCTGTCAGCCGACAGCTATCAGCTTCTTACCGCTCCGGTGTCACCCCCACACAAT
>DASYWA010000200.1:0-14152 GCA_035936475.1 Rubrobacter sp. | reverse complement strand
GGGTGGTACATGTTAGATTCTCTGGCCCGTACTATACCCAGATCGGGAGGACATGAACGACCTCGAAGCAATTCTGGCCGCCGTGGGGCGCGGCGAACTCCCCCCAGAGGTGGCCGCCGAGCGCCTGCGGGAGGGCGAAGTGCGCTACGTCGAGGGCTTCGCCGCGCTGGACCTCGGACGCGCCGAACGCAAGGGCGTCCCCGAGGTCGTCTACGCCCGCGCCAAGAGCCCCGGGCAGGTCGCCAAGATCTGCGCCGCCGTCCTGGAATCGGCGGAGCGCGTCGTCCTGAGCGCCCCGAACGCCGAGCACGAGGAGGCGGTCCGCCGGGCCCTTCCGGGGACCCCGATCCGCCAGGCCGGCCGGTCCCTGATCCTCGGCGCCGGCGAGCCCGCCCCGACCGGCGGACGCGTCGGCGCCGTAAGCGCCGGCACCTCCGACCTGCCCGCCCTGGAGGAGGCCCTGGCCGTGGCCCGCGAGATGGGCGTTGCGACCCTCACGTTCAACGACGTAGGGGTGGCGGGCCTCCACCGCCTCTCCGGCCCCCTCGAACAGCTACGGGACTTCGACCCCGACTGCCTGATCGTGGCCGCCGGGATGGAGGGTGCGCTGCCGAGCGTGGTCTCCGGCCTAGTCCGCGTGCCGGTCATAGGCCTGCCGACCTCCACGGGCTACGGCCTGGGCGGCGACGGGACGGCCGCCATCCTCGGGATGCTCCAGACGTGCTCCCCGGGCCTCTCGGTGGTGAACGTGGACAACGGCGTGGGCGCCGGAGCCACCGCCGCCCTTATCGCCAACCGCGCCGCCTCCGCCCGCGAGCCCGCCTAGAAGGACCGGGATGCGCGTCTTCGTGGCCATCTTCCCGCCGCCGGACGTCCGGGGAGCCCTCGTAGATGCCGCCCGCGCCCTCCCCACGGACGCCTTCCGCCTCACCGCGCCCGAGCGCGTCCACCTCACCCTGAGGTTTCTCGGCGAGGTCCCGTCCGGGGACCTCCCCCGCCTGACCTCGGCCCTTGGGCCGATAGGCCGACACGGTTGCCCCTTCGACGCGGCCACCTCCGGCTTCGGCGCGTTCCCCTCGGCCCGCCGCGCCAGGGTCCTGTGGGCCGGCATCGGAGAGGGGTCGGAAAAACTAGAAGACCTGGCCCGCGCCGTCGGGGCCCTCCTCGAACCGGAAGGCTTCGAGCCCGAAGACAAACCCTTCGTGCCCCACCTGACCCTGGGCCGGGCACGACGGCCGGTCCCCTTCGACCCCTCCGACAAGGCCCTCCTCCCCGAACTCCGCTTCCCCGTCCGCAAAATAGAGCTGGTCCAGAGCCGACACGAAGCGTCGGGCCTCACGTACCCGTCCCTCGCGGAGTACCGGCTTTAGGGGCTTCAGGCTTTAGGTTCTGGTAGGTCCGGCGGGTAGTTTTGGTGGGAGTGCGGTTCCTCGAGGCTGCTGACGGCTAAGTACGGCCAACCGGAGGATGGCCGTCGCCAGGACGCGGTACTCGAAGCTCCGTCAGCCGGAAAGCTGACGGCTGAAAGCTGATGGCTGAAACCTAAAAAGCCGAGATCAGGGGCCCGACCGACATGATGATGAACAGCAGGATCAAGATCATGACGACCACGGCTATGAAGTTGGTTCCGCTCATAGGCTGGGGCTCCCTGACGGTTTGGGACGGTCTATCATCGGCGGGCCAATTCTAGCGACTCGGCGACGGCCTTGCAGGCGCCCCTCAACCGACGGCCCTGAGCTCGTTGGCGTAGAAGACCCGGCGGCCCGGTGCGGGCTCGCCCTCCCCGACGAGCTTGCTGCGCAAGGCGTGGAACTCCCCGACCTTCTCCGCTATGAGCCGCACGACGGGATCCGGGTCGGAACGCAACTCCAGGATCGTCTCCAGCGCCGCCGCCACGCCGACCTGCTCCACGCTCCCCGCCTGCCGCGGCTCCTTGTAGAAGATGCGGCACTGGTAAGACGCGGCCTCGGCGTCGTGGATCACCAGGATCATCTCCGGCCTCGTCGTCGCCACCCGGGGCACGTTCTCTAGCTCGTACACTATCCTCCGTCGCCGGTAGACTTCCCGCTGCGCCTCTTCCCGCGCTATCCCCGCAAACCCGTCACCCTCATCCAGAGAGTAAGCCTCGTCCCTGGCCTCCTCGGCCTCCCGAACCCACCCCGCGACGCCGCCGCTATCCAGGCTCTCCCCGCAGACCGGACACCGGTAGCCGGACCCCGTCGCGGCCCGTAAGCCTTCCAGATGCAGACAATTTTTGGTCCCTTCCGCCATGTAAGGGACTATTGTACCCTTTTCCTCACCCCCCGCGCCTCTCACCCGAAGCGGGAGAACGTTTTGTACCTGTACTTCAGCTTTATTCAAACGCCCCGTTCGTCCTTCTCGACGCGCGAGAACGCCCCCGGTTTCGCCGCCCGGGAGGGGGCGTTCTCCCCACGGGTCCGTTCTCGCACTGGCGGTCCCGGTCTTCTTTCGGAACGCTGGCTGGTACGGGTGCGGTGGTCCGCGCGCAGGTTGCCGGTATCGGTCCGGAGGTAGCGGGGTTGCGGTTCTGGTATGTTCCGCGTGTGTTATACGGGGAGACGGAGGCGCACCTGGTGCTCAACCCGGCCGCGGACGCTGGGCGGTCGGGGAGGCGGCGCGCGTTGATCTCGGAGGTTCTTAAGGGGGGTGGCGTGCGACCCGTCTGGCACATCACGAAGGGGGCCGGGGATGCCTACGAGATGGTTCTCGGGTTGCCCGAGGGGGCGCCTGTGGTCGCCGTGGGCGGGGACGGGACGGTCCACGAGGTGGCGGCGGCGTGCGCCGGGACGGGTCGGGTCATGGGGGTACTTCCGGTCGGGACCGGCAACGACTACGCGAAGGCGCTCGGGATCGGGGGCGACCTCCGGCGGGCGCTCGGGGTGCTCCTGGACGGCAAGGTGCGCGTGGTGGACGCGGGCGAGGTCAACGGGGTCCCGTTCAACAACGGCCTGGGGATCGGGTTCGACGCGGAGGTGGCCGAGGGGGTGAAAGAGGCACCCTCGTACCTGGGCGGCCCGGGGAGGTACGTGTGGAGCGTCGGTCGCCTTTTATGGGGCTTCCGGTGCCACGGGGCGACCCTCCGGCTCGACGGGGGTAGGATCTTCGAGGCCGAGACCATACTAGTGGCGGTGGCGCTCGGCACAACCTACGGCTCGATGTTCCGGCTCGCGCCCGGCGCGGTGCTCGACGACGGCC
Organism: Rubrobacter sp.; assembly: GCA_035936475.1. Lineage (GTDB taxonomy): Bacteria > Actinomycetota > Rubrobacteria > Rubrobacterales > Rubrobacteraceae > Rubrobacter_D. The sequence goes on along the minus strand of DASYWA010000200.1, from coordinate 10,936 downwards.
TCTTCGAGGTGGTGTGGTCGGAGGAGGTGAGCAGGACGGAGGTGCTGCGGCTCATCCCGGCCGCGCTCTGGGGGACGCTCACCGACAGGAAAAAGGTGCACGTGGCCCGGGCGAGGGAGGTCGAGGTGGAGATGGCCGAGCCCGTCCCGGCCCACGTGGACGGGGAGATGCTCTCCCCCACCAGGCAGTTCCGGGCGCGGGTGCTCCCGGGGGCGCTGCGAGTCATCGGACCGTAGCGGCAAGAATATCCTTCCGTAGAAGAGCAGGGTTCCCTTCTCCGACCTTGGTCCCAGGCGAGCTTTGATCCTGGCTTCGATCTTCGCGGCGGTCGTGCTCTCTAGCGCGGGTCTGGAAGCCCTCTTGAATATTCTGCTGTTCGTCATCGGACCGCTGGTCGCGCCGTTCCTCATCGTGAAATCGGCGGTACGGGCTGGAGCCGTCGTCGCGGGCAAGACGGCCGCCGCACCGGAGCTTCCAACGGCGCGGGAGATCCTGCATACCCGCTACGCCGGCGGCGAGATCGGGCCCGAAGACTACGACAAGCGGAGGCAGCCGCACCTCGAAACCCCGTAGCCGGCGGTGCGTATAACCCTTCTGACGCTATAAAGACGGGCGTCCCTGTGGTAAAACGCGGTTCTACGCCCTTTGGGGTGTCACCCAGGCATAGTATCGTAGAGGTTCGGAGAAGAGATGAGAGCGTTCGTGTTTCCGGGACAGGGCGGCGGGATCGTGGAGCCGGCGGCGGAGCTTCTGCCGCAGATCCGGCGCGTCGTCGGCGAGCGCATCCCCGATCAGGTCAAGATGTTCGCCCGGGCAGCTTGGGACGCCGACGAGAGCCGCGACCTGGACGTCCGCCCGGACGTGGTGGCCGGGCACTCGCTCGGGGAGTATGGTGCTGCGTACGCGGCCGGGTGCTTCGATTTCGAGACCGGCCTCTGGCTCGTCGCGGAGAGGGATCGCTTCCTGGCGGAGGCCGCCGAGGAGACGCCGGGCGGGATGGTCGCGATCTTGAAGGCCGATCCCCGGGAGGTCGAAGAGGCCCTCGGGGAGTCCGAGGGCTCCGTGATCGCCAACTACAACACCCCGCGCCAGACGGTTATCTCCGGCCTGCGCGGCGCTTTGGGCGACGCGGTCTCCAGGATTCGGGGGCGCAAGATCCCGCTGAACGTCGCGTTCGCCGCCCACTCCCCTTACGTCGCCGCCGCGGGCGAGAAGATGCGCGGGGTCCTCGATGCCGTGGAGTTCCGGGCGCCGGAGGTCCCCATCGTCAGCGCCATAGACGGCGGCGTCCTCACGACCGCCGAGGCCGCCCGCGACGCCCTCAAGAACCAGATGGTCGCCCCCGTCCGGTGGGTCAGGGTCGTAGAGACCCTCGCGAAGATGCGCGTGGAAGAGTGGGTCGAGCTCGGCGGCGGCGGCGTCCTGACCCGCATGCTCAAGGACTTCGAGCTCCCTTCGCTCAAGGGGATCACGTTCGAGGACCTGCGCGCCCGCTTGCCGCAGCAGGCCCAGAACCTGCTGCCGCGCAAAGAGGGCGAGTAGGCTTCAGGCATCAGGTTCTAGATTTTGGTCGGCGCATCGCGCGTGGCGCAGCGCCCCGTCTTTGTCGACGAATCAGGGATCTGAGGGCAGGTTCGAAATCTGTCCTCACGTTTGCGGGTACGTAGGGCTTACGGGCTTCTTGAACACAGGACCCGATTAGGCATGATAAAGGCCGGGGCTATGCCCCGGCCTTCCTGAAACCTGAAGCCTACCTGGCCGCTTCGGCCTCCGTCTCGGCTTCGGCCTCTTCCTGCGGGATGGCGCCGCCGGAGATCTGGACGATGTCGTCCTCTATGGAGGAGATGGTGCCGTCCATGCCGCTCCAGACGCCGATGGAGAAGCCGTCCTCGACGGGCTCGCCGATCTTCTGCCCGAAGGAGACCTCGTCGCCCTCGGAGACGAGCGGGGTGGCGGGCTTGAGGAAACGGCCGCCGAGCGGGAGGCTCACGCCGCTGACCTTGCCGACGAGCGAGGTGACGCCCTCCTCGGGGAGCTGCGTCTTTATGTCGGCGTACTCCTTGGAGGCAACGCCCTTGGGGATGATGAGGAAGCCGTTGGTGGTGCGGCGCACGTACGCGTCGCCCTCGCCCAAGGACTCTATGCCCATCTCGTTGAGGTACGGGCCGCCGTCGATGACGGAGACGTTGCCGGCCTCGGCCTCGATGTCCATGCCGGCGAGCTTTATGAGCTCGGTGGCAGACGAGCCCAGCGGCGTCTCGAAGAGCTTGAGCGGGAGGTCGGGGCCGAAGACGTTCACGAACTTGGTGGTGACGGGCTTTCCGAGGAAGAACGCGTTGTAGATGTTGAGCAAGGTCTCGGAGTTTTGGACGATGTGCCCGGCGTCGAGCGGGAGCCCGGGGCGCTTGGATCCGTCGGGCATCTCGACCCGCCGCGGCACCCACTTCTCCTTGTCCTCGCTAAAGATGTTCTTGATGAGCGTCTTCTCCTCGCCCATCGAGTACTTGTCCGGCACCAGGCTCACGGAGTAGAGCCCGTTGGCCTCTTCCTTGTAGCGGGAGAACCACTCCTCGTCCTTGAAGTGGACGCCCATGATTACCTGCTCTATGCCGAAGATCGCCTTCATGGCGTCGAAAAGCTCGAGGAACTCGTCGTGGTACTCGCGGTGGATCAGCTTGTCGCCCCAGTAGCCCGGCTCGGACTCGGTGCAGTTCACGATCAGGTTCGGCTGCGGGTTCTTCCACTTGAAGTACGTCGGGAACCCACCCCCGCCGGCCCCCACGATGCCGGCCTGGCGCATCAACTCGACCGCCTCTTCCCTGCCGAGCGCCTTTACCTCTTCGAGCGTGCGCTTCTGTAGCTCAGCCAAAACTCTTTCCCTCCGAACGCGTTTTGTGCCGGATGCTTGTAGTTACAAGCTCCACATAACTATGGCACTTAGTATAACCTTTGCGCTTTTGTGTTGCTAGTTCGGGAGGCGCCGCTCTGGTAAACTTCAGACGGTTATGAAGCTCTCCAGACGCAGCGCGACCATCCTTCTGGTGATAGGCGTCTACATGCTTCTCACCTGGGGCACGCGGGTCTTCACCTTTCTTAGCGAGTTTCGCGCGGGGACGCTCGTCGCGCCTGGCATCCACTTTTCGCTCGTCGTTATCGGCCTCGCCATCGGCGCCTACCTGACCTACCTCGGCGTCACCGGTCGCCGGGCCACGCGGCCGTAGAGCGTCGGCGAGGGTCTGGTTAGCGCCATCGAAAGAGGGCGCTAACGCCGTAGGGTTTCGTACGCGATGCCGCCAGGGGGAAGACGGGTGCCGCTACAGCGGGTAGTCGAGCCGGGCTTCCGGGAGGTCGGCGGCCGAGTAGTTGGGGACGGCGCGGCGGAGGAACTCGAGGGACCTGTCGGCCTCCTGGCTGCGGGCGTGGTAGATCATGCCGTCCAGCAGCTCGGTGAGGTCGGCGCCGTCCGGCGGGGTCATGTTCTCCGTGGAGAGCTTGAAGACCATCTGATGGCCGGTGGAGACCCGCTCCTCGCCCTCCTCGAAGAGCTCTTCCTTCATCTTCTCCCCGGGGCGCAGGCCGACGAACTTTATCTGGACGTTCGCGGCGCCCATTATCTCGATCATCTTGCGGGCGAGGTCGGTGATGGCGACGGGGCGGCCCATCTCTAGGACGTAGGTGCCGTAGCCCTCGGCCATCGCCCCGGCCTGCAGGATCAGGGAGACCGCCTCGGGGATGGTCATGAAGTACCGGATCATGTCGGGGTGCGTGACGGTGACGGGGCCGCCGGCCTCTATCTGCTGGCGGAAGGTCGGCACCACCGAACCGCGGCTGTCGAGGACGTTGCCGAAGCGGACCGAGGCGTAGACGGTCTCCGGGTACTCGCCCGAGAGGTTCTTTACCACCATCTCCGAGAGGCGCTTGGTCGCCCCCATGACGTTCACCGGGTGGACGGCCTTGTCGGTGGAGACGTTGACGAACTTGCTCGCCCCGTAGGCCCCGGCGGCCCGCGCGACGTTGAGGGTGCCGAAGACGTTGTTGGTGATGCACTCGGTGGCCTGCAGCTCCATCATCGGGACGTGCTTGTAGGCGGCGGCGTGGAACACCAGCTGCGGCCTGAAGCGCTCGAAGACGAAGCTCACGCGCTCGGGGTGGGTCACGTCGCCGACAAAGACCTCGGCGTCGAAGAAGTCCTCCCGGCGCAGCTCCGTGTTCAGGTAGTAGAGGCCGCTCTCGTCGCGGTCGAGAAGGACCAGCTTCGCCGGACCGAGGCGCGAGATCTGTCGACTAAGCTCGCTGCCGATGGAGCCCGCCGCCCCGGTCACGAGCACCCGCTTGCCGTTGATGTAGCCGGAGAGGGCGTCGAGGTCTATGTCCACGGGCTCGCGCCCGAGGAGGTCCTCTATCTGGAGCTCGCGCAGCTTTATGGTCCCCTCGGAGAGGAACTCGCCGAGGTCCGGCATGACCTTCACCGTTGCCGAAGCGCGGGTGGAGGTGCGCCAGATCCAGTCCATCTCCTCCCGGCCCGCCTGCGGCATCGCTATAATTACCTGGTCTATGCCGTGCTGGGAGATGATCCCCTCTAGGTCCTCGACGACGCCGAGCACCGAGGCGCCCTCTATCTGCCGGCCGACCTCGGCCCGAGACTCGCTGACGAAACCAACTACCTGCGTCTCGGCCGCCGCCGTGCGCCAGATGTGCCCGGCGAGCGCCACCCCGGGCTCGCCCGTGCCCACGATCGCGACCCGCGTCCTGCGCCCGACCTCACGCAGCGAAAGCTCGTAGAAGACCCGCGGGTAGAGCCGCACGGCGACGAGCTGCACGTAGGCGAGCACCGAGCCGACCAGGGGCACCGAGAGCGGGACTGGGTTGAACCTCATGATCCCGAACCCCTCCGGTCCCACGCAGAACACCGCCAAAAACAGCCCGCCGGCCGCTATGGCCGTCGCGCTCAACACCTGAAGGCCCTGGTAGATCCCGGTGTACCTGAGGATACTCCTGTAGACCCCGCTCTCGTTCAGGAGCAGGACGAACGCGAGCGCCGAGAAGATCGCGAACGGCCAGAAGAAGGGCCAGAACTGATCCTGGCTCTCCCAATCCCCGGAGACGCGCACGATGAGCACGACGGCGAAAGACTCGATGACTATGAAGGCGTCCACCATCATGGCCGCCCCGCGCCGGAACGCCGGCGGCGAACCGTGGAAGGCACGCTGCAGCCGGTCCACGGCGCCCAGTAGTCGCTCTCCCGCCCTCCGCATAAGCCACATAGGGTTGCATTTTAACTTCTATTGGCCCACGTGACTATTTTTGGTCGGGCTCCGGGTATCAGGTTTTGGCTTTCGGGTTTTTCATACGCCTCGTATCCTGCCGGCGTCGTCCGCTGCTGCTTGCCGCGCCGATGCCCTCTTCGGACGATATCGTGGATCTCCAGCGGGCAAGAATACCGCCCGCTTTTCCTGAGGCCTGATACCCGAAGCCTATCGCAGCATCTTCGGCAACGCCGCGAGGGTCGCGCACAGCGCGAGGGCGAGGAGCAGCCCGAGAGGCACCAGAAACCCGCCCTCGGCCACCAGGAGCGCGGCGAGGCCGGCTACGACGGTCGCGCCGTAGTAGAGGTTGCTGGTGCGGCGGTGCAGGGCCGCGGTGGGGGTTATGCGCTGGTAGATGTGTTCGCGGTGGGCGAGGAAGATGCTCTTGCCGGCCCCGCCCCGCAGGCGGCGGAGGAGGGTGAAGGCTGTGTCGAAGAGGTAGGGGAGGAAGACCAGGGCGCAGGCGACGGAGCCTAGAGGCGTCCAGGTCCCGCCCGGCGGCAGCGGGGCGTAGAGGGCGACGGCCGCGAGGACGAAGCCGAGAAAGTATGCGCCGGAGTCGCCGACGAACATCGAGGCCGGGCTCACGTTCCAGACGAGGAACCCCGCCGTCGCCCCGACAAGCGCCGGTAGGAAAGCGCCCGACGCGCCCGCGAGCGGGACAAGGAAGAGGGCGTTCACTATCGCGACGCCGCCCGTAAAGCCGTCTATGCCGTCCATAAAGTTGAAGGCGTTGCTGAGGGCGGAGATCCACAACATCCCGATCGCGAGCACCAAGACCCAGAGTATCCCCGAAGCGCCGGAGAGCACCGGCGGCGGGTAGAGGAGCAGCAGGCCGCCCGCGACGAGCAATTGCGCTGCGGCCTTGGTCTTGAAGTGGAGGTTCGAGAGGTCGTCCGCGAGCCCGACGGCCCAGATGAGCGCCGCCGCCGCGAGCAGCGGCCACGCCCCCTCCGGCCGCAGCGCCGCGACCCCGACCAGCGTCCCGGCGAAGATGGCGACGCCGCCGAGCCGCGGTGTGGGGACCTCGTGCGAGGAGCGGAGGTTCGGCACGTCGAGCAGGCTCCGCCCGACGGCGAACTTCACGAGCAGCGGCACGAGCGCGCCGGCCACGAGAAACGCCAGTCCCCCGGCGACGATGGCCCCCGTCAAGCCCGCACCACCGCTCTAGAGAAACGGGTTCTCGACACGCATCCCCTCTATGACCTGCCCGTGCTGCAGGTCCTCGGTGAACAGCCGGTCGGCGCCGGCCTTCAGCGCGGCCTCCACTATCAGGGCGTCCCAGAAAGGGAGGGACATCTCCCGGTGGCGGCGAACGGCCCTGAGCACCATGCCGGCGTCTTCTGATACGGATGCGAACTCGGCAAAATCGTTGACCGCCTCGCGTGCCCTCTCCTCGGAGAGTGGGTGATCCAACCTCTTGGCCACCCAGTAAAACTCCCGAAGGACCTGAACCGAGATCGCCCCATCGCCCTCGGCAAGGTGCTCCTCTAATAGACCACGAGCGATCCTCTGTTTTTCGGGCTCGTCTTCATCGACGAGATAGACGAGGACGTTGGTGTCAAAGAACGGAGGCATAGATGTCTCCTACGAAGGACCCCCACGCCGGTTTCTCGCGATCGGCCGGTCGTATATCTCTTCCCGTTTGGGTAGCCCCTTTCCGCCGCTTCCAGCCTTCGAGTTCTTGGAAAGCTCCAGCAATCTCCGTCCCGCCTCGCGCCTCTCACGCCGAACGCCCGAATACTCTTCCAAATAGTTTCGTAACACAGCGTTGACCGAAGTGCCCTCTTCCAAAGCCCGTATCCTGGCCCGCTTGACCGTCTCCTCGCCTACCGTGATCGTCAGGTTCGCCACGCTCGTTCCTTCCCGTGCTACACGACACCAGTGTAGCACTACGGGGTTTCGGGCTTCACCAGACCGGTCTTCCGCAGGCGGGCGACCTCGAGGGCCACGCCTTCGTGGAACGGGCGCGGTGCGTAGCCGAGGTCCCTCTTCGCGTCGTCGTAGGGGTAGGCCTTGTCCTCGCGCAGCCTGAGGACCTGCTCGCTCTTGACGGGGAGCGGGAGCCGGAGCTTTTCAGCGAGGAGTAGGGCCCGGCGGATGGGCTCAAGCGGCAGCCGGACGAGGCGGGGCTCCTTTCCGAGGGCGCGGGCGGCCGACTCGACCAGGGTCGCGTAGGGGAGCGGTGAAGCGCCGGGCAGGTCGTAGGCGCGTTCGACGGCGGCGGCGCGGATGAGGGCTTCGTAGACGCCGCAGGCGCAGTCCTCGTGGTAGACCGGCTGCCAGAGGTTCGTGCCGGGGCCGAAGACCGGGAAGACCGGGGAGCGGTCCAGGAAGCGCAGGAGGCGGTGGACGTTCTTGTCGCGCTCGGTGCCGTAGATCATGGTCGGCCGCACGATGGTCCAGGCGAGCCCGCTTGCGCGCACCACCGCTTCCATCCGCCTCTTCGGGTCCGAGCGGAACCCGTAGGCGGAGTGCGCGCTCGTGCTGCCGACCACCACCAGCCGTTCGAGGCCCGCCCGGCGGGCCGCGCCGACGACGTAGGGGGCGTGCTCGATGCCCGCGACGTGCGCCAGGGCGTCCGCCCCCACGAGGGCGCGGCGGAGGTCTTCGGCGCCGTTCGCGTCGCCCCGGAAGATCTCGACCCGCGACGGGTCCAAGCGGGAGACGTTCCGGCTCTCCCGGCGAACCAGGCACCGGACGTCGTGGCCCTTTAGTAGGAGCCTGTCGAGGAGGGCGCCGCCGAGCAGGCCGGTGGCGCCCGTGAGGAGAACCTTCATCCGGCCGGTCCTAGTTCGACGTTTCCTCGCCCTGCGGCTGCCCTTCGGGGGAACCCTCGACCTCGAAGAGTTGCACGGAGACCGCGCGGTTCACGTCGTTCTTGACGACGTACTCGACCCGGGCCTGCTGGCCTTCCGCAACGTCGCCCATCTCCGCCTTCTCGCCGCCGAGCGTGATCTCGGTGTTCTTCCTCACTTTGACGCGGAACTTCTCCAAATCCTCGGCTTTCTGGCTCGGTTGCACAACCATCCTGCGTCTGTCCGGATATACGGCGACTACGTTGCCGATGCCTATCTTCGTCTCCCGTGCTGCATTCTTGGATTCTTGCTGGCCGCCGTCCTGCGAACCGCTGTCCTGCGAACCGCTGTCCTGCGAACCGCCGGGCTGCTCCCCGCCACCGCAACCAGCGAGAGGTACGGCCAGCACGACCAGGAGGGTGAGGAGGGATACGGCGAGTCTTAGCCTGGAAAGCATGGGGCTCCTTGTCGGATCGAACACGTTACCAGGCCAACCTACCAGAAGAGGCAGAAGGTTACCAACCCGATTCGGGGCGCCTTGCGGCCCGTCCTTGGTTATCATGGTGGCTTGACGGTAGAGCGACAAGAGCACGGCAGGCGGATGGGACCGGTCCGGAGGCCGGTCGCCTCCAAGTCGGGGCAACTGCGGGAGGGAGTCGAGGGCGCCGGGCACACCAACGAGCGCAATAATCTACCCTTCGGGGATCGCGCGGATCTCGACCCTGCCACGCCGCCAGGCGGCTAATGAAAGGGTGCGTCGAAAGCACGGTGGCCTAGAAGATAGGTCGAGAGCCTTCGGGTTACCTCCGGTGCGGTTCGGTTCGATAGCCGTCTGTGCGAAACCCCGAAACCTTATTAACAGGGTAGACTTAGCAACGGAGGAGCAACCGAGGGAGAAAAGGGCATTTGAACGCCAGGCACACAAGACGGGAGTTGCTCAAGCTCGTAGGCGCCGGCACCGCCTGGATCGCCCTGCTGAGCGTGCTTGGGTGCGAACCGCTTGAGCGAGAGCGAAGGACTCGCCGGTCGCCGGCCGTGCGGTCGAGGGACGTGCGGATCTTCTCGCGCCCCGACTTCAACCCGCCCGGTGTTGACGTGGCAACGGCGGCGGGCGATACGGCCCCTGGCTACATCTTCGTTGCCCCGAAGAAGGGCGGCGGGCAGTACGGACCGATGATCCTCGACGATCACGGGGATCTCGTGTGGTTTCGCCCCCTGCAAAACAAGGACGAGTATGCCATGGACTTCAAGGTCCAATATTATCGGGGCGAGCCTGTGCTCAGCTGGGCGGAAGGCATGGTCCTAGCCGCCGGGTACGGTCTCGTCGAGTACGTGATCCTCGACGGCTCCTACCAGGAGATAACCAGGGTCCGCGCGGGCAACGACTATTGGGGGGACCACCACGAGTTCCTCATTACCCCACAGAATACCGCCCTGCTCACGATCTACGCCTCGACGCCCGCGGACCTATCCTCGGTCGGTGGCCCAAAGGACGGCGAGGTGCTGGAAGGGGTCGCCCAGGAGATAGACATTGAGACCGGCGAGGTGCTTTTCGAATGGCACAGCCTCGACCACGTTGATCTCGATGAATCCTACAAATCGCCAGAGAACCCCGGTAAACCCTTCGAATATTTCCACATCAACTCCATAGACATAGACCACGACGGCAACCTGCTCGTCTCCGCTAAAGGTACCTTTACTGTCTACAAGATCGACCGCGGGACCGGCGAGGTCATATGGCGGCTGGGCGGTAAGAAGAGCGACTTCGATATGGGCCCGGGTACCCGGACCGACTACCAGCACGACGCTAGGCGTCAGCCCGATGGCACCATCACCATCTTCGACAACGGTGCCGCCCCGAAGGTACACAATCAATCTCGCGGCATCGTGCTCGATCTCGACGAAGATAAGATGATCGCCGTCCTGGTGCGCGAGTACTTCCACCCCGACAAGTTGCTCGCCAACACCCAGGGCAACATGCAAGTGTTGGCTAACGGCAACGTCTTTATCGGCTGGGGCAGCCAGCCGTTTTTCTCCGAATTCAACGGCGATGGCGAGCTGCTCTTTGAGGCTAGCTTCACGGGTGAAGCCGAATCCTACCGGGCGTTCCGCTTCCCGTGGAGCGGGCAGCCGAGCGACCAGCCTGCCGCGGTGGCAGAACGCGGTCCCGGCGACGAGGTAACAGTCTACGCTAGCTGGAACGGGGCTACGGAAGTCGCCACCTGGCAGGCGCTAGCCGGCCCCGGCCCCGACCGGCTGAAGCCCGTCACATCCGTCCCCCGGCACGGTTTCGAGACCGCCATCGCGGTCAACACCGCCGAGCTGTACGTCGGCGCGCGCGCCAAGCACCGTTCGGGACGGGTACTCGGCACCACCAAGGCGGTTAAGCTGTGAAACTGATAGTGGCGTTTATTGCCTTTCGTGGATAAGGGCCTTCACCTCTGTTTTCCACCCCGTTGGGCAGCCATTGCGCTAGAATCTAACGGTACTTTGTTGTTAACGGGCATAGAGGTAGGGTCCTCGACCTGAGAACGCCAGTTTAAGGAGCACTCGTAGCTCCGGCGGTGGGTGCACATCGGAGAACGCCTTCCAGTAGCGCTAGAGCATCCCCCACGGTTCCAGCCACCCCCTCACCGCCCTCAACGTCTCCGGCCAGAACGCTCGATGCCTCCCTTCTCTCCTCCCTCGCGGCCGACGACCCGCCGCCGACAGGCAGTCGTCCGGTCATGGCGACACCTCCTAATGCCGCCATTGGAGCACGGCCCCTTGACTACTTCAACAAAGTACCGCTAGGTCTCGACGTGGGCCCCAGCGAGGATGGCACTTTCTGGA
>DASYWA010000199.1:0-2154 GCA_035936475.1 Rubrobacter sp. | reverse complement strand
GTCCTGACGCTCCTCGGGGACATGCTGAAGGGTTTCGTTCCGGTCGTGCTGGCGACGGCGCTCGTCGGAAGCGAGTGGTTGCACGCTGCGGTGGCGCTGGCGGCGGTGGTCGGGCACTGCTGGCCGGTCTTTTTGCGGTTCAAGGGGGGGAAGGCGGTCGCGACGGGGGCGGGGACGTCCATCGGGCTCGCGCCGCTGCTCGGTCTCGGGCTCTTCGCGTTCTGGTGGGCCGTGGTGCTCGTGAGCCGCTACACTTCGCTTGGCGCCATCGCGGTGATGCTCGTCAGCCCGTTCGCTTTCGTGCTGACGGGCCAGCCGCTGCCGTACGTGCTCTACACGGTGGTGGGCGGGGCCCTCGTGCTCTACCGGCACAAGGAGAACGCGCGGGCACTGATGGAGGGCAGGGAACGCAAGGTCGGACAGAAGGCGGAGGAATAGGTGCTGGCGGAAGCGTACAGGGACAAGACGATACTCCTGACCGGCGGGACCGGCTTCCTCGGGACGGCGCTCGTGGAGAAGATCCTGCGCTCCCTCCCAGACCTCGGCCGCCTCTACCTCGTCGTCCGCCCCTCCAAAGACAAGGGCGCCGACGAGCGCTTCCACAAGGACGTGCTCGGCTCCGCAGCCTTTCGCAGGCTGCGCGAGGAGCTCGGCGACGGCTTCGACGGGCGCGTCGCCGAGAAGGTCAGGGTGCTCGAAGGGGACGTTCACGCCCCTTCCCTCGGCCTCGGCGAGGAGAACCTCGCGGAGCTCTCCGAGAACGTGGACATCGTCGTGCACTCGGCGGCCTCCGTGGTCTTCGACGCGCCGCTGGACTCCGCCGTGGACTCGAACGTGAGGGGCACGGTTGGGCTGCTCAAGCTGGCGCGCGAATGGTCGAAGAGGCCGCTGTTCATGCACATCTCGACGGCGTACGTGGCCGGTAACATAAAGGGGGAGGCCCCGGAGGAGCCGCCGGGGAAGACGACGCCCAACGGAACGGTCCTCGACGCGCGGGAGGAGGTCTTGGGCCTCGACGCGGTCGTGGGCGAGGTGGAGAAGGCCTCCCAGGAGAAGGGCCTGCTCCGGCGCTTCGAGACGGAGGCCCGCAACGAGCTCGGGATGGTCGGGGAGGAAGAGGAAGTCGCGGCCAGAATCGACCAGCTCAGGCGGGCCTGGATGCGCGAGCGCCTCGTCGAGCGGGGGACCGAGCGGGCGCGCGAGCTCGGGTGGAACGACGTCTACACGTTCACCAAGTCCCTGGCGGAGCGGACCGTCGTCCGGGAGCGGGGGGAGTCGCCGCTCGTGATCCTGCGTCCGGCCATCATAGAGAGCAGCTTCAAGGAGCCTTACCCTGGTTGGATCCAGGGCTCCCGCATGGCCGACCCCATCATCATGGCCTACGCGAAGGGCCTCCTGCGCGAGTTCCCGGGCGACCCCGAGACCCTCGTCGACATCGTCCCCGTGGACCACGTCGTGAACGCGATCCTCGCCGCCGGCGCGCGCCGCCCCGAGACCCCCGAGGTCTTCCACGTCGCCTCCGGCCAGCGCAACCCCTTGCGCTACCGCGACCTCTACGACCACGTCCGCGACTACTTCGTGGAGAACCCTTTGCGCGACTCCGGCGGACGGCCGGTTCAGGTGCCCGAATGGAGCTTCCCCGGGCGCAGGAAGGTCGAGCTCGCGCTCAGGGCGCAGCTCGCGGCACTGGAGGTCGGCGGCAAGGTCGCAGCGAGGCTCCCGGATGGCCACATGGTCTCCGACGCCCGCCAGAGGATGGCCCGGGCCGAGAAGCGCGCCCGCATGAGCCTCTACTACAGCCGCATCTACGGCGCCTACGCCAACATGTACGCCGTCTTCTCGACCGACAGGACGAAGGCCCTCTACGAGGGGCTAGAACCCGAAGATAGGGAAGCCTTCCCGTTCGACATCACGGAGGTCCGGTGGCGGGAGTGGCTGCATGGGACGCACCTGCCGGCGCTCACGACCCGGCCGAACCGCAAGAAGCGGCGGAAGGTCGAGGAGAAGCCTGGGGAGGTTGCGGCGATCTTCGACGTCGACGGCACGCTCGTCGGCTCGAACGTCGTCTCCTACTACGCGTGGCTCAGGATGCAGGAGCTGCCGGCGCCGGTGCGGCCTTTGTGGCTCGCGGCGTTCCTTACCAAGATCCCTTAC
>DASYWA010000198.1:0-4312 GCA_035936475.1 Rubrobacter sp. | reverse complement strand
AAGGTGGCCCCCAAAGCCGCCCCGGCCGGGACGCCCGGGAGCCCGGACTCGCCCGTCGTCCGGTGGCGCGAGGCCGGCACTGGCAGCATGTCGGTCGGCCGCGGGGGCTTTCTGGCGCTCGGCGGCGGCGCGCTGGTCGCGGGCCTGGCCGCGCTCGGCCTGGGACGGCTGCTCTCCGGCGGCTCGCAGGCCGCCTCAGCCCCGAAGAGGCTGGATGTGTCGGGTGACTCCGCCGGCAAACCTTCCGGGGAGGAGGACGGGGGCGGCCGCGAGGCCGTGACGCACGAGACCCTGCCGGAGGTGCCCGCGGACGCCTACATAGAGGCGCCTGGGATGCCGAAGATCATCACCCCCGCCAGCAGCTTCTACCTTATAGACGCGGCGCTCACCTCCCCCAGGGTGAACGTCGACGACTGGAAGCTCTCCGTCAAGGGCGCGCCCAACCCGGTCGAGTTCTCCTACAAAGACCTGCAGGGTATGTCCACCCTCGAGTCCGACGTTACGCTCTCGTGCGTCTCCAACGAGGTCGGCGGCGGCCTCGTCTCCAACGGGCGCTGGACCGGGGTCCTTCTCTCGGACGTGCTGAAGGAGGCCGGCGTCAGCCGGGAGAACATCACCCGGGCGAGCCAGCAGCTCGTCGGGCGCAGCGTGGACGGCTGGACGGCGGGCTTCAGGACCGACATCGCCCTCGACGGCCGGGAGGCGCTGGTCGCCTTCGGCCTGAACGGCAGCGAGCTGCCCGTCAAGCACGGCTACCCCGTGAGGCTCGTGGTCCCGGGGCTCTACGGCTACGTCTCGGCGACGAAGTGGCTCTCGGAGATAGAGCTCAAGAGCTGGGACTTCGACGCGTACTGGATCCAACGCACCTGGTCCAAGGAAGGCCCCGTCAAGACCCAGTCCCGCCTCGACACCGTGCAGGGCGGCCAGAACCTCCAGGCCGGCAAGGTCCCCGTCGGGGGCGTCGCCTGGGCCCCCCACCGCGGCATCGAAAAGGTCGAGGTCTCGACCGACAACGGCGAGACCTGGAACGAGGCCCGCCTCGCGAGCCAACTAAGCCCCGACGCCTGGCGCCAGTACGTCTACGACTGGGACGCCAAACCCGGCACCCATACCCTCCAGGTCCGCGCCACCGACGGCGAGGGCGCCCTCCAGACCGCCGAGGAACGCCCGCCCCACGGCGGCGGCGGCACCGACGGCGCCCAAGGCTACCACACGGTGGAAGTCACCGTAGCCTGACGGAGGGCGAAAAACGCCCTCCAGAGATGCAAAACTGTAAGTCGAGGTTTAGGGTGTAGCCGGGTTCTCCCGAACGAAGCCCCGGTTGTAACCAAAGTGTTTCCGGTGCGTAACACATTCGTAACGTCGCGGCAAGAGCATCGTAACGGGCTAAGGGTAAGATTCAGATTAAACCGAGCCCAGGCCGATGGGACCATTCCCCCCTCCAGATCCCATCGGTCGGGACGGTTTTCTTTTTTGCCCTCTCTCCCCGTGCCGGTGTCCCTTGGTGACGTTGCGGGTAACCTAGGTGGGATGAGAGTACGCGAGCTGCACGATCTTGACCTCTCGCCGTCCGAGGCGAGTCGCCTCCAGAAGGAGCTGGCCCCGAAGGTCGTGGTTGGTCCGTCCCTGGACCTCGCCGGGGTAAGCCACGTCGCAGGCGCCGACGTCTCCACGGAGGGGGACAGGGCCTACGCGACGGTCGTCGTCCTGGACTTCCCCGGCCTCTCGCCGGTCGAGGTGCAGGGCTTCGAGACGGAGCTCTCGTTCCCCTACGTGCCGGGGTTGCTCGCCATCAGGGAGATACCGGCCGTGGCGGGCGCGCTGGAGAAGGTGCAGACGCCGGTTGACGCCGTGATCTTCGACGCCCAGGGCCTCGCCCACCCGCGCCGCATGGGCCTCGCCTCGCACCTGGGGATCTTTCTGGACGTCCCCTCCGTCGGATGCGCCAAGACCCGCCTAGTCGGCACGCACGAGGAGCCCGGGCCGGAGAAAGGGAGCGCGACCGTCCTCCTCCACAGGGGCGAGGTCATCGGAAAGGTCCTGCGGACGAGGCCCGGGGTCTCGCCGGTCTACGTCTCCGTCGGGAACGGCATAGACCTCCACAGCGCCGTCGAGCTGGTCCTCGCCTGCTCGCCCAAGTACCGCCTGCCGGAGACGACCCGTCAGGCCCACAACGCCGCGAACCGGCTGCGTCGCGGGGAGCCCGTCGAAGGGACGCTCTTCTAGCACTTACCTCCCCGGTGGCAGTACTTGCGCGGAAGGGACGGTTGGTGGCGAGTGAGGTACGGGGTAAGGATCGGGAGAACCTCGCCAACGATGTGCCGGTGGATACCCTCAAGCGTGCCGGCAATCGATTCGCCCCGTAGCCGTTTAACAGCACGCCCACCGACGTATACGCCGAAGGCCGCTGCGCAATCTACGTACCCCGGCTCAGGTTCGGTTGCCGGCCGGAGATCGCGGCGTTCGTTGAGCGTGCCGGAACGGGCTAGAAGAACCGTTTTCCGGCTGTATGGCCGGGTAGCGCCGGTGTTGGATGGGTGCTAAGTTACCCGAAAGGGGGCATCCGGGATCGTGGATGCCGCGTAGGTCGGGGTCAAGAGAGCTTTTCGGAAGGGGAAGATCTTGCCAAGAGTCAGGGGCATCGGGCCGATGAACCGCCGCGACTTCTTGAAGCTGGGCGGCGCCGGACTTGCGGGCGCCACGCTGCTCGGGGTGGCCGGCTGCGGCGGCGAGCAGGTCGGTAGCGGGCAGGGAGGCGGCGGTGAGGGGGGTGGAGGAGGCACCTTCACCTACGGGCGCGGGGCGGACTCCATCTCGCTCGACCCCATCAACGCCACCGACGGCGAGTCCTTCGTCGTCACCCGCCAGATCATGGACACGTTGCTGGCCTTCGAGCCCGGCACCACGAACCCGGTCCCGGCTCTGGCCACGGAGGTGCCCGACCCGGAGGACGGCGGCCGGCGCTACACGTTCAACATTCGAGAGGGCATCAAGTTCCACGACGGCGAGCCCCTCAACGCCGAGGCGATCAAGTTCAACTACGACCGCTGGCAGGACACGAAGAACGAGTACCACACGGGCGGCGGGAACCAGAGCTCCAACTTCGCCTACTACTCGGTGATGTTCGGCGGCTTCGACGGCGACTCCTATATCGAGAACATCGAGGCGCCCGACGACACGACCCTGCGCTTCACCCTCCGCGAACCGCTCGCGCCGTTCGTGCGCAACGTGGCGATGAGCGCGTTCGCCATCGCCTCGCCCAAGGCGATCGAGGAAGACGTCGAGGGTCTCTGGCAGAAGCCGGTGGGCAGCGGGCCGTTCAAGTTCGAGTCCTGGAATCGTGGCTCGGAGGTACGCCTCAGCGCCAACGAGGATTTCTGGGGCAGGGACCTCCCGCCCGAGGTGGGGGGCGGCGGGCCCAACGTGGACAGGATCGTCATCCGGTCCATCCCGGACAACACGGCGCGCGTGGCGGCCCTCAGCGGCGGCGAGCTCTCGGGCGCCGACGGGCTGACCCCCGACGACGTGCCGACGGTCGAGGAGAACGAGGACCTCAAGGTCCTCACCCGTCCGCCACTCAACATCGCGTACCTGGCTATGAACTGCCAGAAGGAGCCCTTCACCGACCCGCGGGTGCGGCGGGCGATGAACTACGCCATCAACAGGCCCGAGATCGTGAAGTCCTTCTTCGGGGACACTGGGCAGGTCGCCTCCAACGCCATGCCGCCGACCGTTCCCTACTTCCGCGAGGCGACCGAGCCCTACCCCTACGACCCCGACGAGGCGAGGCGTCTGCTCGAGGAGGCCGGCCTCGGCGACGGCTTCGATATGGAGCTGTGGTACATGCCCATCCCGCGCCCGTACATGCCCGACGGCAGGGGCGTGGCCCAGGCGATGCAGCGGGACCTCAAAGAGGTCGGCATCAACGCCAAGCTCGTTACCCGCGAGTGGGGCACCTACCTGGAGCAGACCGGCACGGGGGCCCACGACGCGGCGATGCTCGGCTGGTCCGGTGACAACGGCGACCCGGACAACTTCCTAAACGTGCTGCTCTCCAGCTCTAGCGCCACCGAAGAGGACGCCCAGAACATCGCCTACTACAAGAACCCGGAGCTCGACGACCTGCTTCGTCAGGGTGCGACCACGGTGGACGAGGGCGAGCGGCGCAGGCTCTACGAGCAGGCGCAGGAGATCATCTACAACGACGCCCCCTGGGTCTGCATCGAGTACGCGGAGGTCCCCCTGGGCTTTCAGGCGGACGTCGAGGGGATAACTCCGAACCCCGTCGGCAACGAGGAGTTCACCGCCGTCA
>DASYWA010000197.1:0-27571 GCA_035936475.1 Rubrobacter sp. | reverse complement strand
CCCCGCCGCGCGTCGTAACGCTGATGAAGCCCCGGGGCAACAGTTCTCAAAAAACTTTCTCCCAACCGATGCTTTTCTTCCGCGGGGCGGTTACGATGTGCGGCGACGCAACGAGAACTCGGGAGGGGGGACACATGCGTCGTTTGTTGTTCGTTCTTTGTGCTGTTTTTGCGGCCGCATCGGTCGTGTCCTTTTCCACCCTTGCCGCGGAGGCGCAATCCGCGGACCAGTACGAGTCCTCCAATGACGCGGAGGTCTCGCAAGACTCGACCGAGAACCCGGCCCCGGAGCAGAGATCTTCCGGGGCTTCGTCGTCCTCGGACGGCTTCGTCTCCCAGGGTTCCGCCGTCGACCCGGACTCTCCGGAGGCCGTCGCGGCGCAGAAGGACCTGGCCGAAGAGGAGGGGCTTCCCGACTACTCCCAGGTCGTCGACAACACCACCAAGGGCGCCTTCCGGGCGCCGGGCTGGAAGGTCGAGCGCGGTTCCTTGAGCCACGGGGGCAGCTTTGTGGCCGCCGAAGGGGCGAAGGCGCCGGCGAGATTCGGGGTCAAGATCCCCTCCAGCAACGACTACTCCGTCTACGCGTGGTGGCCCGAGATCTCGGACGGCGGCACGGCCCGGTTCGGGGTGCAGACGGCCTCCGGGATGAAGTGGAGCAAGGTCGAACAGGGGGCGGACAGCAGCGGCATGTGGGTCAAGATCGGCAGCTTCGATATGAAGGAGGGGCGGCGCTCCGTGCAGGTGGCCGCGAGGTCCGCGGGCGGGGGCCGGGTCGTCGCCGATGCCGTGGCCGTGGTCCGCGGCGAGGCCGCGCCCCCCGAGGAACAGACGATGACAGCCTCAGGGGAGAGGTCGACTACCGACTCGAAGGCGATAAGCAGTTTTTCGGGCCGCGACGTCGTCCGGAAGGCGAGGAGGCACTTGGGCGACAGGTACAGGTACGGCACCTGCACCAGGACGACCAAGAGCTGCACCTGCCTGACCAAGAAGGCCGTGCAGCCGTTCGGGCACGATCTGCCCATGACCGAGGGCGGGCAGTGGAGGTACGACTTCTCCAGAAAGATACCCAAGTCCAACCTGCGTCGCGGCGACGAGGTGTTCTTCAAAGAGTACGGGTCCAGAAGTATCACCCACGTCGGCATCTACTCCGGTAACGGCTGGATCGTTCATGCGTCCAGCTACTTCGGCAAGGTAGTCGAGAAGAAGATGAAGTACATAGACGGTTACTACGGCGCCAAGCGGTTCAAGTCCCGCTAAGAGAGCGCATTACCCCCAGCATGTAGAGGAGAGGGAGGTCCACGCGGATCTCCCTCTCTCGCGTCCGGGGCGATCGGCCCCGCCGGGGTTTCTTCTCACGGCTACCGGCGAAGATCAGCCCCGGTCGGCGTGCCCGTGATCGGTTGCGTCGCGGGACCGGAGACCTCAACCGCCGTCACGAACCCCTCGCTTCCCGGATAACCCTGATGCCCCGGTACCCGTGGTTGCTTCCCTCCGGGCCCCCTTTACGCGCCGGGGAGGTAGAGGTAGTAGGGCTTGGGTTCGAGGCCCAGGCCGGCCTCCTGGGCTAGGCGCTCGGCCTCCGAGGGCTGGGGGCCGAGGCCGGAGAGCAGGGCGTCGGTGAACGAGGGGGGCTGGACGTAGCGGACCACGGTCGCCTGGCCGGCGTTCGCGAGCTCGCGGGCCTCGGCCGAGGCCTCGTCCAGGCCGCCGAGGGAGTCCACGAGGCCCAGCTCCTTCGCCCTCTGGCCGGAGTAGATGCGGCCGTCGGCGATCTCGCGCACGCGGTCTTCGGGGATGTCGCGGCCGGTGGAGATCACGTCCACGAACTCCGCGTAGGACTCGTCGACGAGGGACTGGAAGATCTCGCGCTCCTCCGGCGTTACCTCCCTGAAGGCGTTGCCGATGTCCTTGAACTTGCCGCTCTTTATGACTACCTGCTTGTAGCCGTACTTGTCGGCCAGCTCCTCGAAGTTGTTGAGCTGGAAGATGACGCCGAGGGAACCCGTGAGCGTGGTCTCGTTCGCCACGATACTGTCCGCGGGGGTCGAGATGTAGTAGCCGCCGGAGGCCGCCGTGTCTTGCATGGAGACGACCACGGGCTTGCCCGTCTTCTTCTTGAAGTCCACTATGCTCTGGTGCATCTCGTCGCTCGCCGTTACCCCGCCGCCGGGCGAGTTGACCTCGAGCACCACGGCCCGGACCCTCTCATCGTCGGCCGCCTGCCCGAGGGCGTCGGCGAGGCCCTCGGGCGTGACGGTCGGCTGCGCGCCGCCGAGGGCGCTCTCACCGGACGCTATGGCCCCCTGGACCGGGATGACGGCGACCTTGTCCGTCCCCTCGCCGGAGACGTACTCCTCCTCGTAGACCACGGGCGAGGCGCCGCCCACCGCCCCGCCGCCTGCCCCGAGGGCGACGAGCAGCACCACGGAGACCACGGCGAGACCTAGGAGGCCTAGGGCCGCGAGTCCGCCCACCACCCAGGGCCACCGGCTCCGCCGACGACGGCCTTCGCCATACCCGCCGACCGGTTGCCTGTTCGGTTCCCTGCGCGTGTTGCTTTCCGAGTCCAAGGTAGACCCTTCCTATCTCGACTGTTGCCTCTACGGCGCTGCGGCGTTGACGGTGGTGAAGATGCCGACGGCCGCCACGATCACCACCAGGATTATAAGGACGCCGAGCCCGACGCACGACAGGGCGCACGAGCCGGCAGACTCCCCATATCCTACACCGCGGGCGAGCGCCGCCCCGATCACCACGAGCACGACGTACCAGAGAAAGAACGCGAGGCCCAGGAGGGAGACCAGGTAGCCTAGCGCCGCCCCGGCCGGCGTCCCCGCGCCCGCGAGGAACTGCAGCCCCGTCAGGACGGCGCCCACCACGACGTTCAACAAGAACGGCGCCTGGGCGACGCCCACCACCCCGAGCATCGACGAGAGCGGACCCGTCCCGCCGAAAAAGCGCGTCGCCAGCTGCATCAGCAGCGAGACGACGAGCCAGATGGCGAACGGCGAGATCGCGGCGAAGGCCGGGACCGCGACCTCCGCCACCCTCGCCAAGGTGTCCTCGAAGCCCGGCGGTAGACCGGGCTGCGGCGGTTGCTGCTCGATCGAGCGGCGCGTAACGCCGCCGAGCACGAAGGCCGCGCTCACCGCCAGGCTCAGGGCCGCGTAGAGGGCGACCACCATCAGGCCGGGGAGCGCCCGGCGCTCTTCGGCGACCCGCTGCAGCGTCCGGACCGGGCTCCAGATCACCGCGACGCCGCCGAAGGGGGAGCCGCCCAAACCCTCCGCGCTCACGCGCCCCCGCGGCGCCGGCGGCCGTGCTTCAGGATGTCGTCCTTGGCGGCCCTGGGCGAGATCTTCTCGTCGCGGGCTTCGAGGGCCAGGCGTTCGCGGTGGTTCACGATCCAGAGGTACAGGTCGATCTCGGTGCGCCCGGGGAAGGCGTCGAGGATGCGCTCTTCCCGGATCATCTCCGCTATGGGCCTGTAGCCGTACTCGTACCAGTCCCCAAGGAGCTCCTCCACGGAGACGTGCCGCCGCCAGAGTTGGGAGATCCTGAAGCCGTGCGCCTCGATAAACGTCGCGAGCCTGCGGTAGTCCGCCACGTCGGAGAACTGGACCTTTATCTCCGGCAACACGCGGTCGAGCGGGAGCCGCTCCAGAAGGTGCCGGAGCTCCAGCTTGTGCAGGAGGTCTCCGGCCGTGAGCGCCGAGTCGACCGGCACCCGGCTGCGCAGCTCGACGACGTCGGCGTCGAGCGTCTCCACGCCTTGCTGCCGGGCGACGGAGACGCGGTGGTTGCCGTCGTTGACGAAGTAGGCGTCCCCGATCTTGTACAGGCTCACCGGCGGCAAATTCTCGGCCTTGTGCATGAGCTGGTCTATGCGCTTCCAGCGGGTGCCGAGGTCCGGTTTGGACGGAAGAAAGGCCCGGTCGAAGTCCCTGTGGCGCCCGACGCTGCCCACGATCTTGGAGACCGGCACCTCCCTGAAGCCTATGTGGATCTGCTGGATGACCCCCAGGGCGTCCTTGACCTCGTCGAAGGAGAGGAGCTGGTTCGAGCCCGGGTCCCTGCGCAGGTACGCCCCGACGCGCCGCAGGAAGGCCTTCCTGCGCGCCCGCGAAAAATCCCTGTCCGACTGCTCGTTAAGATCCATGTGGCCGACCAATGTTCCAGCCTACAACCGCCCGGCACGGGCGACAAGGCTTCTGCGGGCCGAATGCCTCACACCTCGAGGATGCGGTGCCCAAAGACGTTCACCACCTTCGTCGGGCCCCGGCTCGTCACCCTCTGCTGGTCCGGGCCGTAGAGGTGGACGTGCCCGTGCAGCCACAGCGACGGCTCGTGGCGGTCTATGAGCTTCAGGAACGGCCCGAAGCCCACGTGGGCCTCATCCTCGCGGTCCCCGAGCCCGAAGGGCGGGGAGTGGGTCACGAAGACGGTAGGTTTCGGGCGACCGAGGAGCCTACGCCCGAGGACCCTGGCCGACAGCTCCCACGCCCGGAGGGCCATCTGGCCCTCCGTGTACTGGTTCGGGCCGCCAGAGTACAGCGGCGAGCCGGAGAGGCCGGCGAAGGTCACCCGCTCTTCGCCGGCTTCCACCTCCACCACCCTGCCGTCCAGGGGGGTGCAGCCTCCCGGATACTCCGGGCCGTCGGGGGCGGGGTCGTGGTTGCCGAGCACGTAGTAGAGCGGGACGCCGAGGAAGGTGAGCACGTACTCCAGGTAGTCGAATGGGAGGTCGCCGCAGGAGATGACCGCCTCGACCCCTTGCGCGTAGGAGTTGAGGGTCGGGCCGTGGAGCACCCGCTCCACCTGGTCGCTGATGCACAATATCTTCATGCCCGGCCCGGATCACCCTCGGCCCGAGCATACAGCCTTCGGATCTCACCGGGCCGCCCGCGGACGGACCGCCCGGCGGAGAACCACATCATCTTGTACGTACCTACCCTATCGCGTCGGAGATGTAGACTGTATCATGCCTACCACGCCGGCCCAGTACCGAGCTTGGTCGGCGCCGGAGACGGCTGTAGGAGGGGTGAAAACGCACCATGAGACGGTTGCTCGCATGCGGCCTGTCACTCGCGCTGGCGGTCCTGGCCGTGACGACCTTCGCAAGGACCCCGGCGGCGCAGGCCCCGGACCGGGTGCTGGACGCCTGCGGCCCGGGCAAGCGCAGTATCGACGCCCGCGCCCTGCCCGCCGCCGTCGTGGCCCCGGGGCGCTGACCGGTCGCCGGACGGGAGGTAGAGGACGGCGGGGTGGGCAGCGTCGTCCCTCCCCCCGGCGAGAGCGTGCACGCGGAGGTCCTGACGACCACCGGCGCCGAGGAGCTTGAGATAGGCCGCCGCCGGGACGGCACGATAGAGCTCGGGTTCGTCGGGGAAGACGCCGAGGCCGCCGAGGACTTCGCGAAGGCCGGCGGCCCGGGCGAGTGCTCGGACCCCGAGTACACGGACGGCGAGCGGCGGATCTCCTCGGCGCTCCGTTACAGGATCAAAGAGAGGTCCACGCCCTCCGAGCTTAGGGTCGGGGACGCCGCGGACGCCATACGCCGGGCCGGGGTCCGCGTCGCCGACACGAAGAGCAACTGCCGCATGGGAGACCGCGTCCCCGTGGGGCTTGTCTACGAGGGGAAGACGGGCCGGGGCACGAACATGGACGGGTTCAGTTGCCGAGACAACGACGGGAACAGCGTGGTCGCGTTCGGCGACCTGCCGAGCGGCACGCTGGCCATGGCCTGCAACTGGGGCATAGTCAGGCCCGGCTACGACGACACCGTAGCCTCGGACGTCAAGATCAACAAAAGGGACTTCCGGTGGACGACGAGACCCCGCTCCGGGTCTTGCCGGAAGATGTGGGACCTCGGGGGCGTCATGACCCACGAGCGCGGCCACACCTTCGGCCTCGGCCACGTCTCCGAGGCGGACCACGGCAACCTCACCATGAGCACCAACATCAACGGCGCGTGCCAGACGGCCGAGAGGACTTTAGGCCGCGGCGACGTCCGCGGCCTCGGCGAAAAGTACCGCTGACGCAACGCAAACGCGCGGTTCCTCCGCCCGCCGAAACGGGTAACGATCCCCCGACGCCGTAGACGCGGGAGGTAGGACGTTGGCCGGACCGGAGACGCCGAAGCTTATGGTGGACGTCGTGATCCCCTCGGAGGAGGGCGTCGTCCTGATCCGCCGCGCAGGCGAGCCCTTCGAGGGCCAATGGGCCCTCCCCGGCGGTTTCGTCGAGGTCGACGAGACGGTCGAGGCGGCGGCCGCCCGCGAGGCGGCCGAGGAGACGGGCCTCGCCGTCGAGCTCGCCGGCCTCGTCGGCGTCTACTCCGACCCCGGGCGCGACCCCCGCGGCCACAACGTCAGCGTCGCCTTTCTCGCCCGCGTCGTCGGCGGGGACCTCATCGCCGCCACCGACGCCGCCGAAGTCGCCGTCCTGAACCCCGATTCCGTCGAACTGGCCTTCGACCACCGAAGCATCATCGCCGACGCAACAGGAGCACCAGACGCCTCGGTTCGCTAGCTTTGCAGGAGACGGCGTCTCCTTGCTATAAGGTCCGGGACCGAACTTCGCGCCGAGGGGGTTCTGCGGAGTCCGCACCTTACCGATGCGGCGGAGCTAAGTGAGGCGCTCCCCGCGCCGGCGGACGTACAACGCCACCAACGCGGCGGCCAGGGCGCCCGAGCTGTCGACGACGAGATCCCCGATCGTGTCGGCCATGGTGAACCGGTCGACGAAGAACCACTCGAAGATCTCCCACAAGGCGCCCACCGTCACCCCCAGCGTGAACACGGAGGTCGCAAGGGCTACGGTCCTCTGCCGGGGCACGGCGCCCCGGTAGAACAGGAAGAAGAAGGCCAGGCTCACCGAGAAGGTCGTGAAGGCGTGTACCGGTTTGTCGTAGGGCACCCCCCCGTCGAACAGCCCGAAGACGTACCCCACGGCGCCCAGCAACGCCGCCAGCGCGAACAGGACGTCGAACAGGTGGGGACGCGGATCGTCGCGCAGGAGGTAGGCGAACGACAGCGCGAGGAAGACGGCAACGACGAACGCCGCGGTGGCGTCCCCCCATACCAGCAGCCACGCGACCGCGAGCCCCAGGGCGACGCGCAAGGCGAGGAGAGCGGGACGGTACGACGGCGAGCGCATCGGGTATCCGTACCCACCCAACGGGCTTTTTATCGGAGTTCCTTGTCCTGCTTCGGGGCGAGCAGCGCAAGATCGGTCGAATCGGGGTACAAGGTGGGTTGGACGCACAAAACGTCCAGTCCTCTACCGAAGGAGTTGAGGTCGTTGGCTGGCCTGTCGTGGGGTTTGGTGGTCCTGCTGGTCGTCTCGTGGGTCGTGTTCAAGCTTGCGCTCGGGATCGCTGGCGCCCTGTTCCACCTGCTGCTCGTCGCGGCCATCGTGGTGGTCGTCTCCAACGTGATCAAGGCCGGGGAATCGAGGGGGGCGTGAGCGGGCAGCGCTGGTCGTCGGCGCTCCGCTCGCCGTTGTACGAAAAGGCCGCGTGGGCGATCCGCGCCGTGCTGGCCCTCGCGCTCGTGTGGGAGCTTCTCACCTTGGACCCGGTCGGCGTGCTCTCCATGGCGTTCTTCATAGCCCTGTCCTTCGCCTACCTCCTGCGAGACGAGAAGCTGCCCAACGTGTTCGACACGCTCGTCGCGCTCTCGGCACTCCTGAACGCGTTCGGCTTCGTCTTCGACCTCTTCGATGGGCCGGTGCTCTACGACGAGGTGGCCCACACCTTCACGATCTTCGCCCTGACGCTCGCGTTCTTCTTCCTGTTCTACCGGGGCCTCGTGCCCGGCGGACGGACGATCGCGATAGGGACGGCGGCCTTCACGTTCGGCGTGACCGCGGGATCGCTGTGGGAGATTGCCGAGTGGACGACCGGCCAGGTCTTCGGCATCACCGTGGTCTTCGGCCTCTCGGACGCGATCACCGACCTGATCGCCAACAGCGTCGGCGCCCTCGTCGCCGCGTTCGTCGTGCTCGCGATCCACGGTCGCGAAACGCGCAACGCGTAGCGCCAATAAAGCCCTCGCGGGCTCCCTCGTGGCCCTCCGCTCCGGGAGAGGGCAACCTTATTCACCCGAGCACGTGGAAGGTCTATTCTGCGAGCTTCGCTCCGAGGGATCGCGGATGTTCGCTGGAGCGGAGCCACCATCACGCCTCCATCGTCGGCGCGGGCCGGGTCCGGGCTCAGGCCTCCTTGGGCCGGAAGACGAAGAGGCGCAAAAAGAGGAAGCTCAGGGTCGAGGCGGCCACCGTGGAGACGGCCTTGGCGATGTTGCCGCTGACCCACGGGGAAAGGTCCGTGTGGGCCCTGAGCCTGTGGGCCGCCAGCCACAGCAGCGCGCTGCCCACCGCGACGTTCAGCAGCCCTTGAGCGGTGAACATGCCCGCCTGCCTGGCGTCGTGGCGGGCCTGCTCCTTGAAGGTCCACAGGGTGTTCCACAGGTAGCTGTTGGCGTTAGCGAGGACCAACGCCACCACGTTGTAGAGGACGAGCAACTCGGGACTGCCCGTGGGGCCCAAGAGCAGCAGGAGGTTGAGCACGCCGATGTCCACGAGCATGTTGGAGAAACCCACGGCCGAGAACTGGGCGTACTTCATTCCGGTCTGTTTCTGAGACTCGCGCATCGGCCCGCAGATCATACGAGTTGCTTCGGCAAGCGAAGGTGTCGCAGAACACCGCTTGGGCGGTGCCACCCACGGCCGAGGATCAGGGAGAGGTAGGTGATGGCCACCACCACGGCGCCGAAGGCGAGTGGCCCCGCGTAGGGCGCCAGCGGGGGCACGCCGCGCAGCGCTTCGGCGAGCGGCCCCGCGAGCGCCGCCCCCCGAAGGCGCCGGCCAGCACCCCGATCTTTGTGGTCGCGGCCGCCGCTCGCGCGTTCGCCGGCGGGCCCGCCTTCATCGCTTTCGGGCGCGGGATGCCGTCCGGGGTCTCCTTTTCCCGCCGCATTAGATCGCCCGTGTGGCGGTTATCGCGGCCAGGCTCGGATCCCGAAGCCTCGGTCAAGCCTCCAGAGCCCACAACGACCCTGCGGGGAGCCTGGCCGTGACCTCCTCACCCACCGCGAGCCGGACATGGGGAGGGAGGGCGGCGCGAAGGGTCGTCTCCGTGGTGCGCAGTTCATAGTGGACCTGCGTGCCCAGGTACGCCGCCGAGGTAACGCGCGCGGTAAAGGAGTTCTCGCCGTCTTCGAGGCGCACGGCCTCGGGCCTGATGGTGAGGGTGACGGCGCCCGGCGGGGCCGCGCTCGCCAGCCTGAGCCTGCCCAGGGGGGTACGGACGGAGCCGCTCTCGGCGCGGCCTTCTATAAAGTTGGTGGCGCCGAAGAAGCGGGCGACCTGGCGGGTGGCGGGACGGTCGTAGAAGGCCTCAGGTTCGTCGTACATCTGGAGTCGGCCGTCGAAGACGAGGGCTATGCGGTCGGCGAGGACGACGGCCTCCTCCTGATCGTGGGTGACGAAGACCGTGGTGTGGCCGCCCTCGCGCTGGAGGCGCAGGACCAGCCCGCGCATCTCCTCCCTCAGGTTGGCGTCTAGCGCGCTGAAGGGCTCGTCGAGCAGCAGGAGCCGCGGCCCGGTGACGAGGGCGCGCGCGAGCGCCACCCGCTGCTGCTGGCCGCCCGAGAGCTCCTCGGGAGCGCGGCCGGCGAAGCCCTCCATGCGCACGCGACGGAGGGCCTCGTGGACCTTGCCCCCGGCCTCCTCTTTGGGCGCGCCGCGCATCTTCAGGCCGAACCCGACGTTGCGGGCGACGCTCATGTGGGGGAACAGCAGCGGTCTCTGGAAGACCATCGCCGCCTCGCGCCTCTCCGGCGGGGTGCCGACGACGGAGCGGCCCCCGACCCGCACGTCGCCCGAGGTCGGGCGGAGGAGGCCAGCCACCACCTTGAGCGCCGTGGTCTTGCCGCACCCGGAGGGGCCGAGCAGGGCGACCAGCTCGCCGGGCTTGACCGCGAGGCTCAAGTCCTCCAGGGCCGGGGCGCCCCTGCCGTAGCGGTGGGAGACGTTCTCCAGTTCGAGACGGGCGCCCACTAGACCTTGCCCGGCCCTATAAGGTTCGTCCTTTGGCCGGGCTTCAGGACGCGGAGCGCGAGGACGAGGGCGAGGACGGCCGGCGCGGCAAAGACGAGGGCCAGGGCCGAGGTTACGACGGGGTCGTTTCCCGCGGCGGCGGAGAAGAGGAGCATGGGAAGGGTGACGACGTTGCCGCCCCCGATGAGGAGGGTGAGCACGTACTGGCCCCACGAGATCAGAAAAGCGAAGAGCCCCGCCACCGCTACCCCAGGCAGGACGTCCGGCAGCGTCACGCGCAGGAAAGCCTGCCACGGGTTCGCGCCTAAGGTGCGGGCGGCCTCCTCCAGCTCGCCCGTCCTTTCGGCGAAGACGCCGGCCAGGATCAGGGCCGTGTAGGGCACCGTCGGCACCAGATGGACCAGGAACACCCCGAGGAGCGTGTCCGCGAGCCCGAGCCGGATAAAGGTGACGTGCACGCCCATGGTCGAGGCCAGCGGCGGCACCAGTATCGGGAGCAGGATAAAGAAGACCACCACGCCCTTGAACCGCCACTCGTAGCCGCCTATGGCCATCCCGGCCGGCAGCCCGACCGCCACCGAGGCCGCCGCCGTCGCCGCCCCGATGACCACGCTGTTGAACGTCGCCCCGAGCACCCCGCCGCCCGGCTCGAAGAGGTGCCCCATCCCGCGCAGCGACCACGCCGTCGGCAGCAGGTCCGGGAACCGCCACTCCCCCGCGAACGCCCACAGGACGAGCGGCACGAAGGGGAGCGCCACCAGCGCCGCGGCCACGACGAGTACCGCGTCCGACCGGCCGAAGCCCTTACCCACGGCGCCCTCCGAGGTCCCTGGCCAGGCGCAGGTAGAGGGCGGCGACCGTCCCGGTGATGAGGGCTATAAGGACGTTTATGGCCATCGCCGCCGGGCGTGCCGACAGCTCGATCTCCCTGTACTCTTCGTAGGCCATGACCGGGAGCATCGTCGGGTAGGACCTTCCCAGCAGGTAGGGCACCTCGAAGGCCCCGAAGGTGAAGGCGAAGACCAGCAGGCTCGCCGCCACCACGGAGGGCGAGATCACGGGGAAGACCACGTACCAGAACCGCTGCCACGCCCCGGCCCCTAAAGTACGGGCCACCTCCTCCAGCTCGGATGCCACCCCCCGCAACGCCGCCAGCACCACCAGCGCGATAAACGGCACCTCCTTCCACACGTAGGTGAGGATGATGCCGACGGAGTGTTTGTCGTAGAGCAGCGCGGGAAAATCCCCGGGCTCCCCGATCAGGCCGAAGGCCGCCGCCAGGCGCGCGCCGAGCCCCGTCTGGGCGACGACGAGCGCGATGCCCACGGCCGCGACGAGGTGCGGGATCGTGATCGGCAACTGGAATACCACCGCCGATACCCGCCCGCTCGACCTCCTGAGCGCGAGCGCGGCCAGCACCGCCAGCACCGTCGAGACGCCCGTGGAGACCCCCGAGACGTACAGCGTCAGAGTGAGCGAGTCCAGAAAGTCCTCGTCGGCGAGGACCTGCCGGTAGGCGTCGAGGCCGGGCTCCGTCAGGCCGATGGTCGGCATGTAGCCTAGAGACTGGACGAAGGCGACGCCGAGCCCTCCGGCGAAGAGGACCCCGATCACCGCCAGGGCCGGGGCCAAGAGCAGCGCTATCTTCAACCGGCCGCCCAAACGCTAGTCCTCCAGGACCTCTTCCTGCCAGCCCTCCTCGAGCTCCAGCAGCCACTCGGTGCGCGCCTCGGGCACCCGGTTCTGCTGCAGGACGCGCGTAGGCAGCGAGGCCTCCCCCTCGGGCTCGGCGAACTTCTCGCGCGCGTCCTCGGGGAGCCGCTCCAGGCTCAGGGCCGTCAGGTCGCCCCAGCCTTGCGGGTCCTGCTTCTTCGCCTGCGCCTCGGGGCTCTCCAAAAAGTTCGCCACGACCTGCGCGCCGGCCTTGTTCGGGCCGTTGAAGGGGATGGCCAGGTAGTGGGTGTTGTTGAGGGTGCCGCCGTCGAGCACGTAGGAGCGGGTGCTTTCGGGCCAGAGCCCGTTGTTCACCTGGCGCTGGGCGAGCTGGGGATTGTAGCTCATCGTCAGCCAGACCTCGCCATTAGCGTAGAGCTCGTCGAGCTTCGCCGAGGTCTTGGGGTACGTCTCGCCGCCGCGCCAGAGGTTCGGCTCCATGTCCCGCAGAAAGTCGTAGAGCTTCGGGGACTCTTCCGCGAAGACCTCCTCGTCGAAGGGCTTCTGGTAGGGGGCCACCTTCCCGCTCACGCCGTAGAGGGCCTGCTCGACGAAGGCGTTGCCCGTAAAGTCCGGCGGGGCCGGGTAGGCGAAGCGGCCCGGGTTCTCCTCCGTCCAGGCGCTGAGCTCGTCCATCGTCCTCGGCGGGTCCTCGACCTTCTCGGAGTCGTGGATCATGACGAACTGGGCCTTCCCCCACGGGGCCTCGCGGCCCTCGACCGGGTGGCCGAAGTCGCGGTTTATGGAGGGACTCTCCCAATCGATAAACTTCGCGTTCGGGAGCTCTTCCGCCCAGGGCCCGAACCAGAGGTCCGCGTCGGCGCCGGTGGCGAAGTTCTCGCCGTTGATCCAGACGAGGTCTATGGTGCCCTCTTCCTTGCCGGCCTGCTTTTCGTTGAGCAGCTTGTTTACCGCGTCCGCGGTGTCGCCCAAGGGTGTGCGCCTGAGCTCTATGCCGTGCTCCCTCTCCAGTTCGGGGATGGCGTAGTCGTCCACGTAGGCGTTGATCGCCTCGTCCCCCCCGTACATGGCGAGGTTGACCTCCGTCCCTTTGGCCTCCTTCCGCAATTGCGAGAAGGGCCGGTCCTCCCCGGAAGGGGAGCCCGCCCCGCCGGCCCCGCCGCCGCAGGCGGCGAGCGCGAAGGTCGCGAGCGCCAACAGCGCGATGGGCAGGATATTGGCGGGTTTTCTGGCGGGCATAGTCACTCCGATGTACCCAGTCTGGGAGGTTTTTTGTGCGGTGACCTTACTAGCATCCGTCTACGCTTCCGGGGCGAGCACGGATCAGGGTCGCGGTCCTTTGGGATGGCGCCCGAGCGCCTCCGTCATGCCCCGCAGCACCTTCTCCGCGTCCAGGTCGACCACCGTGTCTACCTCGCGGCCCGGCAGGGCGTAGTCGTGGGCCGCGGCGGCGTCCAGGGCCGGGAGGGCGCGGCGCTCGACCGTCACGGATCCCGGGTCCGCGACGGCGGCGACGCAGGCCACGTCCCAGAGGATCTTCTCCCCTTCGGGATCGATGGGGCCGCCGTACTCGGCCACCCACAGCTCCAGGATCTCCGCCAGATACGAGGCGACGGGGTTGCCGATTGCCCGCACCTCCTCGGCGAACGGGCCCGCCCGGACCAGGAGCTTCGCCGGCGCGGGCCATCCGGGGACCTGCAAGAGGTCCGCGTCCTCCTCGAACAGGACGCGCCAGGCCGCGATGTCGGCCCGGCCGTTGAGCTCGTGGAACTTGTGACGCTCGTAAGCCTCCGCATCCCCGAACCCCCCGAGCCACACGACGCGGACGTCTTCCCGCAGGTCCGGCTCGGCGACCAGGAGCGAGGCGACGTCCGTCGCGGGCCCGGTGGCGACGATGGTCAGCGGTCCCCGGCGGGCCTCGTCGATCAGGAACTCCAGGCCCGAGCTCGGCACGGGCTCGCCCCGGCTGTTCATGGGCCGCCCCGCCCCCGTGATGCACGGCACGCCGCCCCCGCAGAGGTCCACCACCCGCTCGGCCTCTTCCTGGTACATGTCCCTGGAACCGGGACCGTGGGCGGTGGTGTTGTGGACGGAGACCACGCCTCGCACGTCGAGGACGCCTTCGGGCAGGCCGAGGGCGTGGGCGATGGCGAACTGGTCGTCCACCTCGTTGGCCGTGTCGCAGTCGAGCACAACGCGCGTGGGGGGCATATCTTCCTCTTTCGACGGGCGTAGCGGATCGCGAGGATCGTAGCACGACCCCGCGCGGACCACGCCGCTTACGCCTCAAAGAGCCCCTCCAGGAAACCGGGCTCCAGGTACCGGCGGCTCTTGTTCAAGGTCTCTTCGTTGGCGATGGGACGCCCCTCCCTGGCCGTCTCCTGCACCGCCCACGCGCACCACGAGACGGCCCGCAGGGAGACGATGGTCTTCATGGCTTCGAGCTGCTCCCGGAACCGGGCCTCGTCCTCGACGGGGTACCGCCCCAGATACGCCTCCACGAACTCCTTCTCCTGCCCCTCCGACAAGAGCGTCGCCGTGTCGTCGCGCCAGAGCGTGGTGGTGGGGAGGAGGAAGTGGGCGAGGTCCTGGGTGCGGGGCGCTATCCTGGCCTTCTCCCAGTCGAGCAGACGTACCTCTCCGTCCTCGACCACGAAGTTGTGAGTGTTCAGGTCGTAGTTGACGACGGCGAGGCCGTCGCCGGCGAAGAGGCCGCCCCTTTCGAGGAAGCCTTCTATGCGCGCGAAGCCCTCGCGGAGGGCGTCCTTGCTCTCGCCGGGGGCGCCCTCCCAGCAGAGGTAGGGTTCGGCGAGTCCGCGGGACTCTTCGAGGATGGCGGGGGCCGGGTCGGGGTGGACGTGGAGGCGGTGCCCCTCGGGGACGCCGAGGGCGTGTACGGCCGCGACGCAACGGGCTGCGGCCGGGAGGTCGGTGGCGTAGTCGAGGGGGCGTCCCGGCAGGTACTCCTCCAGGATCAGGGGGTAGGGGAGGCCCTCCGGGGTCGGGTCGACGTGGCGCGGCTTCGGGGTCACGCCCGAGGGGGCGAGGAGCTCGAGGGCGTGGTGCTCGTAGGGGGCCTGCTCCACGAGCGGGAGGCCCATCTGACTGCCCGTCACGAGCCTGGCCACGAGGTCCGGCTCGCCCCGTACCAGGTAGTTCAGGCTGTACTCGCCACGGGCG
Organism: Rubrobacter sp.; assembly: GCA_035936475.1. GTDB lineage: Bacteria > Actinomycetota > Rubrobacteria > Rubrobacterales > Rubrobacteraceae > Rubrobacter_D. The sequence goes on along the minus strand of DASYWA010000197.1, from coordinate 12,653 downwards.
AGGAACTCGACGCCGCGGTGATAGAGGTGGGGCAGACCCTCCAGATACCGTTGCACGTCCGCGCTAAAGTCCTCGTCCGGCACGACCGTATTGTATGCGCACCGGCGCGGTCCGCTAACGGGGTGGTGTAAAATCCTTCTACGGGAAAGGAAGGAACCTGGACCTGGACATCATCTTCTGGGCGGTAGTGGCGGGGTTGGCCTTCGCTGGCGAGCTTCTCTCCGTATCTTTCTTCTTGCTTTTCTTCTCGCTCGGGGCCGTGGTGGCGCTCGGGCTGGCCCTCGCGGGGCTCGGGCTGACGGCGCAGGCCGCCGGTTTCGTCCTCGCGGCCGTCCTGAGCATGGTGGTGCTGCGGCCCGCGTTGTTGAACCGGCTCTCCTTGAGGGGCGGGGAGCAGTACGCCGGGCACCGGGGCATCACGGGCGCGAGCGCCGTGGTCACCGAGCCCATAGAGGCGGGGGGGAAGGGAACCGTCAGGGTCGGGAGCGGCGAGTTCTGGACGGCCAGAGCGATGTACTCGGGGGACGAGATAGCAGAGGGCGCGAGGGTCCGGGTGCTCGACACCGACGGGCTGACCGCGCTGGTCGAGCCGGTGGAGGCCGAAGGAGGAGAGCAATGACGGGACTGATAGTGCTTGGGATACTGGCGTTCGTCGTCTTTCTGGTGGCGGCGAGGAGCATCAGGATCATCCCCCAGAGCCGGGTGGCGATCGTGCAGCGCCTAGGACGCTACCACCGCACCGCCGAGAGCGGGCTTACGTTCGTCGTGCCGGTGGTGGACAGGATGCTGCCGAAGACCGACCTCAGGGAGCAGGTCATTGCGTTCCAGCCCCAGGCGGTCATCACCAACGACAACGTGGGGATGCAGATCTCGACGGTCGTCTACTACCAGGTTGTCGACGCGAGGGCCTCCGAGTACGAGGTCGCCAACTTCCACCTGGCGCTGGAGCAGATCACGCAGACGACCTTGAGGAACGTCATAGGCAACCTTATCCTGGACAAGACCCTCACCTCGCGCGACGAGATCAACGGTAAGCTGCGCACGATCCTGGACGAGGTCACTGAGAAGTGGGGCATCAGGGTGACGAGGGTCGAGCTCAAGGAGATCACGCCCCCGAGGGACATCCAGCAGGCGATGGAGAAGCAGATGCAGGCCGAGCGGACCCGCCGCGCGGCCATCCTGACCGCCGAGGGCGACAAGCGCGCCGCGATCCTCAAGGCGGAGGGCGAGAAGGAGTCTTCCATCCTGAAAGCCGAGGGCGAGCAGCGCTCGTCCGTCCTACGCGCCGAGGGCGAGGCGGAGGCGTACCGCAACGTCCAGGCAGCCCAGATCGACATGACCGGCGCTCTCTTCGAGCGGCTCGAAAACTCGGACCTCTCCCCGGAGTCGCTCCGCTACCTCTACCTGAAGGCCCTCCCCGAGATGGCCCAGGGCCCGGCGAGCAAGCTCTTCGTCGTCCCCTCCGAGATCCAGGACCTCGCCGGCACCATCGGCGCCCTCGCCGGCGGCGCGAGCATGGCCTCCGAGGACGGCCCGACGGAAGAGAAACCCCGCCGCATCACCGCCCCGAACGGTGAGACGCCCCGCCGGGCCCTGGAGCGCCGCCCGCCGGTCGAGTAGCCGGCGGGACCGGCCGACGCGTGGCATCCGGCCCGGAAGGCCGCTGTGCTGCGCGGGTCGTTCGACGCGAGGCCCGCAAACCCCGATGAAGCTTTTAGCTCTCAGCCTTCAGCTTTTTGTTGGGGTGACTGAAGCGGGTGGTGGCTTCGCCGCCCGGTGCGGGGTAACCCTCGCGGGGCCTTCCGTCTTTTCGGAAGGCCCCGCGACGCGTTATTTGCTGATGGCTGAAAGCTGATGGCTGATCGCTACTCTTCGCGGGCGTGTTGCATGAAGAAGCGGACCATCTCGGCGGAGGCGTCGGGGCCCTTGGGGTCGGTGTAGGAGCCGGGGCGGCCGCCGCCGGACCACGCGTGGCCGAGGCCGTGGACGTTCCAGCGCTCGACCACGGACCGACCTTCGGCGTCCCGGTAGGAGATCCTGGTAAAGGTGTGGCCGTCCGGCACCTGTCCCTGGCGCGTCGAGACCTTGAGGGACGACCCGTCGCCGGCGGTGAGGTTGGCGAGCAGGCGATCGCCGTTGCGCGGGTGGACGGTCCCGTCGCGGTCGCCGTGGAAGACCACGGTCGGCAGGACCTTCGTCTGCCCGTTCGACCCGGTCTTCGGCATCGGGGCGCCGGGGCTGCCCTGGCGCATGGCTGAGAAGGCGGAGGGCATGTCGTGGGCCGAGCCCGGGGCGAGCCCGGAGTGGACGCCGACGGCCGCGTAAAGGTCCGGGTAGGTGGCGCCCATGATGGCGGCCATCGCCCCGCCGGCCGACATCCCCGAGACGTAGACCCTGCCCTCGTCGACCGCGTAGTCTTCGATCACCTGCCGCGTGATCCCCGCGATGATGGACGGCTCCCCCTGGCCGCGCTGCTGGTCCGCGGGCTGGAACCAGTTCCAGCACTTCTGCATGTTGGCGTTGCCGGACTGCGCGGGGTAGGCCACCAGGAAGCCGTGCTCCTCGGCGAGCGCGTTCATGCGGGTGCCGGCGGCGAAGTCGTCGGGGTCCTGGGTGCAGCCGTGGAGCATCACGATGAGCGGCACCGCCTCCCCGGTGTAGCCTTCGGGAACGTAGAGCTTGTACGAGCGGGCGCCGGCCGCACCGCTGTACGAGCGCGTGAAGAACCGCTCGTCGTCCCCCGCACCCCCCGCCGCCCCCGCGGTCTTCGCGAACGGGCTCCCCGGCGGGTGCTGCACGCCGCGGGTGCGCAGGTTCGGGGCGGTCTGGAACAGGTCGGGCCCCAGACCCGCGCCCCGCCAGGGGGCCGCCGGACCCTGCGAGGCCCCCCCGACGAGACGAGAGGTCACGTCTATGGGAAAGTCGAACCCCTCGGCCCCGGCGGTGGGACTTGCCGGTGGGGCGGTGTTCCCGAGCGCGTTCTGAATTATGGCGGTCGCCTCGTTCAGGCGTCCCTCTTGCGTAAGACGCGTGGCCTCGGCCATGCGTGCCTGTATGTTCTCGTTAATCATCTGCTGCTCCGATCTTGTCATGAGGACCTTATCCTGCCCGCCAGGGCGGACTTCACGGCCGGGCTCGCCCGCAGGGCGCCCAGCACTACTATCGAGCTTATGGTCTCCTGAGCCAGCTCGGGGCTCACGTCGTCGTCGATGCTCGCGAGACCCAGAACCTTGATCTCCAGGGTCTCCCCGGCCTCCCTGACGGCCTCCAGGTCCCGCCGGGTGTAGTGTTCGAGCCCCAATACCAGCGTCTTGCGGGCCACCGTTTGGCGCACGACCTCGGCGTGCGTGGAGAGCTGGTTGCGGATCGCCGTCCGGATAAAGTCCGTCCGGTTCGAGTAGAAGCCCTCCTGCACCAGCAGGTCCACCTGCCCCAAATCCACCAGCCCCAGGTTGATCGTGATCTTCTCCGTCTCGCTCATCCCAACCGATCCTCGGTTCCACAACACATCCATTAGACATCCATATGGATGGTACACGGAAGTCAAAGGGATGTCAACAGGGATTGCGGCACTGCCAGCGGCGGGGCCGGGGGCGGCATGTGTGCGCTGCTGTGCGGCGGGGGTGGGTTCTGGGGCTGCGAGGCTGCCTGGGCCTAGGGTTGGTACGTGTTGGCGGTCGCCTGGTAGGCGGCGACGAGGACCGCCGCGTGTTCGGCGATGGTGAAGGGGAGGACGTGGCGGTCGCGTTCTCGGTAGGAGACGGGGCTTTCGAGGCGGTAGGCCGAGGCGGGCCAGAGGAGCGGGCGGGCGTCGGTCCCGTGCGTCAGGGTGTCCGCGGCGACGTGGCCGGCCCAGCCGAGCAGGAAGGAGAGCAGGGTGGTCCGCGTCGGCCCGCGTCCGAGGCGCGCGGTCGCGCCCAGTGCCGCCGCAACGGGCAGGGCCGAATGGAGCGCGGCGTCGGGCCCGGCAAAGAGGCTCCTGCCGCAGACCTCCGTCTCGAAGTCCGCGCGGGAGAAACCTCCGAGGCGGTTAGCGGCGAGCCATGCCGCCCCGGCGACCGCCGGCAGGTCCGGGAGGACGGCGCCCAACGCGGCGGCGGTGGCGTTCGGGGCTCCGAGGCGGTGGAAGGCGCGGTAGGTGAGGACGACGTGGGAGTAGGTGCGCACGGCCCCGGCAGTTTACACTCGCGGGGGTCATGGCCGGTGGCGCGGCGAAACTTTTCCGGCGTTGGCGGGTATCAGTGTTGGTGTTGGAGGACGGGCGCGATGGTAGATGCCGTCCAATCCGTGCGGAGGTTTGGTGCTTGGCGACGTAGGGCAGTGGGTTCTGGACGTGATCGGGGCGCTCGGGTACATCGGGCTGTCCCTGTTGCTCGTGGCGGAGAACCTCTTTCCCCCGATCCCCTCGGAGGTGGTCCTGCCGCTCGCGGGGTTCCTGGTGGGCAGGGGGGACCTGAGCCTGTGGGGTGCCATCTTCGCCGCCACCTTCGGGAGCGTCGCGGGCGCGCTCTTGCTGTACGGTCTTGGGCGGTGGGGGGGACGCAGGCTCGTCCTCCGTTACGGGAAGTGGCTGCGGGTGGACGAGGGGGGCCTCAAGGAAGCCGAGGGCTGGTTCCGGCGCTACGGCGACTGGGTGGTGCTCTTCGCCCGGGTCGTCCCGGTGGCGCGGAGCATCGTGTCCATACCGGCCGGCACCATGAAGATGCCGGTGCTGCGGTTCGTCCTCCTGACGACGGTAGGGTCGGCCGTCTGGAACGCGATCCTCATCGGGGCCGGCGTGGTCCTCGGGGCGAACTGGCAGGCGGTGTCCGGCTGGATGGGCTCCTACTCCGAGGTCGTGCTCATCGCGGGCGCCGTGGCCGTGGCGGTGTTTCTTCTCCTGCGGCACTTCCGTAACGGCGACCGGAAGAAGAAAAACCCCTCCTGAAGGTGTCCGCCGTCCGGCGGGTTGAAAGCTGACACACCGCGGGTTGGGGCGGCACGCTACCATGTGGGCTGAGGTGGCGGCCAGCAGAGGAGAGAGATGAACGTCCTGATCAGCGGCGCGACGGGCCTCATCGGGTCCGCGCTCGTCCCGGAGCTGGAAGCCGACGGCCACACCGTCACCCGCCTGAGCCGTTCGCAGGCGGGGGCCAACATCGTCCGCTGGGACCCCTCCGCGGGCACCATCGACGGCGACCTCGGAGGGACGGAGGCGGTCGTCCACCTCGCCGGCGAGAGCATCGCCCAGGGCCGATGGAACCCCGACAAGAAACGGCGCATCCTCGACAGCAGGGTGCGGGGGACGCGGCTGCTGGCCGAGAGCATCGCCGCCCTGCCCGCGCCGCCGAAGGTCATGGTCTCGGCCTCGGCCGTCGGCTACTACGGGGATCGCGGCGACGAGGTCCTCACCGAGGAGAGCGCCCCCGGCGCGGACTTTCTGGCCAGGGTGTGCCGGGAGTGGGAGGCCGCCGCGGAGCCGGCGCGTCGGGCAGGCATCAGGGTTGTGCACCCGCGGCTGGGGATCGTGCTCAGCCCGCAGGGTGGCGCCCTCGGGACCACGCTGCCGATCTTCAAGCTCGGCGGGGGAGGGAAGATAGGGAGCGGCCGGCAGTGGTGGAGTTGGGTCGCCCTCGACGACGTCGTCGGCTCCATCGTCCACGCCCTCACCGACGAGGGCGTGGAGGGCCCCGTCAACGTCGGCTCCCCCAACCCGATGACCAACGCCCAGTACACGAAGGTCCTCGGCGAGGTCCTCGGCCGTCCTACGGTCCTGCCGCTCCCGGCCCCTGCCGCCAGGATCATGCTCGGGGAGGTCGCCGACGCGCTGCTGCTCGCGAGCCAGCGCCTGCGGCCCGCGAGGCTCGAGGCCACCGGGTACGCCTTCCGTTATCCGCGACTCGAGGAAACGCTCCGGCACCTGCTCGGCCGGTAGCCGGTTCAGGGGGAAGATGACGTCGGGCGCATATTCGGAGGGAGGCGGCGTGGACCACGAGCGTCACATGCGGCGGGCGATAGAGATAGCGCGCGGCAACCCCGACGCGCCGTTCGGCTGCGTCATCGCGAACGGGGAGACCGGCGAGATCCTGGCCGAAGGCCTCAACGACGCGGAGAAGAGCCCCATCCTGCACGGCGAGACGGCGGCGGTGATGGACCTTTTCAGTGGGCGTTCCGAGGTGGACACTTCCGGCCTCGTCCTCTACACGACCGCCGAGCCCTGCCCGATGTGCTCCGGCGCGATCCTGTGGAGCGGCATCCCCCGGATCGTCCTCGGAACCCGCCTCGAAACCCTCAAGAGGCTCGGCCGACCCGTGATCGACCTACCCTGCGAAGAGGTCTCCCGGCGGGCCTCCTTCGGCGGCTTCGAGGTCGCATACGGCATACTCGAAGAAGAGTGCGACGCCCTCTTCGAGGAGATGGCCCGGCGCGCGGACGGCCCCTGACACCACGTCCGGCCGAAAGGTGTGCGATGGTCTGGCCGAGCGTGTAGACCTTCCCCCGTCGCCTCCCTAGCTCCTCTCTAGGCCTGTATCTCCGCGCCGAAGCCCGCGGAACGCAGCATCTCGCGCGCCGCGGGGGCCGCCTTCGCGTCGAGGGTCAGGACGAGGGCGGCCCTCTCGGTGTTGGAGTGGCGGACGTAGAGGTCGAGGATGTTGATGTTGTTGGACCCCATGAGGGTCGTCACCTCGGCGAAGACGCCTGGGCGGTTCTCCACGGGGATGGCGACCTCGGCGTTCTCGCCGCTCTTCTCGATCAGGATGCCGCCGAGGGCGTCGTAGGCCTCGCGGGCCGCCATAAAACGCCCCTCGATGGCCTCGCGGTCCTGGATCTCGCTCCCGAGCTGCGCCATCGCCCCCGCGAAGTGGGCCAGCGCCTCGCCGAGAGCCGGCGCGTTCTCGGCGAGGATGTCCGACCAGAGCGCGGGGTTCGAGGCCCCGACCCGCGTCAGGTCCCGGAAGGAGGGCCCGGCGAAAGAGAGGGCCTCGGGCGAGATGTCCGAGGCGACCTTCAAAAGTGCCGCGGCCATGAGGTGGGGCAGGTGGGAGAGGGCGGCCATCAGGAGGTCGTGCTTGTCCGGGTCGACGGCCGTGGGCACCGCGCCGAGTTCTCGCACGAAGCCGGAGACCTCACGGTAGTCGTCGGGGTCGGTGCGCGCGGTAGTCGTCAGGAAGTAGCGGGCGCCGTGGAAGAGCGCGGCCTTCGCGTTGGCCACACCGGCGAGTTGGCTCCCGGCCATCGGGTGGCCCCCGACGAAGCGCAGACCTTCCCCTTCGGCGGTCCGCACGATGGCGCTCTTGGCGCTGGCGACGTCGGTCACGAGGGCGTCGGTCGGGGCGAGCTCGGAGATGAGCGCGGTCACCTTGGAGATGGGGGCGGCGAGCACGACGAGGTCGGCCTCGCGCACCTCCTTCAAGGTCGAGGCGCGGTCCACGGCGCCAAGCTCCTCGGCCGTCTCGAGCACCTCGGGGCGGTCCACGCCAACGACCTCCCAGCCGGCGTCCCGGGCAGCGAGGCCGACGGAGCCCCCGATCAGGCCTACCCCCACGACACCAAGCGTGCGGCTCAAACGCTACCCCCGGTGCTCAGGGCGGAGGCCCCAACCGCCTCTACCACCCGGTCGTTCTCCTCCGAGTTGCCGACGGTCACCCGGCTCCATCCCGGGTAGCCCAGCGCGCCGCCCTCCCTGACGAGGATGCCGGACTTTTCGAACTCCTCGGCCCCGAACCTGACCATCACGAAGTTTCCCTGCGAGGGGATGGAGTCGAGGCCGGCCCGGCCGAACGCCTCCCGCAGCCTCGCGCGCTCCTTGATGACGAACTCCGCCCGCGCCCGCACCTTCTCCTCCGCGAGCATCGAGGCCGTGGCCGCGACCTGGGCGGCCAGGTTGACGGAGACCGGAAAGCGGACCCTCTCGGCGTAGCCCGCGACCCTGGCGGGGGCTACGCCGTAGCCGCACCTGAGGCCCGCCAGCCCGTGGGCCTTGGAGAACGTGCGGGCCACGACGACGTTCTCCCTCTCCAGGGCGAGCGCGTGGGAGTCCCTATACGCCGGGTCGTCCACGAACTCGACGTAGGCCTCGTCCAGGATCAGGAGCACGTGCTCGGGCAGCCCCGAGGCCAGGCCCCGCACCTCCTCCAGCGTCAGGTAGGTCCCGCTGGGGTTGTTGGGGTTGCAGAGGATCACGGCGCGTGTCTCTTCGGTCACGGCGGCTAGGATGCCGTCCGCCGGGATGCCGGCCGGTACCCCGTTCGTCTCCGTCAGGGGGACGGGCCGCGCGGTCATCCCGAGGACGGCGCAGAGCATCGGGTAGAGGCTGAACGACGGCCAGGGGAAGACGACCTCGCCGCCAGCGGGCAGGAGCTGGAGCGCGTTCAGCAGCACCTCGCTCGACCCGTTGCCGACGAGGACGTTGCGGGTATCGACGCCCGCGTTGGCCCCGGCGATAACCTCCCGCAGGCGGGAGACGTGGCTGTCAGGGTAGCGGTTGGCGCGCGGCAGCACCTCGGCGAGCGCGGCCTCGGCCTCGGGAAGCGGCCCGAAGGCGAGCTCGTTGGAGGTCAGCTTCGCGTAGTCGTCGGCCCTGCCCTCGGCGGCCATCCGCCAGGACTTCGGGGGGACGTAGGTTCGCAGGGAATCCAGTTCGGGTCTGAAGGTTACAGGCATCAGGTTCTAAGGCTTTTAGGTTCAAAGGTTTGGGGCATCGGGCCGCGGCTTTCGTGTCGTAGAGGTTGGTATCGAGCATCAAAGACTAAGCCGGTTCACCCGATGTTGCAAACGGGTTTCGCGGATCGGACCCATGCCGCCGCCGGTTCGCACCCTCCAAACCCTCAAAGCCTTAGAACCTGGAGCCTTAAAACCTTCCACCTTCGCTGCTACAATCCGGGGCCTATGACGGAAGCGGACAGACAGGCAAAGGTTCAAGAGCTCCGGGAGCGGGTCGACGAGGTGGATCTGGAGTTGATCCGGGCGCTCAGCGAACGGGCACAGATCGTGCAGGACCTCGCCCGGATAAAGGCCGAGGCCGGGATCCCGATCTTCGACCCCAAGCGGGAGGAAGAGATCCTGCGGAGGGTAGTGGAGCAGAACCCTGGCCCGATCTACGACTCCTCGATGCGCGAGATCTTCGAGCTGATCCTGCACCGCATCCGTGACCTTGAGATCCAACGCGGGGAGTTTCAGAGGTAGGCATGGACGTTTCCCAGACCGTAAAGACCGACGTAAGGACCAAGAACGGGATGATCCGGCCCGGCACCTTCAGGGTGATCGCCGGCCCGTGCACGGTCGAGAGCTACGACCAGTTCGTCGCCGCCGCAACTGCTGTGAAGGAGGCCGGCTTCGAGTACGTCCGGGGCGGCGCCTTCAAGCCGCGCACCTCCCCCTACTCCTTCCAGGGCCTCGGCGAGGAGGGCCTGAAGATCATGTCCGAGGTCGCCGGCGACCTCGGCCTCAAGGTGGTCACCGAGATCATGGACCCCTACGACATAGACCTCGTGATGGAGCACGCCCAGATCCTCCAGATCGGCGCCCGCAACATGGCGAACTTCTCCTTGCTCAAGCGCGTCGGCGCCGCGATCGCGGGCTCCGACCACGGCGTCCTGCTCAAGCGCGGCCTCTCTGCTACGGTCCAGGAGTGGATCCTCGCCGCCGAGTACGTCACCGCAGAGGGCGGGGAGAACGTGGTGCTCTGCGAGCGGGGCATCCGCACGTTCGAGACGGCCACCCGCTTCACGCTGGACCTCTCCGCCGTGATCGTGGCGAAGAGGCTGACGGACCTGCCCGTGATCGTGGACCCCTCCCACGCCGCCGGCCGCCGCGACCTCGTGGTCCCCCTGAGCAAGGCCTCGGTCGCCGCGGAGGCCGACGGGCTTATGGTCGAGAGCCACCACGACCCGCAGGAGGCCTTGTGCGACGGGGAGCAGGCGCTCCCGATAGAGGCGCTCATGGGCCTGAAAGACGTTCTCTCCCCGTTCGCCGGCGCGATGGGCCGCGAGGTCATCTAGTCTCACGGGACGCCGGTTAGGCCGTGCGCCGCGTCGGCGAGAGGTTCGTGCTCGTCCGGGAGCTCGGCTCCGGCGGGATGTCCAGCGTCTTTCTCGGCCGCGACGAGGTGCTAGACCGACCCGTGGCCGTCAAGATCCTGCGCCCAGACCTCGACGACGAGGAGACGGGCGCCCTTTTCCGCCGCGAGGGGCGCACGGCCGCCCGCCTCTCCCACCCGAACATCGTCCAGGTCTACGACGCCGGCGAGGACGCGCTGGAGGGGCGCGAGGTCTCCTACATCGTGATGGAGTACGTGCCAGGCGGGGACCTCAAGGGGCTCATGGACCGTCGCGGCGCCCTCCCCGAACCGATGCTCGCGCGTCTTGGCGCGGACGTCGCCGCGGCGCTAGCCCACGCCCACGAACGCGGCATCGTCCACCGCGACGTCAAACCCCAGAACGTCCTCCTCGACGAGCGCGGTAACCCCAAGCTGACGGATTTCGGGATAGCCCGCGCCCTCGACACAACCCAGGAGTCGCGGGCGAACGCCTACCTCGGCACGGCCGCCTACTCCTCGCCGGAGCAACTCCAGGGTCACAAGGTCACGCCCAAGAGCGACGTCTACTCTTTAGGCGCCACCCTCTACCACGTGGCGACGGGCGGGCCGCCGTTCACCGGGGCCCCGATAGAGGTCGCCAACCAGCACGTCCTCAAGAGGCCGGACCCGCCGCGCGAGAGGGGCGCCTCGATGGGCACCGGCCTGGAGACGCTCATCCCCGACTGCCTCGCCAAGGACCCAGACGGGCGCCCGGAGGCCGGACGCGTGCACGAGAAGTTGCGGGAGAGGTCGGGGGCGCGGGGGTACGAGTACCCGGCCAGGATGGGCGCGACAAAGACGGCGGCTTCGCCGGGGATCTCGCGCGCCGTCGGGGCCACGCGGGCCGCCGGCCTCTCGAGCTTTGGTGCGTTCCGCCGGAGGCTCGGGAGCATGGGATCGCGCGGCGTCTCGGGGCCGCCCGAAAAGACCGTTAGCCTCCCGACGCGCACCTTCCGGTCCGGCTCGCGCCAGAGGACGCTGATGGCGGCCCTGATCGGGGCCGTCCTACTCCTGCTCCTCGCCGGCGCGGTCGCCTGGGCGATGCTCCGCCCCGGCGGAAGAACGACCCAGACCGCCAACGGCGAACGGCAAGCCCAGGTCTCGGACACGGGGCGGGGGACGGAGAAGGGGCCCGCCGCCCAGCCCGATGGGGACTCCTCCGGCGAGACGGCCCAGGGCGGGGGTGCCGCCGACGGAGAACTCGGGCCCCCGTTAGAGGAGGCGGAGAGGGCCGTCTTCGACATGTACATAGACCAGTCGTACAGGAGGGTGGACGCGACGTGGGACGCCCTCTCCGGGGGTTTGCAGGAGGAGATCGGCTCGCGGAAGCGGTGGGCCGAGCAGGAAGACCTGGACACGTTCACCTACATGGAGTACATCTCGCCGCCGGAGGCCACGGCGTCCGGGGCTTCGGCGCGGGTGGCCTTTGAGGCGAGGCTCGACCACACGTGGGGGTCCGAGATACTTTCAGGGACCTGGGTCTGCGTGAACGAGGGCGGGGAGTGGAAGCTCGACCGCCTGGAAGACAAGCAAGAGACACGCGTTTAGTAGCTAGTCGGCATTTCAGCTCGTCAGCCAAAACGAGAAGCTGAAATGCTGACCGGCTGAGAGCGGAGACCTGCGAAGCAGGCCGGAGCGGGCTGAGAGCGGAGCCCGAAGGGCGCAGCGTGCTGCGAAGGCGAAGCCGGAGCGTATAATCACGCGCGTGATGAGGCTTGCAGACAGGTTCGCGCTGGAGCGCGAGGTGGGCTCCGGTGGTATGGCCCGCGTCTACCTGGGCCGCGACGAGGTTCTGGACCGCCCCGTGGCCGTGAAGATCCTCAAGCCCATGCACGGCGACTCGGACATCGGCATCCGCTTCCGGCGCGAGGGCCGCACGGCCGCCCGCCTCTCCCACCCGAACATCGTCCAGGTCTACGACGCGGGGGAGGGGGACCTCGAAGGCTCGGAGGTCTCCTACATCGTGATGGAGTACCTCTCCGGCGGGGACCTGAAGGAGCTGATCGACGCTAAGGGCAAGCTCCCAGGCGCGGAGCTCGCCAGGATCGGGGAGGAGGTCTGCGCTGGCCTGGCCCACGCCCACGGCCGCGGAGTGGTCCACCGCGACATAAAGCCCCACAACATCCTGCTGGACGAGAAGGGCCGGGCGAAGGTCTCGGACTTCGGCATAGCCCGCGCGCTGGACACCACCCAGGCCACCCGGACCGGGGCGTACCTCGGGACCGCCCTCTACTCCTCGCCGGAGCAACTCCAGGGCCACAGGGTCACGCCGAAGAGCGACGTGTACTCCCTAGGCGCCACCCTCTACCAGGCGGCGGCGGGGGAGCCGCCCTTCACCGGCACGCCCATAGAGGTCGCCAGCCAGCACGTCTCAAAGCCGCCGCCGCCGCTAAAACAGCGCGAGGCCGACCTCGACGTCGGGGAGGAGATGGAGGCCCTGATCCTGGCCTGCCTCGCCAAGGACGCCGACGACCGCCCGAGCGCGGAAGAGGCCCAGAGGCGCTTCGGCGAGGTCTCGCCGACGGCCAACGTCGTCCCCGCGGCGGCCCCGCCGCGGGCGCCCCGCAAATCGCAACGCGAACGCGCCGCCCCGACG
>DASYWA010000196.1:0-20511 GCA_035936475.1 Rubrobacter sp. | reverse complement strand
GGCGTGGCCCAACGCTTCTCGCCCCACTCGTTGCAGTTCTCGTAGGTCGCGTCGTAGGCCTCCGGGTCGTCCCAGATCCCGTTGTCTACGAGGTTCGCCGCCGTGCGCCCCACTTCTTTGTAGCGAGGGTCGGCGTCGTAGAAGAAGTCGACTATGTCGTCGTAGATCGCCGCGGCCTTCTTGGAGTAGTCAAAGAACTGCTGCAACCTCAGGTACATCTCGTTCATGGTCGAGATGTTCACCGTCGCGCTCACGCCCCCCGGCGCCAGGGTCTGCGGGTGGGGGAACTTGCCGCCTATCAGGACGTACGCCTCTTTGGAGACGCGCGTCATGTGCAGCGCCTCCAGGTACAGGGACCCGGTCAGCGCGTTCATGTCGCGCATGATCTCGCCGAGGGTGGCGTAGCCGTGGGTATTGGCGTGCGGCGCCTCGGTCCTCTCCGCCCGCTCCCACAGCTCGGGGTTGGTCCTGCGGATGACGTGCTCCGAGTAGTCCGGTCCCGTCAGCATGAAGAGGTGCAGCGGCAGGTCGAGAAGGAACTCGAAGACCGAGAGCAGGTTACGCAGCACGATCCCCAAGGGCGGCGGCTTCACGCCGATGGCCATCTCCGTGGCCAGCGACGAAGTCCCTGAGTGCGTGTTGCCGCACACCCCGCAGGCCCGGCTGGTGATGTAGATGGCGTCCCGCGGGTCGCGGCCCATCATGATGATCTCGTACCCCCGGAACAGGGTGGCCACCGAGCGGCTCTCGAGGACCTTGCGCTCCTCCAAATCCACCACGCTGTGGAAAGCCAGGGCCCCGGCGACACGGGTGATGGGGTCGAAGTCCTTCTTCTCGATGTGCCCGTTGCGGGCCAGCAGGTCCTCGATCTGGTCCCGGCTCAGGGTACTTACCGCGCCGCCGTTCAGGTCTGGGCTCCGCTCCGTGCTGTACGGGTCGCGGACGTCCTCTCTCAGGTAGGCCCGACCCCCTTCGTCGAACTCTACCGGCAAATTCTTAAAGCACACGCTCTGATCTCCTCCTAGTCCCTTCCCACGAACCGGCCCACACCCTCAAGGTGCCGGTCGGTCCCCCGCAGGTCATCGCGGAGCGTGCGCAGCGCCCCGTTTACGGTGCCCAGATGCTCCGGCAGCGGCCTCGCGTGCCCCTGTACGGCCCGCAGCCCCCCGGCGAGCTTCGCCAGGTGCCGGTCCGCCCGCCACAGGTAGACGGCTATCCCGAGCAGGTAGACGACCAGCACGAGCACCACCAGCGCGACCGCCACGAGCGTAAGGATCGTCAGGGTGCTCATCCCGCCCCCCCCGCCCTGGCCTCGAAGACTTCCTCGATGGTCCCGGTGCGCCCCTCGATGGACCCCGTCGTCTCGAGGATCCCCGTCGCCACGGAGATGGTGTCTTCCAGGGCCCCTATGTTCTGCGTGTTCCCCGCTATCCCCTCGCCCGCCTCGAGCGCCCGCGCCGCGTAGCGCTCTATCTGGCGCGCGGCCATCAGGGCGCGGTGCAGCAGGTAGACCGCCAGGGGCAGGACGACCACCACCGCGATGATGAGGGTGGCCCACCAGATCAAGTAGACACCCGTCGGTATCTCCACTACCGGCCCCCTTCCTGCCGCCCGACGGCCTCGATGGTCCGCGCGAGGTGGCCGTCTATGCTCCCCAATCCCTCCGCCGCTCTGCCGAGGCTCTCGTTGAGGCGGGTCACCTCGGGGCCGAGGTGGTCCGTCTGCCGCTCTATGGCCCTGAGGCCGAAGGTTATCTTGGAGAGGTAGCTCGACCGGTGGCTGTACCCGTTCGGGGTCTCCCCCCCGATGCTTTCGAGCGCCTCTATTATCCCCAGCAGGTAGAAGACGAGCGCCGCGAAGAGCGCCACCACCGCGAGCGCCGAGAGCGCCGCCAAGAGCACGGTCACCTAGAGCCCCCTCTCCTCGGCGTGCCGCTCGATGGCCGCCGTCGCCCCGTCGATCCCGGAAGCCCGCTCCAGGATACCGTCCACTATCTGGTTCGTCCTGTGCAGGAGGGGTATGTGGACGGTGTTGTTCGCTATCCTCTGCCCCACGGTCCAGATCTCCGCGGCCCCTCCCTCTATCTGCCGGGCGGTGCGCACGATGAGGGTGAGCAGTACCGCCACGACCAGGATGACCACCAACCCGATGCCCAGGGAGATCCACCAGACCGTGTACGCGGCGCCTTCGCTGACTAGAGCGAGCATGCCCTCAACCTCCCCCCCCGGTAGGCGCCTGCAGGGCTTCAACGATGCGGCCCCCGCGCTCCTCGATGCTCCCCGCCGCCTCCAGAATCTCCTCCGCCGTCCGGTTGGTCTGCTCCAGCCCCCAGATGGCCTTCGTGTCCTCGGCTATGGCCTCGGCCGCCTCGAGCGCCTCGAGGGCGTGGCCCAGGATGCGCCGGGCCACGAGCAGGATGGCTATGAGCAGGGCCGCGGCGAGGAGCACCACTATCGCGGCCACCGCCAGGCTTCCGTACCAGATCGTGTACAGCTCCGCGTCCGGCATACCTATCTTCTCTCCCAGGTCTCGTCGACGTCCCTGCGGGCCCGACCCTCGCTCTCGGCCGTGCCGTCGACGTCATGGGGGGCCTGCATGTTCCGGGCCCGCGGCGGCATGTCCGTGTGCCACTTCTCCGAGTCGTCCCGCCCCGGCTTCTTCCTGTCGCCCGAGAACTGCAGCTTCTCGTAGAAGAAGTGGACCACCTTGTCCACGGGACCGCGCTTCTCGACCTCGCCCCACCCGGAAGGCACCTCCCCGCCGTAGAGCTCGTCCCAGCGGACCTCCCGGTTGGCGTTGTGGTTGCTCAGGGCCCTAAGACGCCGGATGCCGAAGCCCACGGTACGCGAGGCGGTGCTTGAGACCGCGGAGCCCGGCGGGGCCTCGTAGAACGGGGAGAACTTGTCCGGGAACCCCGGCATGGTGCACCCGATGCACGGCCCGCCGGCGGCCATGCAGCCGCCCATGTGGGACTGGAACCCCCGGGAGACGATGTTGCAGTTCACCACCGGCCCCCAGCAGCCGATCTCCACCAGGCACTCCTTGTCCCCGTACTCCTCGGCGAAGACCCCCTCCTCGTAGTAGCCGGCCCGCGTGCAGCCGCGGTGGACGGTCTCGGAGAAGAGCCAGGCCGGCCGGCCGAGCTCGTCGAACTCCGGCAAAGGCCCGATGCCCTGCAAGAAGAGCAGGATCGCCGCCACCGTCTCCGTGAAGTTGTCCCCTATGGGTGGGCAACCGGGGACGTTGATAACCGGCAACCCCAGGGCGCTCCGGTAGTCCTTGCCGAGAAAGTCCATCGCGCTCATCGACCCGGTCGGGTTCCCCGCCGCCGACGGGATCCCGCCCCACGTCGCGCAGGTGCCGATCGCGATGATCGCCGCCGCCCCCGGCGCCATCTGGGCCAGCCGGTCGGCGGTCGGCATGGGCCTTCCCGCGCCAACCCCCTCCTCTTCGCCTCCCTCGATAGCAGACAGGCCCATGGCCGAGAAGTAGCCGTCGGTCTCGGCGGCGATGCGCTCGTCCGCGATCGAACCCTCGTAGATGCACACGTACGGGGCTTCCAACTCGCCTCTGGCCGCCCGCTCGTAGGCCTCGGTGAAGTCCTCCCCCACCTCCATGGAGAGCACGGGGTGGTGCAGGATGACCTTCGGGAGGCCGGGGATGATCCCCCTCATGAGGTCCTCCACCTTGGGGTTGGTGGCCCCCGTCGCGGCGATGCTGCACCCGTCGCAGCTCATCCCCGCCAGCCAGAAGGCGTGCACCACCTTGACCGGTCCCTCGGGCGCCCTGTTCCTTTTGACTTCCGGCTCCAGGATGCGTTCCGGCGGGCTCTCTATCCCCGTGGTGGAGGGTGCTTGGATCGTCATGAGCGGTCTCCTCTCCCGTTACCCCCGTCGGACGAACCGTTGCCGCCGCCCCCCGCCATCTCCCGCTCCAGCAGGTCGGCTATCCCTTCGACGGAGGTCACCGCCGGCGCCGCGGGGGCGTAGTCCATCAGCGCCCTGCCCTCCCTGTCGGCCTCCTGTATCGCCTCGTCCCAGGGGACGACCGCGCCGACCTCTACCCCGTGCTCCGCGCAGTAGGAGCGGATGATCTCCTCGTCCCTCGCGCTCCGCACCTTGTTGGCCACCGCCCACACGTGGGCGATCCCGAGCTCCCGCGCGAGCGGCGCCATCCTCCCCACGGTCTCCAGGGACCGGAAGTATGGTTCGGTCACCATGAGGATCGCGTCCACGTGGCGGATCGTGCCCCGGCTCATGTGCTCTATGGACGCCTCCATGTCGGTTATGGTCATGGTCTCGCCGTTGCTTCCCATCGCCAGCTCACCGAGCAGGCCGCGCACCCTGGCGTGCGCCGCGCACAGTCACCCGGCTCCGGCGTGGTCCACACCCGTCATGACCATCAGGTTCACCCCGTCGGGGCCGGGCACCGCGTACTCGGAGGTGACCTCTTCGATAGGACGGGTCATGACCAGCCTGCGAACCCCTCCCTCTTCCTTCGTCTCCATAATGTCCTTCGGTACCCGGACTATCTCCTCCAGCCGATCCGGGCTCATCCCCAGCGCCACCGCGAGGTTCGGGTTCGGGTCTCCGTCGACGACCATCACCGGATGACCCCGCCGCGCCAGAAGCCGCGACAACGTCGCCGAGATGGTCGTCTTGCCCGAACCGCCCTTGCCCGCAACCGCTACCTTCATGGTCTCCCTTCCGAACCTCTACTACAGGACCCCACCGGATACCGGCTCGCAACACCCGCACTTCCCGCCCCTATCGGCCCCCCTCACGGAACGGCCGTCCTCCCGGACCACGCGAAGATCCGGCGGCTCCACCCCGTCGGTGGTCGCCGTGACGCACCCGCAGAATTCGCTCTGCGTGCGCCCCCCACACCGGCACGCGCCCTGTGCCTCGGCCTCCGCCGCCCGGTCGCGGTACTCGAGCAGGCTCTCCCGGAAGGCGCGCAGCTCCTCGATCTTGCGCTCGGTCTCTTCCAGGCTGCGCTCCAGGAGATGGTCCAGCCGTTGGAACACCCCACTGGGGATGCCGTCCTCGGCGGTTCGGACGAGGCCCCGGATCTCCTCCAGCGAGAGGCCCATCAGCTTGGCCCGGCGGATGAACTCGATCTGCTCCAGCTCCCGCCACCCATAAAGCCGGTACCCGGACTCCGTGCGCTTCGCGGGGGATAGCAGACCTATCCCCTCGTAATAGCGCAGCGTCTTGGCCGGCACGCCCACCAGGCGTGCCGCCTCACCGATCTTCAAAAGCGGCTCGGCGATGAAAAAGCCCCTTTCCCTCGTTACACCCGTCGCATTATAAACCTTCTACCCGCTGGAAGGTAAAGGGGCACAGGCATTTCCGAGGCGAAGCCTCGCTCGTGAGATCGCCAGGGTAGGATCTCGAGGGCGGAGCGCGTCGGTACCTGGCGTCCCTGCCGTCTCCGAGCCCCACCTGCCCGAACGTCATCCCCCTGGTGGCGGGGACCCGTGCCGCAGGCCGCACCCGAATCACGTACTCCGGGATCAGCCCGCATCTCGCCTACGGTTTGGTCCGAGCGTTGGCTGCAGCGTGCACACACGGGGGTAAGGAACAGAGGTAAGATCCCCGTGGAGCGCCAACGAGCGAGGGAGCAGCCCGTGGTGGATCGGAGAAGAGGAACGGGTACCTGGGTGCCCCCCGAAACGGTAGAGGACATAGTGCGCTTCCACGGCCACATGTGCCCCGGGCTGGCGATGGGTATTCGGGCGGCCGAGGTGGCGCTGCGCGAGGTGGGTCCGCACTCCTCCGACGAGGAGGTCGTCACGCTGGTCGAGACGGACATGTGTGCCGTGGACGCCATCCAGTACCTCACGGGCTGCACGTTCGGCAAGGGCAACCTTATCCACCTCGACCACGGCAAGAACGCCTACACCTTTATCCGGCGCTCGGACGGCAAGGCGATCCGCGTCTCTACCCTCGCCGGAGCTTTCGCCCGGAGTCCGGAGCACGCCAAGCTATCATCGCGGGTGCGCGAGGGGAGCGCCACGGAAGAAGAACGGGCCCGTTACAAGGAGCAGCGCGCCGGACGCGTCGAGGCGATTTTGCGGGCGTCCGAGGAGGAGCTTTACGCCGTGGAGGAGCTAGAGGGCGCCGAGATCCCGCCGGTGGCGCGCATCCACGGCTCCGTTAGCTGCGACGGGTGCGGGGAGCCCACCATGGAGACCCGCGTGCGGAGGCTGGAGGGCAGGGAGCTCTGCCCGGCCTGCTTCGGAACCGCAGTCCCCGCCAAGGAGTGAGATGAAGCCCCCTCCGGGGAGGTCCCGGCCTTCCAACCTCTTGCACCGGCAAGGGCGGAGGGCTGTCGCGCTGTTCCTGTGGTGCGGGCTGCTCGGCGGCTACTACTGGTACGCCTGGCAGCACGACCTGTCCCCGCTGGAGGCCGTGCAACGGATGCTGGAGCTCATGACGGGCAGCGTCCTGGGACCTTTGATCTACCTCGCGTTCTACGCGGCGCGTCCGCTTGTGCTCTTCCCGGCCACCCTGCTCACCCTGGCGGCAGGGTTCGTGTTCGGTCCGGTACTGGGCATCCTCCTCGTGGTGTTGGGAAGCAACATCTCGGCGAGCGTAGCCTACCTGGCAGGCCGCTACTTCGGAGGGAGCCTCCTAAGCGCGGAGCGGATGGGCGATACCCTGCAACGCTACGCGGAGCGGCTACGCAGAAACAGCTTCGAGTCCGTGCTTGTCATGCGCCTGGTCTACGTCCCCTTCGACGCGGTGAACTACGCGGCGGGCTTTCTGCACGTCCGTTGGAAGCCTTTCATGCTGGCGACGATTCTCGGCTCTCTGCCAGGCTCCATATCTTTCGTGCTGTTCGGAGCCTCCGTCGAAGGTGATCTCACCGTCGGAGCCCCGAGCCTTAACCCTTGGACCCTCCTCGCCTCGGTGCTGATCGTCGCCGGAAGCCTCCTCCTCTCGCGTTACCTCAAGAGGTCCTACAAAGCCCCTCCCGACGCGGCAGAGCGCCAGACTCGGTCCTCTAACTCCCCCCGTTAGCCCTTCTCCAAAGAGAAGAAGCTCCCCTGGCAGAACGCGCAACCTTCACCTAGACTGTAACGTGGGAAAAGCATCAAGCAGAAGGAGGTGATTCGGCTACCAGGGTGAAGCCCATGCTCCCCCCTGTATGGCCGACGAATTATGCGTGGAATCACTCTATGGCTCTGGGTGGCGCTGGCGGGCGCCGTACTCCAGATCGTAGCCTTGTTCGGTCCAGACTTCTACTTTGCGGAGGGCGAGCGTAAGGATGCCTGGTTCGGCATCCCGCACGCCTCCGACCTCATCCTCCTCTCCGCGATCGTGGCGATCGGGTCCGTCGTCTTGCTGGGACTCGGCCGTAATCCTCTGCGGGGCCGGAGCATGGGTCTGGTCGTGGGGGTGATAGGGTTGCTCGCCACCCTGCAGCTCTTCTACCGGATGATCGTGCCGCCTTTCGGGGGCGCCGTCCCGGCGAACTCGGATATCATCGGCACCGGATGCCTGTACTACTGCTCCCCTTCACAGGCCGCGCCGGCGGACCTTTTGCTCGGGATCTGGCTGGCCTTCCTCGGCTGCCTGGCGGTGACGGTCGGCGGGTTCGTCTACGCTTATAGCCGCGCCGCCCAGCAAACGCCGGCCACGCCCTGGATCGCCCAAACGCAGGGCGGCATGAGCCCGTGGCTGGGGCTTGCGGCCCTCGGCGCCGTGGGACAGTTCGTGTTCGGCTACACCTTCTTCACCTTCTACACGACCCCCGGGGACAACGGCGGAGAGGTGAACTGGAGCGGCTGGCTACCGACGCCCCACACAAGCAGCCTCGTGTTGCTGATAAGCCTGCTCGTCGTCGGGCTCGCATGGACCGCGGCCCGCGGTCGAGCTCCGCTAGGTCCGGTGGCCCTGGGCGTAGCGGTAGCGGTGCTCGGGCTCATTTCCGCTTCCAGGATCTTCTACCGGATCGTCAGTTCGCCCTTCGGCAACGGTGGGTCGGAGATAGGCGTTGCGGCCTACCTATCTCTGCTTGCGGCCATCTTGATAGTCGTCGCGGGGCTCGTGCACGCACTCATGCAACGGGGCACGGCTGGAGCGGCCACGTCGAGTCGCGTAACCTAAGAGAGATGCCAGGGGCCTCTCCAGAGACGTCTCCTCCGGCCCGCCTTTCGCGGTGTTTAGCGGTGCACCAGCTCGCGCTCTTCCCGGGCCTCGGTCGCCACCTCCGGAGAGGCCCCGGACGGCTCGTTGGCCCCAGGAGATCCTCCCCAGCGACGGAACATCCACACCCCCGCGCCCACGAAAACTCCCAGCGCCAGCGTCAGGGTCAGAGCCTCGGCGGGCGCGGGGGTCCCTAGCGCGTTGATCGAACCGCCGCCTACCGGAGCCCCACAGAGCGCCGCGTTCCGGTACAACTGCTTCAGGTCAACGTCGATGAGCTTGTGGATGTTCACCCTGATCTCCTCCGTGCCTAGCTGTGCCGGATGTTATCATCGGTGGCTGCCCGGTACCAGCATGCAGCGTGCAGCCGCGCAGGCTAACCGGCGCGATCACGCCCATCTGCGATGTACGGTTTGATATCGAGTATGGGGGTCCCATCGAGCATGTCCAGCCCCTTTACGCGAACGGTCGCACCTTCGACTCCGAGGACTTCCAGGGTCGACATCCCTATAGGGTTTGGACGAACCGGCGAGCAGATGCTGAAGATTCCCGTCTCCTTTCCGGTGTGCGGGGGCCTCTGTCGCAGAAGCTCCGTGGAGAACTCGGGGCTTCGGTGAAAGTTGAAGATCACGACGATCCGCTGCCCCCGCTTGACGTCCGCGAGCCCTTCCAAATACCTTTCGTCGATGACCAGCGCCCCTTCCAGCTCGGAGCGCCGCCAGTTCCGTGGCACCTCCTCCGCCTCCACCTGCACGAAGCCGATCGGTTCCAACTCGATGCTCATGCCGTAACCCCCTTTGTTTTTTCGATTTTTCCCTCTACCACTTCGAGGTACTCGATCCGGGCTTAAAGCCGACGAGTTACGCGCAATGCTGTGATCTCTTCGGGCTCTCCTCTGTAGCCCCGGCTCCCTCGTGGTCTTATACTTCGCCGAAGTTGGCGTTCCGCAGAAGAGAGGGACGGTCGTGGAGGAGAGCGATGGTTGAAGCAGCCCTGATTGTTTTCTTCGTGTTGATGGCGCCCGCGATCGTTCTGCTGGTCGGGGGCGTTGCGGCCGCGACGTTGGGCATGGTCTTCGACGTCGAGCCGCGTGATGCCATAAGAGGCGCCAGGGGCTTCGCCGCCGGGCTCTCGGCTTCGCGCCGGCGCGCGAACAACCTGAAGAAAAGGTTGGACGAGCTCGACGCCTACGAAGGGCAGCTGAAGCGAGAGCTGCAAAGCTTACCCAGAGACCACCCCAATCGACCGCTCGTGGAGGGTCAGGTCGAGCAGGTGAGGATCCTGCGGCGCGCCACCCAAGAAGAGATGCACCACGCCACGATGAAGAGGATAGACGGAGGAATAGAGAGGATGCTGGGGGAAGGACGTCGACCAGAGGAAGCGAGCGGCAAACATGCCAGGTTCCCGAGTTCTCCCTAGCCAGGACGTCTATGTCCGCTAGCGCAGGTGGGGAGAGGCTTCGGTGCTCGCAGCCGGGCCCGCCAGGGACTCACATATGGGCAAACCGATAGAACTGTACACCACGGCCGGTTGCCCCTACAGCGAGGCCGCCCGCGAGGACCTGGAATGGCGCGGCGTCGATTTCGTCGAGTACGACGTGGAGAGAGACGCTGAGGCCCGCGGGCGGATGCTCGAGCTTACCGGCGGCAACAGGACCGTGCCCGTCGTAGTCGAGGCGGGCAGGCCCATCCGGGTGGGCTGGATGGGCCGGGGGTGCTTTATATAGGTACTACCGGGAGAGCCAGCGGGCCACCTCAGGGGCGAAGTACGTGATGATGATGTCCGCGCCGGCGCGCTTGATGCCCGTTAGCGCCTCCAATACGGCGCGCTCCTCGTCCAGCCAGCCGTTCTGGGCGGCGGCCTTTATCATGGCGTACTCGCCGCTCACGCTGTAGGCGGCGACGGGCAGCTCGGTCGTCTCGCGCACCCGGCGCAGGACGTCGAGGTAGGGAAGCGCCGGCTTCACCATCACGATGTCCGCGCCCTCGTCGATGTCGAGCGCCACCTCGGTCAGGGCCTCGCGGGCGTTGGCGGGGTCCATCTGGTAGGAGCGGCGGTCGCCGAACCGGGGGGCGCTGTCGGCGGCCTCGCGGAACGGGCCGTAGAACGCGGAGGCGTACTTGGCCGCGTAGGCCATGATCGGGGTGTCCTCGAAGCCCTCGTGGTCGAGCTCCGCCCGGATAGCGGCCACCCGGCCGTCCATCATGTCAGACGGGGCGACGATGTCAGCGCCGGCCTCGGCGTGGGAGGCGGCGGTGCGCGAGATCAGCTCCAGGCTCACGTCGTTTAGGACCTGCCCGGTCTCCTTCTGCACGACCCCGCAGTGGCCGTGGCTCGTGTACTCGCACAGGCACACGTCCGTCACCACGAGCATCTCGGGCACGGCGTCCTTTATGGCGCGGGTGGCGAGCTGGACGATGCCCTCGGGGTCGTAGGCGCCGCTCCCGGCCTCGTCCTTCTCGGCGGGTAGGCCGAAGAGCAGGACGCCCGGGATGCCGAGATCGTGGGCCCTCTTTGCCTCCTCAACGGCGTGGTTGATGGAGAGCTGGAAGACGCCTGGCATCGACCCCACCGGGCTCCTCACGTCCTCTCCGACCGTCACGAACATCGGGTAGATAAAGTCCTGCGGCGAGAGCCGCGTCTCGCGCACCAGGCCGCGCAGGGCGGCCGTGCGACGCGTCCTGCGGAGTCTTTGCGTGGGGAACGCCATAAAACGGGCCTCCTTGTTGCACGAACGTACTACGAAAACGGATCTGTCACCCTAAGGATACCGCCCGCGCGCTAGGAGGTTTCGGCCTCCCGAAGACGCCGCGACAGCGAGTAGTCGAAGACGGTCAACGCGGCCATCAGGCCGACCCCGGCCCCCGCGCGTCCGTGCCGGAGGTTTCCCTCGGCCAGGACGCGGACGTAGACAAGGCCGATCAAGGCGTTCAGGAGCACCCGCGCCAGCATCCATCTCTCCCGGCGGCGATCCAGCAGCAACCCGGCGCCCAGGATCAGGTCAGCGACGCCGACGAGGCGCGAGAGGCCTTCGCGGTCAGCCCATCCCAGGAGGGCCGCGCTTGTGCGGGGGTCGAGCGTCATGGCGACCCCCAGGACGAGGCTCACCCACCCGACGCCAGTGGCGATGCCCGTGGCGAGCCGCCGGGTGCGTCCGACCGAAGGTCGGGGCGCCGCCTTCACCGCTGCGCGGCATCCGCGGCGAGCAGGTCCACGACGGCCTCGACCAGCCCGGGTATGGTGTACTCCCGCGCCTCGGCGTCCACCCTCAGGCCGAAGCCGCGGGCGGTGTCGGCGGTGATCGGGCCGATGCAGACCACCCGCGACCCTGCGAGCAGCCGCGAAGCCCTCTCCGCGCCGAAGGCCCCGACGAAGTTCTCGGCCGTGGAGCTCGCGGTGAAGGTGACGCAGTCGATCCGCCCAGCTTCGAGCTCCCGGGCCAGCGCCTCCCTCCCTTCGGAGGACGGCACGGTCTCGTAGGCCGGTGGGACGACCACCTCGGCGCCGGCCTCCCGCAGCCTCTCCGGCAGGACCTCGCGGGCCACCTTCGCCCGCGGTATAAGGACGCGCTTGCCGGCGAGCGAGCCGTCCCGTATCGCCTCGATAAGTGCCTCGGCCCGGAACTCCTCCGGCACCACGTCGACCCGCAACCCGACCTCCTCTAGCGCCC
The DNA here is from genome assembly GCA_035936475.1 of Rubrobacter sp. Lineage (GTDB taxonomy): Bacteria > Actinomycetota > Rubrobacteria > Rubrobacterales > Rubrobacteraceae > Rubrobacter_D. The sequence goes on along the minus strand of DASYWA010000196.1, from coordinate 8,688 downwards.
CGGCGGTCGCGGGCCCGATGGCCGCGACCTTCGCCCGGCGCGGGACGGCGCGCAGGTCCAGGCCGTGGTGGCGCAGGCGTTCCAGGAACGCGTCAACGCCGTTCGCGCTCGTGAAGACCAGCCAGTCGAACGAGTCGAGGCCCCGTATAGCCTCGTCGAGCGGGCCGAAGTCCTCCGGCGGCCTCACCTCGATGGTCGGGAACTCGCGCACCTCCGCCCCGAGCCCCGCGAGCTCGGCGGAGAGCTCGCCCGCCTGCGCCCGAGCCCGGGTCACGACGACGCGGCGCCCGAAGAGCGGGCGCTTCTCGTACCAGCCCAGGCCCGACTCCCTGAGGTTGACAACGTCGCCGACGACCGTGATGGCGGGCGGCCTCAGCTTCGCCTCGGAGACCCGCTCGGCGATGTCCGCGAGCGTGCCCGTGACGGTGCGCTGCTCGGGCAGGGTGCCCCAGCGGACGACGGCCACCGGCGTCTCGGGGTCCCTGCCGGCCTCCATAAGCTCGGCGGAGATCTCGCGCAGCCGGCCCACGCCCATGTACAGCACCAGCGTGTCGGCGCCGCGGGCGATCCCCTTCCAGTCCACGTCCGAGCGGCCCTTCGTCGGGTCCTCGTGGCCCGTGATGAAGGCGACGCTCGTGGAGACGTTGCGGTGCGTGACCGGGATGCCGGCGTAGGCCGGGGCCGCAACCCCGCTCGTGACGCCGGGGACGACCTCGAAGGGGATGCCGGCCTCTATAAGCTCAAGCGCCTCCTCGCCGCCCCGGCCGAAGATGTAGGGGTCGCCGCCCTTGAGGCGGACCACCGTCTTCCCGGCGCGGCCAAGCTCGACGAGGACCCGGTTGATCTCCTCCTGCTTCATCGCCTGGTCGTCGCCGGGCCTCTTGCCGACGTAGATCATCTCCGCGCCGGGCCTCGCGTGCGCGAGCAACGATTCAGGCGCCAGGCGGTCGTAGACGACGGCATCAGCGCTCTCCATGCACCGGACGCCCTTGACGGTAAAGAGGCCAGGGTCGCCGGGGCCGGAGCCGACGAGGTAGATCACGTGCTCCTCACCTCCCGGATCTCCGCGAGCACGATCCCCGCCCCCTGACCCAGCAAATCCCCCGCCAGACGTCCCCCAACCTCCTCGGGCTCGGACCCCGCCGCCGCCCCCTCGTACACCAGCGCCCCGTCAGGCGAGGCCACGAGGCCCTTTAGACAGACCTCATCCCCTTCGATGGCCCCAAGAGCGCCGACGGGAACCCGGCACCCGCCTTCGAGCGCCCGCAGCATCGCGCGTTCGGCGAGCGCCGCCTTCTCGCCCGGCCCGTCGTTCAGGGCCTCGCGTACGGCGCCCCGCAGCGGATGGTCTTCGAGGGTGGCGGCGGCGAGCAAGCCCTGGCCCACGGCCGGCAGCATCACGTCCGCCGGGAGGACGGCGTGCGGTATCTCGGTAGCGAGGCCGAGTCGCTCGAGGCCGGCGCGGGCTAGGACTATGGCGTCGGCGTCGCCCTCGCGCATCTTGCGCACCCGCGTCTCGACGTTGCCCCGGATCTCGACGATCCTGAGGTCCGGGCGCCGGTGCAGGAGCTGCGCCCTGCGCCTGAGGCTGCCCGTCGCGACGGTAGCCCCGTCGGGCAGGCCGTCGAGGTCCCGGCCGTCTTCGGAGACCAGGACGTCCGAGGGGTCGTGGCGCGCGGAGATCGCCGCAAGGACGATGCCCCGCGGGGGCTCCGTTGGCACGTCTTTGAGCGAGTGGACGGCGAGGTCTATCTCCCCGGCAAGCAGGGCCTCGTCGAGCTGACGCGTAAACACGTCCCGCCGGTCGATGACCGAGAGCGGCGTCTCGGGAAGGTGGTCGCTCGTGGTCCGCACGACGCGCACCTCGACTTCCAGGCCCTTCGCCCTCAGCTTATCCGCGCAAGTCTCGGACTGGGTGAGGGCGAGCCGGGACCCGCGGGTGCCGAGGATGACGGTACCTGTTGGGCTCACGGGGTGTTCTTCGGGCCGGAGCGGTGGAGCTCCACTTCCAGTCCCTCCAGGGCGAGGAGCCGGCGCCGGACCTCTGCGCTGCCGAGCGGGTGCCCGGCCTCGCCGAGGGCTTTTATCTCGGAGATCGGGCCGTGGAGAAGCTTGTTGACGAGGGAGTGGCTCATGCGCTCGATGGCCTCGGCCTCGTCCGGGGAGAGGTCCATGCGCCCGAGGACGCGGGAGAGCTCGTGGCGCCGGATCTTCTCGGCCTCGTCCCGAAGCTCCCTTATGAGGGGGACGACGTGGAGCGTGCTGACCCAGCCCATGAACTCCTCGACGCCGGGCCCGATCATGGCCTCCCCCGCCTCCGCGGCCTCGCGCCGCCCGTAGGCGTTGCGCTCGACGACGGCCTGCAAGTCATCTATGTCGTAAACAAACGTCCGCTCCAGCGCCTGCACCGTCGGGTCCACGTCCCTGGGCACCGCGATGTCCACGAAGAAGAGGGGATCGTTCCTATGCTCCAGCGCGGCCGCCACCACGTCCCGGCCCACCACCCACTCGCCCGACCCGGTCGAGCTCACGACCACGTCGGCCCGCCCGAGCTCCGAGGAAAGATCGTCGAAGCTCACGGCCGTACCCCCGACCCGCTCCGCCAGCCTGCGCGCCCGCTCGGGGGTGCGGTTGGCGATGGCGAGGTCCGCAACACCCCGGCCTTTGAGTTGCTTGACGACGAGCTCGCTCATCTCCCCGGCGCCGATCACCAGGGCCCGCCGGCCGCGCAAGGAACCGAAGACGCCCTCGGCGAGCTTGACCGCCACGTGCGGCACGGAGAGGGAGCTGTCCCCGACGCCGGTTTTCGTGCGCACGTCCTTGCCGACCCGCAGCGAGGTGTGGAAGAGCCGGTTCAGGACGGGGCCGGTGGAGCGCTCCTCGGTGGCCGAGCGGTAGGCCTCCCTGACCTGGCCGAGTATCTGGGCCTCGCCGACGACCATCGAGTCCAACGAAGACGCCACCCGGTAGAGGTGCCGCACCGCCTCGTCGTCCGTGAGCCAGTAGGTGTCCCCGTCGAGCGAGGAGCGGTCCACGCCGCGGTCCTCGGCCAGGAGATCTAGCACCCCCTCCCGCGCGCCCGCGTCCTCCGCGACGACGTAGACCTCGGTCCGGTTGCACGTAGAGAGCAGCACCGCCTCGGAGGCGACGCCCTCGTCGAGGAGCCGGCGCACGAACGGTAGGCCGGCGCACGGCGGGAACGCGACCCGCTCGCGCACCTCCACGGGCGCCGAGCGGTGGTTCATCCCCGCAACCGCGACAAGCACCGGACCACCTCCTCCTCCGTACCCGGATCTACCGCCGCTCCCTCGCCCCGCGCCGTCCGGAACCTCTCGACGATGCCGGCCCACTCCGCGGCGAACGCCGGCTCCATCGCGTCCCGGATCCTGCGCGCCAGCGTCGGCGAGGCCCCGCCCGTCGAGACCGCAACCTGCAGCCCCCCACGCCGCAGCACCGAAGGCAGGGCGAAATCCCCCTCCGCCGGCCTGTCCGCGACGTTCACGGGGATGCCGTTCTCCCTCGCCTCCCGCGCCACCGCCGCGTTCACCTCCCGCGAATCCGTCGCCGCGAAAGCAAGGGCGGAACCAGCGAGGTCGCCGGGCGCGTAGGGGCGCCGCTCGACCGTCACGTCCATGGCGTCGATCTCGGGCGTCACCTCGGGCGAGATCACCACCACGCGGGCCCCCGATCCGAGCAACCCGCGGACCTTGCGCGACGCGACCCCGCCGCCGCCGACGACCGCGCACCGGCTGCCGGAGACGTCCATAAACAGGGGATAAAGGACCGCGTTTTCGGACCCGATTCTCGTCTCCTCACCTGGCGTCGTGGCGGCTGGATCAGCCCGGAAGTCTAGCATAGCCGACCCGTCGTTATCTCCATGGATCAAAGTGTGTCATGCGGCCCCCGAAAGCGCGGTGTAACCCTTCACGCCCCCGGCGGTTCCTTCGTTTTCTCGACCAGCCTGACGCCCTCGACCACCATGTTCTTGTCCACCGCCTTGCACATGTCGTAGACGGTGAGCGCGGCGACGCTGACGGCCGTCAGCGCCTCCATCTCGACGCCCGTGCGGTCGTGGGCCCGGGCCGTCGCCGTGATCCCGACGCGGTCCTCCCCCACCTCGAACTCGACGTCCACCGAAGATAGGTCTATACCGTGACACAGGGGTATCAGCTCCGGCGTTTTCTTGGCCGCCATCACGCCCGCGATCCTGGCGGTGTTCAGCACGTCCCCCTTCGGCAACGCCTTCTTCCGCAAGAGCCCGACCGTCTCGGGCGCTATCCGCACCTCGCCCGCCGCCACCGCCGTCCGCCGCACCACGGCCTTCTCACCAACGTCCACCATCCGCGCGGCACCCGTCTCATCGATGTGGGAAAAGGTCATTGCGAAACCTCCAAGTTGGCCTTCAGCTATCAGCCGTCAGCTTTCAGCTTTTCGTCGGGTGGCAAATCTCCCGCGGCCGAAGGGTGTCTACCGACCGGGGCTGCTCTTCCAGCCGAGGGCGTCTCCCCTATTCCTTGCTGACCCCTGAAGGCTGATAGCTGATAGCTATAACAGCGGAATGCGGGGGAATCGAACCGCCACGGCCGCGCCGCGACCGCAAACCGGTTTTGAAGACCGGCCGGGCCACCAGGCCCTCGCATTCCAGAACTAACGTGTTTTACCAGCAAACCACGTATTCTCCTATCTCGCAGGGCCACCGCCGTTCTGTCGCCTAGCCGTCAGTGTCAGTCTATATGTCAGTTCGTTGGAGAGATAGTGACGGAGGGAAGGTCCGAAGGCGAGGGTTCGGTTTACCGCCATAAGGATGGGCGCGTGGCCGGACAGTACCAGGACGCGAACGGTCGCACCAGGTATGCGAGGGGCAAGACAGGACGGTAGCCTTGGTTTTGGGTGAAGGCGTACCGGTCTTGGTGGCTAGCCAGCTTCTAGGACACGCTGACAGCAGCTTCACCCTAAAAATCTGCGCACACCTACTCCCAAACCACACGGGACCGACGGCGCAGGCCGTGTACGGACTTCTAGAAGAGGCTACACGAACACTCTTAGAACACCCGCCGAGTCTAAATACGCCCCCCCTCGAGGGGTTCTCGGATACCCGCCCGACGCTCGAGCCGCGCACTCAGGCCATCAGGACCAGGATTACGCTCAGCACCGCGCCGAACACCGACACGCCAAACAGAGAGCCGAAGATCAGTTCCTCGGCACCGCTGAAATCCTGTCCCCTGTAGTTGGCCCACAGCAGCCCCGACGACGCGGCCATGCAAGCCAGCAAGGCGAACGCCACATAAGGGAACTGCACGCCGTGCAGCCTGTACTCGAAAGTACTTCCACTCCCGACGGCCGGCACCGACACGACGGCGAAGCAGCCGAAGGCCACCAACCAGAACACCACCAGCAGCCAGACTATCGGGCGAGCGAGACCCATGCCCGTATTGTATCTTTTGAGGCTATCGCTAAGCCACGGCACCCCGCGTACGCCCAACGTATCGCGACCCTCAACACGGGCGTTGATCAAGCGTTACATCGCCCTGCGGTGACGGCGGGTGAGAACCCTGACGTCGCCGGTGCGGCTCGTTACGCCGGAGGCATCGGAGAACTCCAGCCACGCCTGGGCGAACCGGCGGCTGGTGCCGAGCCGGTCGCGCAGGCCGGAGAGCGAGATCTCTCCTTCTTCCCGGCAGACGGTCTTGATATCCTCAAGGACCCGGTCGGCGGTCCGGCGCGACGCGAAGAGCCCGCCCCCGAGCTCGACGGCCTCACCCCCCTTCAGGAGCAGCCGCAGCGCGGGAGACGGTGCCGTCGCCGGGGGCTCGACGCCGGACGCTTCGAGGTTCTCTAGAAGGATGCGCGCCTCTCCCTCCAGCTGCGCGGGGACCGCTCCTGCGCCCGGGAGCACCACGCCGGTCTCCGTCACCCGGACCTCCGCGCCCGCGAGCCCTTCGAGCAACGCGTCGGCGAGGGGCGTCCGGAGGCCCATAGCAGAGCGGGCCTCGGCGACGCTGATCTCGGGCGCCTCGGGACGCTCGTCCGCCCGCGAACGGAGCGTCGCGAGCAGGCGTTCCCTGGCCGTTTGGACGGCCTCTGTGGTGGCGTAGAGGTCGCCCACCTTCGCGACCTCGGGCAGCCTTTCCGCGGCATCTTGGACTTGCCGGACGGGGGCGGAGAGGGCCAGTGAGATCTCCGCGGCGGTCAGGCCCTCGTCGGGGCGGCGGGCGAGGACGAGGGGGATCGTCCTCGCCGGATCTCCGTCCTCCAGGGCCTCGAGCCAGTCAGGGTCGGGCCTCCGCCCCGACGGCGCCGGGTCCAGCACCGTGCCGCCGCCGATGGTTACCTGAGGGGCGAGCGAGCGGACGACGAAGCGGTCCCCGGGAAGCACGACTAAGGGCTCCTCCGGCCTGATGCGGGCGAAGACGCTCTCGCCGGGCGCCAGCTCCCCCGCGCCCGAGAGCCGGACCCTGGCGTTGGTAGCCCGGGTGCCGTGATGCAGGCGCACCCTGACGCCGTGGGCGAGCGGCCCGGCGCCTTCGAGGAGCCGCAGGCGCGCGTCGAACGCGAGGCTCCGCGGGACGGGGCGCGACGTGAGGACGTCTCCTGCCTCCACCTGGGAGGACTCTACGCCGACGAGGTCCAGGGCCGTCCTCGCGCCGGGGTAAGCGACCTCCGCCGGGTGGCCATGGTTCTGGATGCTCCGGACGCGGGGGCGATGCCCGGAGGGCGTGTGGAGAATGTCGCCGGGCCGGACCTCCCCGCTCCACAGCGTCCCCGTCACCACCACCCCGATCCCCCTCAGCACGAACGCCCGGTCGACGGGCAGCCTCGCGAGACCCGTAGCGGCGTCCCCGTCGTTGGCCTCCGCGGCCAGGCCGTCCAGCGCCGCCAGGAGATCCCCGATCCCCTCTCCGGTCCTGCCGCTGACGGGGACCACGGGGGCGGAGATGCCGACGGCCTCGAAGAGCTCTTCGACGTCGAGCGTCGCCAGCTCGGCGGTCTCCTCGTCCACGGCGTCGGTCTTGGTGAGGGCCACGACGCCCCGCTCCACGCCGAGGACGCGCAGAACGTCCAGGTGCTCGCGGGTCTGGGGCATGACGCCGTCGTCGGCGGCCACGACGAGCAAGAACGCGTCGACCCCGGTCGCCCCCGAGACCATGTTCTTGACGAAACGCTCGTGGCCCGGCACGTCCACGAGGCTCGCCCGCCGGCCGCCGGGGAGCACGAGCTCCGCGTAGCCCGGCACGATGGAGATGCCCCGCCGGTGCTCCTCCTCCAGCCTGTCGGTGTCCGTGCCCGTCATCCGCCGCACCAGCGTGGTCTTGCCGTGGTCCACGTGCCCGGCCGTCCCTATGGTCAGGGCTATCCGGCCCTCCGCCGCCTCAGCCAACGGCGGCCTTTACGGCGGCGACGATCGCCCCGTCGTCGCCGGGCAGCAGGGTCCTGGCGTCGAGCCAGACCCTTCCTTCGTGGACCCGCCCGACGACGGGCGGGTCGCAGACGCGCAGTCCCTCCGCCAGGGTCTCGGGTTCCGTCCCTCCGAGGCGGACGGCGAACGAGGGGATCTCGTACAGCGGCAGCGTCCCGCCGCCGCTGCGGGCGACGGAGGGGGCCACGTCCACCTCCAGGCCGGGGGCTTCCCCGGAGAGCTTCTCCGCCAGCTCCTGTGCGGCCTCCCGCACCTCTTTCTCTGGGGCGCGGAGCATGTTGAGGGTGGGCAGGTCTCCCGTCGCGGTACCCTCGAGGTACGAGGTCAGGGTGGCTTCGAGGGCCGCCAGGCAGAGCTTGTCGGCGCGGAGGGCGCGGGCGAGGGGGTGGCGGCGCATGGCGCCTATCCAGAGAGGATCCCCGACCGCGATGCCGGCCTGCGGCCCGCCGAGCAGCTTGTCCCCGGAGAACACGGTGAGCGCGGCCCCGGCCCGGACCGCCTCCCCGACGAGCGGCTCGTCGCCGAAGGGAAGCAGGGCGCCGCTGCCGACGTCGGCGACGACGGGGGGCCCCAGGGCGGCGAGCTCCGCGACGCCCACGGACTCGGTAAAGCCCCTGACCTCGAAGTTGCTCGGGTGGACCCAGAGGATGGCGCGCGTGTTCTCGCCCATGGCCCCCTCGTAGTCCGAGAGTCGGGTGCGGTTCGTCGTGCCGACCTCGCGCAGCTTCGCGCCCGAGAGGGCGAGCACCTCGGGGATGCGGAAGCCGCCCCCGATCTCGATGAGCTGACCCCGGGAAACGATCACCTCGGCCTCCCCGTCACCCCCCGCCGCCACGGCGCAGAGCGCCAGCAGCGTCGCCCCCGCGCAATTGTTGACCACGAGCGCGTCCCCGGCGCCGGTGAGCTCCCGCAGCAGCGGCGCCGCCCGGTCGTAGCGCGATCCCCGCTCGCCGGCCGCCACGTCGTACTCCAGGTTCGAGTACCGGGTGGCCGCCTCCGCGACGGCTGCCACGGCCTCCTCGGAGAGAACGGACCGGCCCAGGTTCGTGTGGAGGACGACGCCCGTGGCGTTGACGACCCGGCGCAGCCCCCTGTCAGACAGAGTCCGCGCGGCGTGCGCGACGACGTCCGCCTCCGACGCGGCTGGCTCCTCGCCGGCGGAGATCCGGCGCCGCAGGTCCTCCAGGACGGAGCGGACGGCGGCCGTCGCGGCGGCCTCCTACTCGAACCTGGAATACGATCTGGAAGCCGGGCGACGCGGCTCGCGCTAC
>DASYWA010000195.1:0-19590 GCA_035936475.1 Rubrobacter sp. | reverse complement strand
CCATGACGTCGCCCTCGTCCCTGAGGATTCCGGTGTCGCGCCCGGTGCCGGGGACGGCCAGGATGTGGTGGTGGACAGCAGGTCGGGCCTGAACATCTCCGTCCCGACGTGAATGTCCGAGATCTGTACTATCCACATGGTTCGTGTCTCCTTCGTAGACTCCGGCTCATTGTCCATCGGTCCCGTGAAGATGTCGTGAGCGTCCAATAACGTTTCGTTAATGGGCCGTTTATCGGAGGATAGCAGATGAACTCTCCTCCCTTCTCCGCTTCCGTCGGGGACATCGAGATGGCCGGGTTCGGAGCCTTTGGCCGCTACCCTTATGCGGCGTGCATGGTCCGAAACCTTCGGTGTCTGCTTATCGGGAAGGCGAGCGACGGCTCGACTATCAGGCTCCATAGCGTCGGGAGTCGAACATATCCCGGCGCACGGTCCGATTCGGGATGGGCGAGACAGGACTCCTTCCCGGATGGTGGCCGCGTATGGTAGCGTGTGCGAACCGGATGGGCCTTGCAAGAGAACCCGACGTCAAGGAGGGCGAGCCGCCGGGGCCGGTGGCGCCGCCCTTGTGGCCGCTGGTCGTCGCGCTGCCGGCCCTCACCGGCGGGCTGTGGGCTTGGTGGGCCGTGCAGGGTGGTCTACTGGGGGTAATCCTGGGCGTCTTGCCGGGGGTGTCCTTGCTCTCTTCGAGCCTCTCCAACGTGTTTTCGGGCGGGGACGCGCGTATCTCCCAGTTCATGACCATGGGAGCGTTCTTGGGGATGTTGCTCTCTTTCCCCATGGTCCTGGCCTCCGGTCTTGAGGCCGGGGTCGTGCTCCTGATCCTCTCGTCTGCCAGCTTCGTGGCCTCCGGGTACCTGGCTGTCGGCGAGGTACCCGTCCCCGCCGGGGTTCCGAAACCGCGGATGGGCGTGAGGCTCTCTACCAGGTCGGCGGCCGACGAGGTTGCCATGTTCGGCATAGTGCTGACGACCCGGCCGCTGGTGGTCGGTCCCCGGGCGGCGCGGGTCGGGCGCGAGATCGACGAGGCCCTGGAGGTTTTCGGGGAGAACGGCTGGCTCGACGACCCAGAAAGCTACCACCGCAAGCCGCCCCCGGTCGAGGGGTTCGGCCACCGGAGGCAACGCCACAAGGGGTGGGACCTGGAGCACTTGAGCTTCGAGAGCGGGTACGAGCCGTGGCCGGACGAGCCGGGCCGGGAACGTTGGCTCTCCCAAGCGCCCAACCGCACGGCCCACGCGCTGGTCCTGCGCCACCCGGGGGAGCCGCGCCCGTGGCTGGTGTGCATCCACGGCCTCAGGAACGGCTCGCCGCACAAGAGCCCCGATCTCTTCCAGCCGGAGTACCTGCACCGGGAGCTGGGGTTGAACCTCCTCTTCCCGTTCCTGCCGCTGCACGGTCCCCGCAAGGCCGGCCTCCTGAGCGGCGAGCGCCTGCTCTCCGGGGAGATGGTGGAGCTCGTCCACACCGGGGCCCAGGCGGTGTGGGACATCCGGCGCCTCCTGGGCTGGCTCAGGCTGCCCGACCAGGGGGCCCTGGCCGTCGGGGTGCTGGGGCACTCCCTGGGCGGGTTCGCGGCGGCCCTGCTCTGCGGACTGGTGCAAGGCGAAGAAGGCGTCGACTGCGTGATCGCCGCCAACCCGTCCGTGGACCCGTCTCTTATGTTCTGGCGCGACGGCCTCTCCATGGCGACGCGCTACTTGAAGACGGCCGGGGTGACGCAGAAGAAGACGGACCTGCTGCTCCGCGCCGTCTCGCCGCTCGCGCTGGAGCCGCGGGTAGCCAAAGAAAGACGAGCCATCCTCGCGAGCGTGGCCGACCGCATCATCCCCGCCGGCGAACCAGAGAGCCTGTGGCGCCACTGGGACAGACCGCGGGTGTTGTGGCATCAGGGCAACCACTTCGGCCTCCTGCGCAGCGCCGAGGGCAAGGCGGCCGTCGAAGACGTGCTGCGCGACTCGGACATAGTTCGCCGGAGGACGTAGGGGCCCAAAGCCCGGGTCGGTGCTCCACGACGGGGTGGCGCACGACGTCACGATCTTCGCCCTGACGCCCGCGTTCTTCTACCTGCTCTACCGGGGCACCGTGCCCGGCGGGCGGGCGCGATGGGGACGGCGATCTTCACGTTCGGGGTGACCACGGGATCGCTGCGGGAGAGCGCCCAGCGGACATCCAGTCGGGCCTTCATCACCGTGATCTTCGGGGTGTCGGATGCGCGATCGCCGACCTGATCGCCTCCGGCGCAAGGTGCCGAAGACCGTCTCCGTCGCCCCCATCTCGGGCGTCGGGCTCGGGTGCCGGCCCGTCACGAATTCCTCACGGCAGTTCCTCGCACGCCGCACCGTCGCCGTCACCGTCGAGGTAGTGCGGGTCGCTGGAGTCTTGCTCCAGTACCCGCTGCGCCTCGGCCTGAGTTTTGAATCCGGCGCAGTCCAGGTTAGTGTCTTGCGGGTTCGCACCGCTCACCGAGCTACCCGGTTGGTCCTCTGGTTGAGACCCGGACTCGGAGCCAGAACATCCGCCGCCTATGCCGTTGCCCCGGTCCGTCTGCTGGCACAGCTTATCTGCGGGGAGGCCCCAAAGCCCCCGGCTCGCCGCCCTCGCCTCCCTCTGCACCTCAAGGAAGCGGTCCACGTACCTAACATTGGGCGGATAGGTCGCCACCTGCGCGTAGCCTTCCTGGAGGAGCGTCTCGTTGAACATCTCCCCGTCGGGCAGATAGACGTAGGCTAGGAGCCGCCCGAAGGGGTCCACCTTCCGCACGTCGAGTTCCAGTCCCACCTCCTGCCCTTCTAGCTCCTGCTTGTCAAAGGCACTCGCCTCCGGCCCGTAGGGCTGGGTGCCGAAGTAGACCTCGGGGGTGTCCATCCCGATCAGGCGGACCCTGGAGAGCCCTTCTACCGACGGGGAGATGTCTATGGTGTCGCCGTCGACCACCCTCGTGACCGTCGCCGTGGCGTCGTGGTCCCTCTTACCAGCTGCCCCTAGGGCGCTTGCCTGCTCCCCGCCCAGGGTCGGTCCGCTCCGGCCCGAAACCGCGTTGGAGAGACCGCCGAACGCCAGGACCAGAACGAGGGAGGCTCCGGCTGTCGCGACCCATCTCCTGGATGGTTTGTGCCTGGAGGTCTGGATGAGGAACGCTACCGCGCTCACCGCGAACGCGAGAAACGCGAGAACCGCCAGCGACGCTGACACCACCAACACAGCCACGGTCATACCCGCTGACTCCTAGCTGCGAGTACGCTAGGCACGCATTTGCGTGAAGCTGAGCGGGATGTTTGCAGACCCCTAATGATAGTTTCTCTCTTCCCCGGTGTCCCTCTTTGGCACCCTACAGTATGTTGGCGATGGGTGGGCGGGTCTGTATGCCGTCCGGCCCCCTTCGTCGGTCGGACGGAAACCGGGAACGATTTTCCGTTGCGGTGTGCGGATAGGGAATCAGCGTTAACTGACCATGGCCCTCTAGAATGATGCGATAAATAGGGAGAAGGTAGATTCTGAGGGAGGGCTAGCAATGAAAAAATTGGTTTCTAACGTTTCCGAGCCCGAGACACGCGAGGAGTTCGAGACTTGGATTAAGAACTATCCCCTCGGTTACGTGATCAATCGTAAGTCCAGCACCGATGTAACCATGCACTACGGTAAGTGTGGGCATTTCAAAGGGAACGTGGGGAAAGATTTGGTCACCAATCGGAAGCTTCTTTCTAGGAACCGGCGAACACGGGAATCATACTGACAGGACAGCGGTGAGGAAAAGTCGCAGCAGTGCCCAAGTTGCGGTACTTAGAGGCAAACGGTGGATAAGGGTATCCTGCTTTGCTACGCCGTAGCAGCGCCAGAGGGTGCGGTTGCCAGCGAGCAATTTTCGGGAAACGCAACTGTTGGCCTCAAAGTTCCGACAACGGAGAAAGCCGATTTATGCCCTTAGAACTCGCTCTCACTGCCAGTTGGTTGTCAAATAGAATTGAGAATATTCCAATCTTCTTTGTAGCATTCTAGCCATCCTGCGGGGTATTCGGCCAGTGCGAATTCTCCTACCCCCGGCGGATAGGGGTCGCGCAGAACACGCACTGGAGAATCCTTGCGCGGCTCGCCGTTGGCCTTAGTGCCGCTAAGCCACCCGGCGGAGAACGTGGCCCCCGAGAATTCGGGGGCTTTTTCGTGGAAGAAGACCAAGGGATGGGGTCAGCCGCCGGGTAAATTGGACACGAAGTTATCGTAGGCGTTGCTGAGGATGGGCACGGCGAAGAAGATGACGAACGCGGCGAGTATCATGGTCCCGCCTACCCCTCAATCGCATTACCGATTGCATCAGGGAAGCCAAAGAGTCACGTCCGAGGCTAACGAAGTGCGATCGCTCTGCCCGTCCCCACGGGCCCTCTCTGGGAGGTGACCCACGGAGATCGACCCCGCGATCTCTAACTACCCCCTACCTCCCCGTCACTCCTACGTTGGTCTACCCACTGGTGTGCCGCCTCTCCGGCTCTCCTATCCCTACCCTTCCGCGAGCGCGGCGACGAGCTCGCGGTTGAAGGCGGGGATGTCGGCCACGACGCGGCCCCAGACGAGGTTGCCTTCCCTGAAGGCGGCCTTGTCAACCCAGGTGGCGCCGGCGTTCACGAGGTCGTCCTTGACGCCGAGCGAGCCCGTGGCGCGGGCACCGTCGACGATGCCGGCGGAGATGGCGACCAGTCCGCCGTGGCAGATGATGCCGACGGTCTTGCCGCTCTCGTGGACCGTCTTGACGAGGCCCGTTATCCCCTCATAGCGTCTGAGCTTGTCTGGCGCCCACCCGCCGGGGATGACTACGCCATCGAAGGACTGGGCGTCCACCTCGTCTGCGGTCGCGTCTGCCTGGGCTTTCAGCGCGTTCTTGCCGGAGACCTCTTCCTTGTTCGGGCCGACGGTGACGACCTCGGCCCCCTCCTCCTGGAGCCGCATCACCGTCACCCAGTACTCGAGGTCCTCGAACCCCTCGGCGAGCAGGACCGCTATCTTTTTGCCTTCGAGCCTCATACCCGTCTCCTTTGCGTCGATCGGTTCAGCCTCTTCCTAGCAGTTCGTCTATCTCCCGGCGGGCCTCGTCGCCGCCGAGCTCCAGGGCGCGGGCGAGTTCGGGGACGGCGTCGGCGCCCCTGCCGGCCCGGATCAGGGCGGTGGCGGCTTCGAGGTGGGAGCGGTGGCCGTTCGTTTCGGGTTGTTCGGGGCGCGGGGCCGCCTCGGGCTCCTGGCCGTTTACGAGGGCGAGCAGCTCTTCGCCGTAGCGGGCGGCGCGTCGGAGGCCGACGCCCTTTATCGAGCCGAGCTCCTGGATGGTGCGGGGCTTGCGGGCGGAGATCCCCTCCAGGTGCGAGTTGTGCAGCACGACGTAGGCGGGGACCTGCTGCTCCCTGGCCTTCTCCCCCCGCCAGTTCCTCAGGCGCTCGAAGAGGTCCGCGTCCACGTCGGGGTTCGTCCCGTTCGACGGGACCGCGGTAGGCGTGGCGGCCGTTCCCGGTGCCTGCCGGACCTCGCCGAGGCAGTAGTCGCAGCCGGAGCAGGGGGCGACCTCCTCCTCGTCGCCGAAGTGGCGCAGGAGGTGCTCGCGGCGGCAGGCCGAGAGGGTGGCGTATGACTCGACGTCCCGGATCTGGGCGTACGCCGCCTGGGCGCGGCTCTTGAGCCGGGAGGCTATGTCCCTGCGGCTCTCCTCGTCGAGGGAGGTGGTCTTGAGCCTCACGTCCACCAGCGCGCCGCGCGGGACGACCTCCGCGATACCGTCCACCATCATCCTGTAGATGGCCCCCTGCACCACGGCCGGCCGCAAACCCACCTTCCGCGAGAGCTCCGGCAGGCCGACAGATCCCGCGCCCGGCAGGGCCGCGTGGACGGCCGCCACCTCCTCGCGCAGCTCCCCCGGCTCCTCGTCGAGGCGCCGCACCTCGACCTCGGACCACAGGTCATAGCCGCGCGAGACGAGCCCCGAGCGTTCGAGGCTCCCCAGCACGATCCCGGCCGCGTCGGGCTCGACCCCGCCTAAAGCTGCGAGCGACCCGAACGGCGCGTTTACCCGCCCGTCCCTCTCCACCCCCACGAGCGCCCGGAAGAAGGAAGAGACCTCGTCCTCCCCTGAGGTGTTGAGCGTGACGAGCCGCTTGCGGCGGCCGACGTCGGCGCCGCGGTAGAGGACCACGCACTCGGCCGCCTCGCCGTCGCGCCCGGCCCGGCCCGACTCCTGGATGTACGCGGGGAGGCTGCCGGGGACCGCCGCGTGGACGACGAACCGGACGTTCGGCTTGTCGACGCCCATCCCGAAGGCGATGGTCGCCACGACCACCCCCACCTCGTCGGTCATGAACCGCTCCTGCACCTCGTTGCGCCGGGCGGCGCCCATGCCCGCGTGGTAGGCCGCCGCGTCCACGCCCGAGGAGCGCAGCTCGGCGGCAAGCTCCTCGCACTCCTTACGCGTGGTCGCGTAGACGATACCGGGCGGCGGGGAGGACCGGATCACGTCCAGGATGCGCGCGAGCTTCTCCTTCTTCTCGGCGGGCATCACCCGGTAGGTCAGGTTCGGCCGGTTGAAGCTCGTAACCTCGACGTGCGGGTCCCTCATCGCGAGCGAACGCCGGATGTCCTGGCGGACGCGGGGCGTAGCGGTCGCCGTGAGCGCGAGCACCGGCGGGCTGCCCAGATCCCGCACCGCGCGCGGCAGGAAGAGGTAGTCCGGACGGAAGTCGTGGCCCCACTCGCTGATGCAGTGGGCCTCGTCGACCACGAAGAGCCCGACGCCGGCCCGACGCAGGGAGAGAACGAACTCTAAAGACCGCAGCCGCTCGGGGGCGACGTAGAGCATGCGGACCTCGCCCGTCCTGACCTTCCGCTCCACCTCCCACCGCTCCTCGGGCGAGAGCCCGGAGTGGAGCGCGGCGGCGTCGGCGACCGAGCTCTGCAGCAGGGAGTCGACCTGGTCTTTCATGAGGGAGATCAGGGGCGAGACTATCACGGTGAGGCTCTCCTGCATGAGCGCCGGGATCTGGTAGCAAAGGCTCTTCCCGCCCCCTGTCGGCATCACCGCGAGCGTGTCCCGCCCCTCGAGCACGGCCCGTATGACGGCCTCCTGCCCCGGGCGGAACGAATCGAACCCGAAGATCTCTTTGAGTATGCCCTGCGGCATAGCTATCGGCCTTCAGCTTTCAGCTCCGAGTACGGGGTAGGCGCACCTCCCGCGTCGAGGCGCCTCTCTCCAAGATGTGATCGTCGCGTCACTACGCTGCCTTTAGATTACCCGACAAGGGTGATTTCCCCAATAGATGAAAGCTATTCATCGCGGGGCGGCGACGTGAAGCGCGGTATCGGCTTGAGACCTTTGATGGAGCCTGGCCGCCGGTCGCCGCGGTCGGGGGGTTGCTCTTCCTGGGAGGGGTCCTGCTCGACCGCGTCGAGTAGGTCGTCTAGGGCGCGGCGGATGTCGGTGGTCGTCCTGCGGTACGCGACCCTGAAGCAGAAGGCCGGGGCCGCCAGCGCCGGCAGGACGCCGAGCAGGAAGAACCCGTTCTGCATGCCGGCGAGGACGAAGAGGGCGGCGAGCGTCGCGCCGAGGATGCCGCCTAAGGAGAGGTACTCCCCGCGCTGGTTGGAGACATCGGCGGTCAGGTTCGCGGCGCAGCGCTCCTCGTCTATGGCCTCGACGCGCAGCTCCACGGAGCGGGTCTTCAGCAGCGTCCGGTCGCCGGAGAAGTCCAGGGCGCGGCGCACCATGCCGAGCTCGTCGCCCGGGTCCCACAGCGAACCCATCTCCGTCTTGCGGCGGACCTTGAGGCCCTGCTCCAGACGCAGGAGGCCTTCGAGGTGCTCGCGGGTGCGACCCGCCGGGCGGTCCACCTCGCGCACGGCGCGCAGGCGGGCCGGGCCGTAGAGCTTCCAGGCCAAAGAGTGAGGTTCGGCCGTCTTCTCGGAGGCCAGGTCCCACATCGCGCGGCGCACGTCCTGTTCGGGGATGCCGGCGGCGGCGGCCACCTGGACCAGGACCTCCGGGGAGACCGAGGGAACGCCTTCGGAGCCCCGCTCCCAGCGACGGGCGTTCAGTTCCGAGGCGCGGCGCAGTATCATCTCGACCTCGGCCGGCCTCAGCCGCTTCTCGGTGTTCTCCGCCATCGGGGCGTGATTCTACAGCTTTTAGAGGCGCTGATCTCGCTTGGAGGTGATCGCGAGTATGCGCGGCGTATCCCGCAGGTACGACCAGCCGGAGAGCAGCGTGAGCACCACCGCCACGAGCATCACCCACCATCCCAAAGTGGAGACCGCGCCGCGCCAGCCCTCCGCGCCCGGAATCCCGACGAGCAGGATAAAGACGCCGAGGCTCTGGGCGTTCATCTTCGCCTTCCCCCAGCTGTTGGCGGCTATGACCTCCCCGCCCTCCAGGGCGACCATGCGCAGGCCGGTGACGGCGAACTCCCGGATCACCATGATCGCGGCCATCCACGAGGCCATCGAGCCCTCGCCGACGAGCGCGAAGAACAGCGAGACGATGAGCGCCTTGTCCGCGATGGAGTCCATAAGCTTGCCGAAGCCCGTCACCTCGTTGGACCGCCGGGCAAGCTCGCCGTCCAGGTAGTCCGTGAAGATCGCGGCGACGTAGATCGCGAGCGCCGCCCACCGGGCCCAGCCGAAGGGCAGGTAGAGCATCGCCATGACGGGCACGACCGCCACGAGCCGCACAAGGGTGAGCTGGTTGGCGAGCGTCAAGCGTTCTCCCTGTGCTGTGCGTCCTGGATCATGGCCCGTCTCTCGGCGGCTAACCCCGCTAACCTAGCACTTCCTGGCGCGGCGCTCAAGCCGGGGCTACTGCGTGCCCGTGCTCCGGGTCTGGGTCACGGCCGGCTTCAGGAGGGCGCCGAGGATCCAGTCGGCCGCTATGCGGGCCTTGCTCTGCGGGCTGTTGAGGCGCACGAGGTACGTCATCCGCCAGAACAGCGCCGCGATCAGGCCCGTAAACCGGACGCCCATTACCTCGTTGACGGCGAAGTCGCTGCCGAGCTCGACGAGCTGGCCCAGCGGCTTGTACTCGAACTCCTCGAGGTCGGGGTCCCCGTCGATGGACTTCAAGATGTTGCGGGCGACGACGTGGCCCTGCTGGATGGCGGCCTGGGCGGTCGGCGGCACGACCTTCCCGTTCTCCTCGCGCTTGTCGGCCACGGAGGCGCAGTCGCCGATGGCCCAGACGTCCTCGTGGCCCTCCACGCGCAGGTCCAGTCCCACCTTGATCCCGGTCCGCTCGTCGTAGGGTAGGCCGAGGTTCGTGATCGTCTGGTTCGGGCGGTTGCCGGCTGTCCAGATCACGTTCTCCGTCGAGATCATCTCCCCGCCCTTGAGCCTTACGCAGTTGGCGGTTATCTCCTCGGCCATCGCGTTGGTCTTCACGTCTATGCGCTCGTTGACCAGGCGCGTCCGGGCCGCCTTGCGCAGCGCGGGGTCGAGCTCGGGCAGGATGTTCGGCAGCCCTTCGAGAAGGAAGATCCTCACGCGGTGCGGGTCTATGTTCGGGTAGTCGGGCGCCAGGCTCTCGTGGACGAGGTTGTGGATCTCGGACGCCGTCTCGACCCCGGTCGCCCCGCCCCCGATCACCACGAACGTCAGCTTGGACTCGGGGACGTCCCCCCGGATGAGGGAGACCTCCTCGAAGCGCTCTATTACCTTGTTCCGGACGCGCTCGGCGTCCTCGACGCCGCGCATCGTGAGGCTGTGCTCCTCGACGCCGGGTATCCCGAAGAAGTTCGGCTGCCCACCCAGTGAGATAACCAGATGATCGAAGGGGAACTCCAACCCGCCGTCGGCCACGACCACCTTTCGCTCGTAGTCCCCACTCTTGACCTCGGCCCGCCGGAAGCTCGCCCCGGCGGTGATGAGCGCCCGCCTCAGGGGCTGCGCCACGTTGCGCGCGTCGATGTCGCTGCTGACGATGCCGGGCACCATGGGCCAGAACGTGAAGAAGTTGTCCCGCGCGATGACGAGCACGCCCACGTCGTCGCGGTCCTCGACGAGCTTGCACAGGTCCTTGGCGGCCGTGTACCCGCCGAACCCGCCGCCGACGATGAGCACCTTGTTCTCGAAATCGCCGTAGGGCGGCTTCTCCCAGGGGGCGTACCGGGGCCGCGGGTTGAGCGCCCTCTTGAGCGCCACCATACCAACCGCCAGCCCCCCCAAGGCCAGACCGCCTTTAGCCAATCCGTTCACGCGAGCCTCCAAAACCTTCGCCATCCGCCGGACACGATCCAGACCAAAAGAACCGTCTAACCTACGATCATTCTACCGAACCCGCAACCGTAACTAAACAGTAGCGGACGGCCGACCTTGAGCTCGCAGCGGTAAGCCAGACAACATCGATCACCGGCGCCTACGCGCCAGCTCGACGAGTACCCGGGCACCCCGCGGTCGGGCCGGGAGTCACCGCGGGGGCTGAAGCCTGACCGCCGAAAGCCGATAGCTATACCACCGCCAAGCGGACGGTCCGCTGGCGGGGCCCGTCGAACTCGGCGAGAAAGACGCCCTGCCAGCGGCCGAGGTCGGGCTCGCCTCCCCGCACCAGGAGCGTCTGGGACTGGCCGAAGAGGCTTGTGAGAAAGTGCGAGTCGCTGTTGCCTTCCATGTGGTCGAAGCGCACGTCGAGCCTCTCGAGAAAGGCTCGGCAGGCGGCGGCGAGATCCTTGGGTACGTCCCGGTCGTAGTCCTCGTTGATCGTTACGGCCGCCGTGGTGTGGGTCGAGAAGATGAAGCAGATGCCCTCGCTTACGCCCGCCTCGCGGACGGCGTTCCTGACCTCCTCCGTTATGGAGACGAGCTGGTAACGCTCGTCGGTGCTTACGGGTACCTCCGTTATCTGCATGGGCGGCTCCTCGCGTTCGTGTTGCCCGGGCGCCGAGGTGAGGAGCTTCGGGACGCCCTCACCACGGCCTATTGCAGTCTCTCACAACCCGGCGCCGGAACGGTGGGACGCTGGCCGAAGATCGTTCGCTGGTCTATCCTGCCCCGGAGAGATCCGCCGCGAGGCCGAGGAGGTTCGAATGGGCGACGGAGAGACGATCCGGCGGGACCCCGCCACCGGCAAAGCCTTCCTCGAGGGCCTCCCAAAGGCCGAGTTGCACGTCCACATCGAGGGCACCCTGGAGCCGGGGATGATGTTCGAGCTCGCCCGACGCAACGGCATCGCCCTCGAGTACGCCTCCGTCGAGGAGGTTCGCGAGGCCTACGACTTCGACGACCTCCAGTCCTTCCTCGACCTCTACTACGAGGGCATGAGGGTGCTCGTCCACGAGGGGGACTTCTACGATCTGACCCTGGCCTACCTAAAGAAGGCCGCCTCCCAGGGCGTGCGCCACGCCGAGATCTTCTTCGACCCGCAGGCCCACACGGGTCGGGGCGTCCCCTTCGAGACCGCGATCACGGGCATTCGCAAGGCCCTTCTGGACGGCGAGCGGCGCCTGGGCCTCTCCTCGCGCCTGATCCTGTGCTTCCTCAGGCACCTGAGCGCCAACGAGGCGATGCGGACCCTGCAAGAAGCCTTGCCCTACAGGGACTGGATCGTGGCGGTCGGCCTCGACTCCTCGGAGTTCGGGCACCCGCCCGAGGATTTCAAGGCGGTGTTCGAGGAGGCTACAAGGCACGGGTTCCTCAGGGTGGCCCACGCCGGCGAGGAGGGCCCCCCGGAGTACATCCGGCAGGCGCTGGACGACCTCGGGGCCGTCCGGATCGACCACGGCGTCCGCTGCATGGAGGACCCGAAGCTGGTGGAGAGGCTCAGGGAGGAGCGGGTGCCGCTCACCGTCTGCCCGCTCTCCAACGTCAGGCTGCGCTGCTTCCCCTCCATGGAGGAACACCCCGCTAAGCGGATGCTCGATGAGGGGTTGTGCGTGACGGTCAACTGCGACGACCCGGCCTACTTCGGCGGCTACGTAGCTGATAACTACGCCGCTTTGAGGGAAGGGCTGGGCTTCGGCCGCGAGGACTTCCGCCTGGTGGCGGAGAACTCCTTTCGGGCCTCGTTCTTGGGCGAAGGCGAGAAGAGGAAACGGCTACACGAACTCGCCTCCTATTTCGAGGCGTAGCCCGGCGGAAAGTCCCAAGGCCCCGTCACCGCTCTTACATCGTCCCGTCTTGGCGCGGGTCGACGAGCCGGAGAACCCGACGACCGCCGCTCGAATCGAGCCACTTTAGGCCATGGCCGGACCGGCATCGAGGGGCCCCCGGATCAGATCCCAAAAGCGCGCCACCGGGCTCGTCAACCGGCACCGCCGACACCGTTCTCCGGGTTGACAAGGTGGGCGAGATCCTCCATAGTTATTCGTATGAGTGATTCGTATTATCGTACCGGCGGGGTTTCGTCGGGACTGCGGTCACCATGGAGCGTCGGCGCGTCGGTTCGGGCGTTCGGTCGGGGATCGGATTGAGCGGCGCGGGGCCTTCCAGGATCAGGAGGCCCACCCAGGCCGACGTGGCGAAGCTCGCCGGGGTCTCTCAGGCCACGGTCTCCTACGTGTTGAGCGACAATTCCGCCATCTCGGTGCCGGAGGAGACGCGCCGGCGCATCCTCGCCGCTGTGGACGAGCTCGGGTACGTGCCGAACGGCATAGCCCGGAGCCTTCGTACCCAGAGGACTTACATGATCGCGGCGGTCATCCCGGACATCACGAACCCGTTCTACCCCGCTTTCGAGCGGGGCGTTCAGGAGGCGGCCGAGGCCAGGGGGTACGACCTGATCGTGTTCAACACCGGCGGCACCGCCGAGAAGGAGCGGAGGTGCGTACGCTCCCTGCAGCAGGGCAGGGTGGACGGCGTCGTGGCCGTGTTCTTTCACCTGAAGGCGGAGGACCTCCGTCCGCTGCTGGAGCGGGACGTCGCGCTGGTAAGGTTGGAGGCGGTAAAAAAAGGGGCGGGCGGCCTGGATCTCCCGCTCGACAACCTTTACGTGGACAACGTGGCGGCGTCGCGCGTGGCCGTCGAGCACCTGATCGGACGCGGGCACCAAAGGATAGGCATGATCGCCGGGCAGGGCGGGCCCCGGCAGGCGCGCGTCCGCGGGTACCGCGCGGCCCTCGCCGCGCACCGGCTGCCGCCCGAGGAGGCCCTGATCCGGGACGGCGACTTCAGCGAAGAAGGGGGCCACCGCGCGATGCAGGGCCTCCTCGGCGGACCGCACCCTCCGACGGCCGTCTTCGCCGCCAGCGACGTCATGGCCGTAGGGGCCCTGGTGGCCATACGGGAGGCCGGGCTCGCGGTCCCGGAAGACATAGCCGTTGTGGGCTTCGACGACATCCCTATCGCGCGCCTGATCACCCCCAGGCTGACAACCGTTGCCCAGTTCCAGGAGAACCTCGGCGTCCGGGCCGCCGAAATGTTGCTCGAACGCCTCGACGGGGCGGCCCCCGGGCACGGGCGCAGCGAGGAGATGCCATACGAGCTTATCGTGCGCGAGTCGGCGTGACCGAATACGGAGAGGGCGTCTTGAAGATTCCAGACGACTACGAGGAGCGCGTCTACGCCGGGGTGCTCGGCAAGATCATCGGGGTCTACCTGGGCAGGCCGTTCGAGGGATGGGAGCACGAGCGGATCGAGCGCGAGCTGGGCGAGGTCTACTACTACGTCAACGACCGGCGGGACCTGGACCTCAAAAACCACACCCTCGTCGTCACCGACGACGACATCTCGGGAACCTTCACGTTCTTGCGCGCCCTGCCGGATTACGGCAACAGCCTCGACCTCAGCCCGGCCCAGATCG
This sequence comes from Rubrobacter sp., assembly GCA_035936475.1. Lineage (GTDB taxonomy): Bacteria > Actinomycetota > Rubrobacteria > Rubrobacterales > Rubrobacteraceae > Rubrobacter_D. The sequence continues at coordinate 5,840 of DASYWA010000195.1, read as the reverse complement.
GGCAGAGCTGGCTCAACTACATCGTCGAGCGGCGCGCGATCCTGTGGTGGGGCGGGATGGGCAACTCGACCGAGCACACGGCCTACCTGAGGCTAAAAGAGGGCATCCCCGCCCCGGCGAGCGGGTCCATCGCGCTCAACAGCAAGGTGGTGGCCGAGCAGATAGGGTCCCAGATCTTTATAGACGGCTGGGCGATGGTCTCCCCTGGCGACCCCGAGCTGGCCGCCGACCTCGCCCGTAGGGCCGCCAGCGTCAGCCACGACGGGGAGGCCGTCTACGGCGCCCAGATCGTGGCGGCCATGGAGGCGCAGGCCTTCGTCGAAGGAGACCTCGACAACCTTTTGGACACCGCCGTCGGCTTCGTACCGAAGGACTCCGTGATCTTTCGGCTGATCGACGACCTCAGGGACTGGCACGCCGGCGAGAAGGACTGGCGCAAGACCCGCGGGCGCATCGCGCAGCACTACGGCTACGACAAGTACGGCGGCAACTGCCACATGGTCCCGAACCACGCCCTGATCATCCACGCCCTGCTCCACGGCGAGGACGATTTCCAGAGGTCGCTGATGATCGTCAACACCTGCGGCTGGGACACGGACTGCAACTCCGGCAACGTCGGGTGCATCCTCGGCATCAAGAACGGCCTCGCGGCCATCGACGATGGCCCGGACTGGCGGGGCCCCGTGGCCGACCGGATGTACCTGCCCACCGCGGACGGCGGCAGGGCCATAACCGACGCCGCAACCGAGACCCTCCACCTCGTGAACATCGGTAGGGCCCTCGCCGGGGAGGAGCCGGTGGCCCCCAAGAAGGGGGCCCGCTTCCACTTCGAGCTGCCGGGCTCCGTCCAGGGCTTCCGGCCCGACGAAGATCCGCCCTCCCGGGGCGTCGCGACCGTGGAGAACGTCGAGGGACACAGCGAGGCCGGGAGCCGCAGCCTGGCCATCCGCTACGGGCACCTGGCGCCTGGCCGCTTCGCCCGCATATCGACGCCGACCTTCGTCCCACCCGAGGCGGTAGGCATGCCCGACTACCGTCTCCTGGCCTCGCCGACGCTCTACCCCGGGCAGGAAGCGCGGGCCGGGATCGTCGCCGACAAGGAAAACAGCGGGGCGGTCACCTGCAGGATGTTCGTCAGCGCGTACGGCGCGGACGATGCGCTGCGGATCCACCACGGCCCCGAGGCCGTCCTGATGCCCGGCTCGGCGAACGTGTTCGGGTGGCGCGTCGGCGACGCGGGGGGCCAGCCAATCGCCAGCATCGGGGTCGAGTTGGCCGCCGAACGCGCGGCGAGCGGGTCCGTGTACCTCGACTACGTTGCGTGGGACGGTGCCCCGGAGGTGAACCTGACGCGGCCGGCCGAAGGGGGAACGATGTGGCGGCGGGCGTGGGTAAACGGGGCAGATCGGTACGACGAGCACGCGCCGGAACCCTACCGTCTGGTCCAGAACTCGGGCACGGGGTTGCTCATCCAGGGCACCCGCGAGTGGACCGACTACGAGGTGAGCGCCCCCGTTCGGCCCCACATGGTCCTGTCGGCGGGGCTCGGGGCGAGGGTACAGGGCATGCGCCGCTACTACGCGCTGCTTCTGACCAGGGGCGGCAAGGCACGGCTCGTCAAGGCGCTCGACGGAGATGCGGTACTCGCCGAAGCGGATTTTTCGTGGCACTTCGACGTCACCTACGAACTGGGCCTGAAGGTCCGGGGCAACCGCCTGCGGGCGAGCATCGACGGGGAGGAGATCTTTGACGTCAGGGACGATGATCGGCCCCTCACGGGCGGCGCCGTGGCGCTCGTCTGTGAGGAGGGACGCTTGGAGAGCGAAGGCGTGCGCGTGCGACCGCTGGAGGGCGATCGAGGCTACGGGAGCGCGTAGGGTCGAAGAAAGGGCCGGCAGGCGCCGAGGGGAAGAGGATAGGCCCGGAGATGTCGCTCAGGACTAGGGTAGAAGGAGGAAGGCATGCGCAGGACACGCAGGGCGGTTAGCCGCAAGGATTTCTTGAGGCTGGGGGGCGCCGGGCTGGCCGGGGCGGCGCTGCTCGGTAGCGGTACGCTAGCAGGATGCGGCGGCGGGTCGCAGGGCGGGAGCGAGACCGTCAAGTTCTACACCTCTACCGCGGAGACGACCTCCCAGGAAAAGACCTACATAGAGATACAGGTCGACGGGTTCAACGAGCAGTACCCCAAGTACACCCTGGAGCGCGAGGCCATACCGGGCGACGACCTGCGCACTACCTTGAAGACCAGGCTGCAAGGCGACGAGCCCCCCGACGTCTTCACCTACGGCACGGGGCCGGGTTTCGGGGGGGTGCTCGCCGACGTCGGGCTCCTGAAATCGCTGGAAGGCGCCTACAAGCAGAACGACTGGACGGTCTTCGATTGGGCCAAGCAGCGGGCCACCTACGGCGGCACCGTCTACGGGGTCCCGATCCAGGTTGAGGAGATCGTCGTCTACTACAACAAGGGCCTCGTGCCCGAAGCCCCGAAGACCGTGGAGGACCTCAGGGCCATCGCCGACGACCTCAAGGGACAGGGAAAGACGCCTCTCGGCTTCGGGGACCAGGAGCAGTGGCCCGCCGGGCACATCTTCAGCATAGGGGTGAGCAACGTGCTCGGCAGGAAGGGGCTCGACGAGATCCTCTACGGCGACGGCCGGTGGGACACCCCCGAGGTCGTAGAGGCCGTCGACCTCCTCTTCAGGGACTTTGTCGGGAGCGGCTACTACCCGGAAGGCGTCAACGCCATAACCTACGACGACGCCAACGCGCTCTTCTACTCGGGCGAGGCGGCCATGCTTCCCACGGGGACGTGGCTCGTGCCGACGATAGCCGAGACGGTCCAGGACTTCGAGGTCGGGTTCTTCGCGTTCCCTTCCATCAGCGGCTCGGGCATAGCACCCCCCGCCGGGCTCGGCGACGCCCTGTTCGTCTCCAAAGACGCCGCGAACCCGGAAGGGGCGATCAAGTTCATCGACTACCTCCTGCAGGAAGACACCGTCAAGCAATCCCTGGAGAAGTTCAACACGATTCCCGCCCAACCGGTCGAGACGGACGGGCTCGACGTGCCCGAGCTTTTCAAGTCGGTCCTCGACGACCTCTCGAAGTCGACGGAGGAAGGGTCGTTCGGCTACAACATCGACGTCCTGACCCCACCGAACTTCAACGAGGTGATGTTCACCGGCTTCCAGGAGGTCCTAAGCGGCAGCAGAACCCCCAAGGAACAGGTCGCGGCGCTTCAGGCGGCCTGGGAGAAAGCCAAGCGACAGGGCAACATAGCGAAGCCGGAGTAGCCGGAGCACAAGAAGCCCCCCGCTCTCTCCTGAGGATAGGCGCGACCGAACGGGCCGGACACCGGCCTGCCGAGCGCGAGAGAGGAGCCGCCGCCCGACGGCACGAAGGGCGGCGCTTACGCCCCTTGCGGCGCCCCCCCGGCGTTTTTCGTATCAAGCGACTCCCAGAGGTCGGTTGTGCTGGACAATGGCACCCTGGTTTTCCGCAGCACCCTATCGGTGTAGGTTCGGGCGGAGGGCCACGGCGCTGGCGGCCATCTCTAGCCCGCAATGGGCTACCCGCAAGGAGGCAACGGCGGGCGACAACCGACGCGCACGTGCGTCATCCATCAGGACGAATCTTTATGCACGGTGCCCATATGTTGTGTTCGGTCACCGACGCCCGAGCGGAGCCCAGGGGCTGTACCTCGTCCCGGAAATATGTTTATGCGAGTCCCCGGATACGGAGTTCGGAGAATAAACCTTCTAGGCACTTGGGTGAATAAGGGGCGCTAGAGGAACCACTCATACCCTTGCTCCTCCGGCTAGGGCGCGAAACTTGTTGCGTCAGGCGTAGGGGCGGCGTCTTCAGTTCCTACGGATCATTGCGGACCGGTACGCAGACCGCTTTATACGCTGCCATCGTCACCCTCCCGGCCACTTCCCAACATCATCCCAACCGCCACCGGACCGACCACCACGGTCGGGAGGCGAGCTAGGGTAGTCGTGGCCACCGAGGCGCGTCGTCCCATCGGGTGCTCTGCTCCAGATCACAACCACCGTCATTATCGCTGCCATAACGGCCGCGAAGACGCCAACGAAAGCCATCATCCCTACCAGCGACAGGGCCGTTGTGGCGGCCAGGACAGCAACCAGCAACCCTAACACCACCGCCATCCAGATCAAGTTCTTCGCGAACTCTATGCCAGCACGCTTCAAAAGCTGCCCATCGCGCATGGTCATCGCCTCCTTCACCACAGCGGAGTATCCGCTCCTTGCCACGTCACAAAAGTAGCTTAATATCGTGGAGCAAGGAGCGGATCACGCAAATGAGTGATGTTCGGAACTCCCAGGAGCGAACTTCCTAGAACTCCGGTGAATAGGCCTGACCACACCCCCTGGCACCCGCTTGATACCGTTCGTGGTCGCTAAAATCACCCCTTTGGGGGATGTGCTAATCATTACAAATCCCTACGCTGCCCGTGCCGTCCCAACGACCGGCCGCGCAGGGCGAACAAGGAGAACGAAGATGTACCCCCAAACCCCCAACCCGACCGAGACGAGCCTCGGGATGTTCAACGAACGAGAAGACCTCCTCGAACAGGTAGCGCGTAAGAGCCGCCTAGCGCGGTGGGGCCGAGCGATCGCCAGGGCCGCGGTCGTCTTCTCGTTGGTGGTACTCGCCGTGTTGCTCTTCGGGCCGCCGAGTGGAATGATCGGATGGGTCGGGGCCTACCTTTTCCCAGTGGTGGCAGTAATCGGCGTGATGTTCGGCGCGTTCGGCCTCTTGATGTGGGGGGTCCTCAAGCTCCACGGGTGGGGGTACAAGATTTACTAGGCGAAGTTCGCAGAACCCCCTCTGCGCGAAGTTCGCAGAACACCCTACAGCCGAAGTTCGGAGAACGAGCCTTCCACGCACTCCGGTGAATAAGCCTTCCGGAGGTGCGTCGTGACCCTCCGGATGGCATGATGGTTGCATGTGGCGTGGCCCGTCAGCGACCTACGAGTCGGAAGGGAGCGTGACGATGAGCAAGTGGTCGGCAGCGGTCGTACTGCTCCTCGCCACTTGTCTGGCACTGGCCGCCGCTGGACCGGCGGGAGCCCACGCCGAGCTCGTCGAGTCGGAACCCTCCGGCGGGGACGTCTTGGCCGAGGCCCCCGAGCAGGTGCGCCTCCGCTTCGACGAGCCCGTGCGCTTCGAGGAGAGCGGGGGAGCCAAGCCGAGCCCCCTGGACCCCATAAAGGTCTACAGCGAGGAGGGTATCCGGGTGGACAAGACCGACACGCGAGCATCCCCCGCCGACCCCAAGGTGCTGTTGGTGGATCTCAAAAAGCTTTCCGACGGCGTCTACGGTGTGGACTGGAGCGTCACCTCTAAGGATGGGCATGTCATAGACGGAGCCCTCGGGTTCACCGTGGACAGCGCCAGCGCAGAAAAAGAAGGTGCTGGCGGGCCCGAAGCCGAGGATGGTGGGGCCTCATCGGCGGGTATATCCGTGGGGTGGATAGTAACCGTAGTGGTGGTAGTCGTTGGCGGGGTAGGCTTGGTGGCTCTCGCCGCGTTGCGCACTCGCTGAAGCGCCGCGCAGCGTGGGCCACTGTTGCGAACTTCTGAGAACAACCCTTCCGAGACTGTCCGAAAAGGGGTACGAGCAACGCTCCAAGCGTGAATTTAGTTGGTATACGGAGCACGAAAAGGGCCTTTAGGTCGTCTGAGGAGCTACGCTGCAGGGTCCTCCGACCCTTTTCGGACAGTCTCTCCACGCACTCCGGTGAATAAAGGTAGCAGGAAGGGCCAGAGTCAATGCCTCGGCCCTTCTTGCACCGCTTGCCCTTCTTAGCCCTTGGTGG
>DASYWA010000194.1:0-38020 GCA_035936475.1 Rubrobacter sp. | reverse complement strand
ATCCTGCTGCCGGGCGCGAGTGTGGGAGACGACGCCTACCTTGAGGACTGCATCGTGGGCCACCACTACGACGTGCGTCCCGGGGAGACCATAAGGGGGGGAGCCCTGATCCGGCGCAGCCCGTAAGCCGGGCGCCCTCGGGGTCCGTTCTTCTAGTTCTCCGCCGGCCTCACCAGGCGATAGCCGAAGCCTCGGACGGTCTCTATCATCTTGGGGTCGGTCGGGTTGTCGCCGAGCTTGTTGCGCAGGCGCTGGACGTAGACGTTGACCGTGCGCTCGTCTATGAACTCGTCCTCGCCCCAGACCTGGCGGAGCAGGGCGGTGCGGGGGAAGACGCGTCCCGGCGAGCGGGCGAGGGTGTGGAGGAGCTTGAACTCGCGGGGGGAGAGGGCGATCTCCCTGTCTCCCTTGCGGACGAGTACCTGGTCGGGGTCTATCTCGAGGTCTCCGACGAAGAGCCTGCCCGAGTCGTCGTCGCCGCCGCGCTCGCGCTTGCGGAAGATCTGCTTGACCCGCGCCACGAGTTCCCTCGGGTTCACCGGGGAGCGCATGTAGTAGTCGGCGCCGAGCTCGATGCCGACGATGCGGTCCATCGTGTCCTCGTCCCGAAGGAGCGCCACGGTTGAGACGTTCGGTTTCTGGACGGCGCTTATGACCTGGAAGCCCCGTTCGTCGGGGAGGCGGTTGTCCACGACGGCGATCTCGAACTCCTCCCGACCCGCCATCTGCCGGGCCTGGTTGCCCGAGCCGGCCGGGATCACACGCCACCCCTCCCCCGACAAGGCCCGCCTCAGATGCAACCTCTCCTCGTCATCTCCTATGACCAGCAGAACCGACCCGCTCAATACCCCGCCTTCGACCGTCGGACCACAACCACCCAGCAAGTATATCCACAAAACCTTACCGCCGAAGCGTCCGCCTTGAGAGATACCCGGCGCGGCGGTATCATAGTCTTTCCGATGCGCTCGTAGCTCAGCCGGATAGAGCGCCTGACTACGAATCAGGAGGTCGCAGGTTCGAGTCCTGCCGAGCGCGCCCCGGAACTGCCTGCAAAAGGCGGAAAAACAAAGGCCCCCGGCTCGCTGGCCGGGGGCCTTTGGCAGCGGTAGCCCACGAAAGCGCCCCTTCGAGCGCGGTTGCGGCGATGCTCCCATCCCCGGCATGGCATAAGAACAGGTATCCATCGTCTGCGAGATCGTCGCGTGGCCCAGCATCTCGGAGACGATCTTCGGGTCGACGTTCTTTGAGGGCAGCAGCGTCGCGCGCGTGTGCCGCAGGGAGCGGAAGTGAAGCCGGAGAGAGCCCCGCCTTTTCGAACAACGGCTTCAAGAGGTTGTCGACGCCCCTACCGAGAGATTGGGTCCTCCGAAACTCGGGAAACCCCGCACCCCGGATGCGTATTTGGGGGACGAAACGATCCTTAAGGCAATTTTTACCAGTCAAAAACGGCACTATATGCATGTTTAACGAGGCTCGGATAGAACAAAAGGGAAGGCAAGCGATCCGGCGAAGGAGGCGAGACCCATGGCAGAACGCACGGAGCAGCGGGGGCTCGTGAGGCTCAGCGATACGGACTTCGGCCTGGAAGCGCCTGAGCAGGACGTCCGCGGGCTCGACGTCTACGACAACGAAGGCGACAAGATAGGTAGCGTGGAGCACCTCTACGTGGACGAGGCGGAGCGCAAGGTGCGCTTCCTGGGCGTCAGCGCCGGGGGTTTCCTCGGGATAGGGGGGAAGAAGATCATGCTCCCCGTCGAGGCCGTCACGGACGTCGGCGAAGACCGGGTGACCATCGAGCAGGGCAGGAAGACGGTGATGGACTCTCCGCCCTTCGACACCGATCTGGTGCGCCCAGCGGCCGACTACCAGCGCGAAGTCTATGGCTACTACGGCTACCCCCCTTACCCTTGGGGCGTCTGACCCGTCCCTAAGCGCTGGCGGGTTTCGGGCCGGGAGCCTTCGGGGTCCCGGCCCTTCGCTTCGCCCCGACTCGTGCGGAAGGACCCGGGGACCGGACTTGGCCGCATCCGACCTCTGCATGGAGGCACGTTCTTCGCTCGTTTCAGTAATATTCTCGTAGTGAGCAGTACCAGCCGGTACGGAGTTCGCGGGACTACGACTTAGAAGGTCGCGGGTTCGAGTCCCGCCTAACGCGCCGAGCAAAGCTCCGTAAAAGCGGGATCTTCGACCTCACCCGTCAGGGCGCGCTGCAGATCCCCTACGTCGGCGTCATGGGGGTCACGCTGCGGTCGGGCGAGACGTTCGAGTGGGAGGCAGCAAGGCCGTCCCCAAGAGCGTCGTCGCTCAGAGGGAGTAAGGCGCGCGCGACGAGCAGCGCCGGGTACGTCCCGAAAGCGACCAGCGCCGCGCCCGAATACCTCGAACCCGGCCACCACGCCCCGAAGAGGGCCAGCGCCGCGGGGATCAACAAGCCGGGCCAAAGGCGGTCCTCGCCGACCGATACGTAAAGGGCAAAAAGGGCCATAAACCCACCAAGAACCAGTATAGAGAGCATCGCCCACCGCGCGCACTTCCTGGGGCCTCCTCGGTCGTCTTGCCGCTATTGAACCCGTGCGCGCACGCTGCCCGTTTGTCGTGCGCTGGTTAGCATCCTTCCGTGCATGGTAGATAGGGTACAGACCGGACCCTGGAGGAGGTTGCGTGGCCCAAGAACAGGACTACGGTGGATCTCGTCGTGGTGCCTCGCCGGGAGGTAGTGCCGGAACCTCCTGGCGAGAGGCGCTGGTCTCCGGGCATCCGGTCCACTACGAGGTCGCGGGGGAGGGTGATCCCGTAGTCCTGGTGCATGGGCTCTCCGGCTCCACCCGCTGGTGGGCCCGGAACGTCCCGGACCTCGCCGAGCACTACCGGGTCTACCTCGTAAACCTGCCGGGTTTCGGTGCCTTTCGCCGCCCCGCCCGACGGTTCGTGCTCTCCGAGGCGACCTCCTGGCTTCTCGCCTGGATGGAGGCCGTGGGGCTGGAGGGTGCGCACCTGGTCGGGCATTCGATGGGCGGGTATCTGTCCCTCAAGCTCGCCGCACGGAGGCCTGATGCCGTCCGCAAGCTCGTGCTCGTGGACCCGGCCGGGGTGCCTTCGGACCGGACGATGCTCGGGCACCTCGGGCCGCTGCTCCTCTCGGCCCGGTACGCAAGACCCACGTTTCTGCCCGTCCTGGTGCGCGACGCCCTCTACGCGGGGCCCTTCACCCTCTTGCGGACGGCGCGGGACCTGCTCGCCGAAGACGTGCGGGGGGACCTGCACCGGGTCGGGATGCCGACGCTCCTGATCTGGGGCGACCGGGACCCCCTGATCCCGCCGTCCATCGGAGACGTGATGCGGGCGGAGATCCCGGACTCCCGCCTCCTCGTCATCGAACGGGCCGGCCACAACCCCATGTTCGACCGCCCCGAAAACTTCAACAGGGCGCTCCTCGCCTTCCTCGCCGGGGACCCGGTCGGGGAGTAGGTCCCGCCTCAGCGCGTCCTGCTCGTCAGGGCGGCGAGGATCTCCCCCGCGCCCATCAGCGCGTGCGGCACCCAGTAGCGCGGGCCGTGCTTGGCGAAGCCTAAGAGCCATGGGGACGACGCCAGGAACGCGCCGCTCGCGGCGTCCATCGCCAGGTGGACGCGCATGGGCAGCAGCTTCACGAGGCCGAACTCGTAGTCGGTCAGCATGCTGTAGGCCGCCGCCCCGCCGCCGGCCATCCGCAGGACGGAGGCGGCCCGGGACTCCTTCTCCAGGCCGAAGAGCCTCGGCGCGGCGAGCAGGGCGCCCGCCGACACGAGGTCCAACACGCCGTGGGTCCTGGTCGATACTCCTCTTCGGTTCACCCTAAGCCCTCCTTGTCTGTGGTGTCCCCTGCCCGCGCCTGCGGGCTGGCGCGGTACGGCCTTCTTCCCCTCTGTCGCTCCGGCACGAAACACAAAGGGCCTCGGTGGTCCATCCTCTAGCGGGGTTTGGTTACCGGGCCGCGGTGACCTCCCTGTCGCTTGCGTCTTCCTTGCTCGCCACCGGAGCGTCCGCAAACGCGGATACCGGCGGCCGGGACGGGAATGATCCCGAATGTGTAGGCCCGGTACGTCGAATGGTGCAGGGCGCCTCCCCGGCGACCGTGGTCGACCTGCTCGTCGACCTACTCGTCGACGAGGAAGGACCGAACCGCGCGGGCGAACTCCGCCGGCGCGGAGAAGTTCGCGGCGTGGGCCGCCCCGGGCAGGACGACGAGCCGTCCGTCGGGCAGGAGATGCGCGACCTCCTCGGCCCACCCCAGGGGTGAGATCCGGTCGCGCGAGCCGTGGACGACGAGCGCCGGCACGCGCAACCTCGGGAGCCTCTCCTCGATAGGGTCCCCTAGGGCGTACCGGAACGTCCGCCAGGACCGGCCCACGCCGGCCCGCACGAGGTCGAGCCCCTCGATGACGATCAGAGACGGGGACTCGCGGGGCGTGTCGAGCAGGAGGCGCCACGTCTGCCGGAGCGGGCTCCGCGCGCCCGGGTCCATCGTCGGGCCCTGCAGCACCACCTTCTCGACGAGCCCGGGGTGGCGCAGGGCAAGCCAGGCGATGACCTGGCAACCCATGGAGTTTCCGACGAGCACGGCCCTCCTCAGGCCGACCGCCCGCATCCAGGCGGCCAGCGCGTCGGCCAGGCCGACCAAGTCCAGCGCTCGGGCCGGCCCCTCGCTCCGGCCGAAGCCGGGCAGGTCCGGCGCGTAGACGTCGTGGAAGGGGGCCAGCTCATCGAAGAGGGGGACCATGTAGCGGCCCGAGACCACCAGCCCGTGCACGAGCACTACGGGCGGCCCGCCGGCGGCCCGGCCCTCCGAGACGCGGGCGTGCATCCGCAAGCCGTCCACCACGGTCACGGTCGTCACTGGTCTCCTCGTTCGGCGGGCCATCTTCGTCCTAGGGGTGTCTCTTACCCGGCTGTTCGACGTTCCCCTCTCCGGCGACGAACCGGGGGCTCCAGGGGCTATCATGTTCGGGGCCATGGGTACGGAGCTGGTCATCTTCGTCGGGTTGCAGGCTTCGGGGAAGAGCACGTTCTTCCGCCAGCGGTTCGCCGCGACCCACGAGCACGTTAGCAAGGACCTGTTCCGCAACAACAGGAACCGGAACAGGAGGCAGAGGGAGCTCGTGGTGGCCGCGCTGCGTTCCGGGCTCCCGGTCGTCGTGGACAACACCAACCCGACCGTCGAGGACCGGCGCCCGCTCGTCGAGCTCGGCCGCGAGTTCGGGGCCAGGGTGGTCGGGTACCACTTCGAGTCCGGGGTGCGCGGGTGCCTGGAGCGCAACGCCCTCCGCGAAGGCAAGGCGCGGGTCCCCGACGTGGCCATCTTCGCCACGGCGACGAGGCTCGCTCCCCCCTCCCGCGCGGAGGGCTTCGACGAGCTCTACCACGTCCGGATAGACGGTTCGGCCTTCGAGGTCCGGGCAGGCTGAGGGAGGATACAAGGCGTGCTACCGGGCCGGTAACAACAGGAGATCAGGCGTTCGCGGCGGGCCGCGGCGCGAGTTCCTTGCGGACGGCGGGGGCGACCTCGGTGCCGAAGAGCTCTATCGCGCGCATTGCCTTCCCGTGGGGCAGGGCTCCGACGCTGATCTGGGCCATAAAGCGGTCGTGGCCGAAGAGCTCGTGCTCGTAGAGGATCTTCTCCACGACCTCCCCGGGGCTGCCGACGACGAGCGCGCCGCGCGGAGAGCGTCCGGCCTCGAACTGGCGGCGGCCCATGGGTCCCCAGCCGCGCTCGCGGCCGATGCGGTTCATCATCGCGGCGTAGGTGGGGAAGTACTCGTCGCCCGCCCGTTGAGAGGTCTCGGCCACGTAGGTATGGGAGTTGATGCTGATGGGCAACCCGGCCGGGTCGTGGCCGGCCTCGCCCGCGGCCCGACGGTAGAGGCCAGCGAGCGGGGCGAAGTTCTCGGGCTGGCCGCCGATGATCGCGATCGCCAGCGGCAAACCGAGCAGCGCGGCCCGCACTACGGACTGGGGCGTCCCGCCGACCGCGATCCAGACCGGCAACGGGTCCTGGACCGGGCGCGGGTAGACGCCGACGTCCTCCAGAGGGGCGCGGTGCCTTCCCGACCACCTCACCCGCTCTGACTCGCGCAGCTTCAGCAGCAGCTCGAGCTTCTCGGCGAAGAGATCGTCGTAGTCGCCGAGGTCGTAGCCGAAGAGGGGGAACGACTCGATAAACGAGCCACGGCCGGCCATGATCTCGGCCCTCCCGCCGGAGATGAGGTCGAGGGTGGCGAAGTCCTGGAAGACGCGGACGGGGTCGTCCGAGCTGAGCACGGTGACCGCGCTGCTCAGGCGGATGTTCTTGGTGCGCGTGGCGGCCGCGGCCAGCGCCACGGCCGGCGAGGAGACGGCATAGTCCGGGCGGTGGTGCTCGCCGACGCCGAAGACGTCGAGGCCGACCTGATCCGCGAGCTCTATCTCCTCGACGAGCTGGCGCACCCGCCGCGCCGGGTCGCTGCCAGGGCCAACGTCCGCAAAGGTGTAGAGGCCGAGTTCCATCGTGGGGTCCTTTCGGGTTACGTCCAGGGTAAAACGCGGACGTTAGTAAGAATCAGAACCGTCTCCGGAGGTATATCACGGCGCTCTCACGGGCAGAAGACTCGTCCGGTCCTTCACGCGGTTGGGAGCCCGACCTTCGTAGATCGGACGTCCCCGCATCCGGGTGTTCCTGGGCGTCTACATTGGTGTACGCCTGGGGATTTCGTGTTGTGGCACGATTGCCGGGACGGTCTTGGGGAGGGCATCGCTTTGGAGCAGCGTCGCCGGGTGGATCTAACAAGAAGAGGGGCTGTTGCAGATCGCCGAGGTGGCGCACCTCTGTACATCAAGAACCTAACCCAGGAGCACATCGCGGAGCGCATCGGGATGTCGAGGTCCAACGTGGCGCGGATGTTGAAGGAGGCGCGGGCCATGGGGCTGGTCGAGATCCGGGCCCACGCGCCTTTGACGGCGGCGGGCCCGGCAAGGCGCCGGCGAACATCGGGGCCGTGCGGGCCGGGCTTCTCAACGTCCTGATCACGGACGAAGACACCGCCGAGATGCTCGGCATACTAAAGGGCGGAGAGGCCCCGGCGGAACTGAGCGCCGGCCGGGCGTAGTCCCTAGAGATCGGCCCCGGTACTCGCGGTTGAGGCGGGTGTGCCGTCGTGCGAGTATGGGCAGAGGTTCTCTTCGAGCGGGAGGTGGTCTTGTGTTCAAGAAGCTGTTGAGCAGCATCGGCGTGGGCGGGGCAAGGGTGGACACCCGGCTGCACGCGGACTCGTTCGTTCCCGGGGGAGAGGTTAGCGGGGAGACGCACGTCGTGGGCGGGAGCGACGCGCAGGAGTTCACCCGCATCTACCTGTCCGTCTCGACCCGCTACAAGCACGAGGACTCGACCCACGAGCACACCCTGATCGAGCACGACGTGGCGGGCAGGATGGAGATAGGTGCCGGGGAGGAGAGGTCCGTGCCTTTCTCGTTCCGGCTGCCCTTCGAGACCCCGCTCTCCCTCGGGCACCACGGCGTAACGGTCCACACAGGGCTGGACATATCCGGCGCCATCGACCCCGGCGACGCTGACGGCATCCAGGTCTCGCCGCACCCCTTGCAGCAGGCGGTCCTGAGCGCCGCCCAGAACCTCGGCTTCGCGTTGCGACAGGTGGAGAACGAGTACGCCCCGCGCAAGGGAGCCCCGCTCCCCTTCGTCCAGCAGCTGGAGTTCAGGCCCGGCGGGCGCTACGCCGGGCGTCTTGAGGAGCTGGAGCTCGTCTTCAAGCTCTCCGGCGACGACGCCCTGGACGTGCTCGTCGAGCTCGACCGCCGGGCCGGAGGCTTAGGCGGCCTGCTCGAGAGCGCCCTGGAGATGAACGAGCGCGTCTCCCGCCTCACCGTTACCCGCTCCGACGCGGAGCGCGGCGCCGTCGAAGGCATGCTCGCGCAACTGATAGACGGCCACATCCGCTAGGGAGGTTTTGAGGCTCTAGGTTCTAGGCTTCAGGAGGGCTGCCGCAGCGGTGCGGGACAAGCGGCGAAGCCCCGCCGCCGGGGGGTGTATCCCTCGGGCCGAAGGCTCGGCCTCCCTGCGACGAACCTGCCCCTCACCGAAAGCGGAGAAGCTGGCAGCTGAAACCTCGAAACCTCTAGTAGCGTCGTCCCCGTTGGCGGGCGATGTCGAAGCGGGCGGAGGAGGAGACCGCCATGACGGCCATGACGCCGCACTGGACGGGGTCGCTGACGACGAGGTCCGCGGCGTCCGGGACGCTGCCCGGCATGTTCAGGGAGAGGACGATGATGCCTTTCTCCCGGATCTCGTACACCGCCCGGGCCACGTCCCCGCCCATCAAGGCCCCGGCCAGCACCAGCGCCACCGCCCTCGGGAGCCGGGCCACGGCCCTCGTAGCGGCAGCCAGGTCCTCCTCGCCGACGAGGGGGATGGTGTCCACGGAGATGCGCTCGCCGCGGATGTTGTGGCGGTCGGCCTCGGCGACCGCGCCGACGACCACCTGGCCGACCTGGGCGCCGCCGCCGACGACGATGATCCTCTTCCCGTACACCTTCTGGAAGGAGGGCGCCCGCTCGACCTCCTCCACGATGCCGAGCGACCGGAGGTCCCGTATAACCTCCCCGGCCAACCCCTCGGCCACCCCTTCGAGCTCGAAGTAGACGGTGGACCCGCGCTCGTGCCGCTCGGCGATGTCGACGTAGGTGATGTTCGCCCCGTGATCCAGGATGACGCTCGTCAATGCGTGCAACACCCCGGGCCGGTCGAGCGTGCGGACCACCAGCGCGAGCACCGCCACGGGCTCGTTCGAACCCCCGATCACGGGCCTACCCTCCTGCAACGGAACGTACCTCTGCTGCGAACCATGAGCGGATTCTAGGGCAGAGCGCCGCCGGTCGCTTCGCGGGGGCGGGCCCCCGTTCCCGAACCCCGCGCTAAGACTTCCGACGGCGGTAGGCGCGCATCTTGGCCCGCGAACCGCACACGTCCATCGTGCACCAGCTACCGGAGCGATTCTTGGAGGCGTCGTAGAACGCCCACAGACACCCCTCGTTGCGGCAGACCTTGAGCCGACGCCAGGTCCCTTCGGACGACGCGCCCATCGCCGCGACGAGCAGACGCGCCGTCACCCCGCCGACCGCCGCCCCCGAACCCACCGGCAACAAACCCGGCGCGCCCTCCTCGTCGAAGCGGACCCGAAGGAGCGCGTCCTCCGCCAACTCGTTCAGCCCCCCTACTCCTCCCTCTGCCCTCCCCCCGTTGTGGGCCAGGAGCAAACCCCGCAACCCCTCCCGAAACCCGACGAGGTGGTCCCGCGCCTCCTCCGTCAGCCGGACGTCCCCGTCCAGAAGCCCGCGCCCGACCAGCCAGGCCGCCGCACCCTCGACGTCCTCAAGCAGGTCGTACCCGTGCATGATGTTCCTGGTGTTGACGAAGCCCTGCACGAGCGCCAAAGGGCCCGGCGCCGGCTTCGGCCGCAAACCGTCCCGGTCCCGCTCTTCGCCGAATCCTTCGTCCATACCGACATTTTACCCTCTAAAGGTATTGACCGGTAATAGTTACTATCTTAAAGTATTTGATAGTAACTAAGTTCGGTTGGGAGGGACGGTCTTGGAAGATAGTTGGAGGCTCGGGGAGCGGGCGCGGACGGATGTTGGCGGGGTGGCTTACGGGGTGTTCGGTGGGGGGTCACCGGTGGTGCTCGTGCACGGCACGCCGAGCCGGTCGTCTCTTTGGAGGGGCGTGGTGAGGCGGTTGGCGGGGCACCACACGGTCTACGTCTACGATCTGCCGGGCTTCGGGGAGTCGGAGAGGTACGAGGGGCAGGACGTCTCCATCGCCGCGCAGGGGCGTGTGCTGGCGGAGCTCGTCGAGGGTTGGGGGTTGGAGGGTCCGGCGGTCGCGGGGCACGGCACAGGGGGTGGGATCGTGCTCAGGGCCCACCTGCTGGAAGGGGTGTGTTTTCAGAAGATCTCGCTCCTGGACGCGGTGGTCCTGACGCCGTGGGGGACGCCGGCGCTGGGGCACGTCAAGGAGCACCTGGGTGCCTACCGGACGATGCCGACGGGGGTCTTCGAGGCCTACGTCGCCGCCCGACTGAGGGAGGCCACCAGCCGGCCGATGGACGGTGAGGCGTTCGAGGCGTACCTGTCGCAGTGGCGGGGGGCCGAGGGTCAGGCCGCGTACCTGAGAAAAGACGCCGCGCTCGTCGAGCGGGACACCGCCGAGGTCGAGCGGTTGTTGGGAGATGTTCGCGCGCCGGTGGAGGTGGTCTGGGGCGAGGAGGACGGGTGGTTGGATCCCTCGCAGGCAGAGACCCTGGCGGGTAAGATCCCCGGCGCCGAGCTTCGTCTCGTCCCCGGCGCCGGGCACTTCGTGATGGAGGACGCGCCGGAGGACGTGGCCAGGATCCTGGCGGAGTTCTTCGCCGAGACCCCTCGCGGTGCGACGCCGTAGAGGTGGATGCGGCCAGTCGTCTGGGCCTCGCCGGGTTCTCTGCCACGGCTGTAACCTTCGGGCCGGCCCGCAACGGTTACGGCCTGTTTCTGCCGGACATCCGGGAGGAGTTCGGGCTGTCAACGGAGGTGCTCGGCTTTGTAGCGAGCGGCCTCTACGCGGGATACCTGGCCGCGCTCCTCGCCGTAGGGTTGCTCGCCGCCCGGACCGGACCGCGTCTCCCGGTGCTGGCCGGGCTCCTCTCGGCCGGCGTGGGGACGGCGCTGGTGGCCCTCTCCCCGAACCCGGCCGTCCTCGCCGTAGGCGTCGTCCTGGCCGGAACGGGGGCGGGCTGGTCGTGGGCACCGTACAACGACGCCGTTGGGCTGACCGTGCCCGCGTGTTCGAGGGACCGCGTCCTCTCCGCCATAAGCACGGGCACGACCTTCGGCATCGCGGTCGTGGGCCTGGCCGCGCTCGCCGCCGCGAACTACGGGCTCCCGTGGCGCGCGGCCTGGTTCGCCTTCGCCGCCGGTTCCCTGGCCGTCGCCGCGCTGAACGCGGCGCTCCTCCCCCGCGCCCCCGCGAGCGAAGGAAAGGCGAAGACCTTCGGTTGGCCGGGGCTCGGGTGGTTCTGGTGCGCGGCGTCGGCGCCGCTCTTCGGCGTGGCGCTCTCCTTCGGGGTGGTCAACGCGGTGTACTGGTCCTTCGCCGTGGATCTGGTCTCCAGCGCGGCCGGCTCGTCGGCGGCTACGGGACCGCTGCTCTACGTCGCGCTCGGGGTCTTCGGGTTCGCCGGGCTCCTGACGGGGGACGCGGTGGCCCGGTTCGGGCTGGGTCGCACCCTCGCCGCGACGCTCGTCTCGTTGGGCGTCGCCGCCGGGCTTCTCGGTCTGGCGCCGGGGTCGTTGGCGGCAGTGGCCGCTTCCGCGGCCCTCTTCGGGGCGGGCGTGATGACCATGAGCGCGCTGCTGTCGGTGTGGAGCTCGGCCGTCTTCCGGGAGCGGCCCTCGGCCGGATTCAGCGCCGCCCTGCTCCTGTTCGGGGTCGGGGGCATCGCCGGGCCCGCCGCGGCGGGCTCCGCGGCGGACCAGTACGGGCTTGGAAAGGTCTTCATCTTCGTGGCCGCGCTCGCGATCTCGACGGTCCTCATCCGGCCCGAGCGCGGAAGCGGCCCGCGTGCCCCCCGGTCCCGAACAGGAGCAGGGCGGGTTTGAAACCCGCCCCTACGGGTGGACGCGGGCCGACGATCCGATATTTTTGCGCCGGGACGGCTACGCTGGCGCAGCGACAAGAACGCGTACAGGATGTACCAGAACCCGGCTCCGGCGAAGAGAGGATCGAAAGCTAAAGGCTGACCGCCGAAAGCTGACGGCTATCAGGCCTGATCCCAGCACGTCACGGCGCCGTCTTTGTCCCTGACGAAGCGGGCGTCGCCGTCCTGGGAGATGACCACGAGGAGGGCGTCGGGGAGGGCGGCGGCGAGGCGGTAGGCGGAGCGGTGGCGGGTGCCCACGCCCTGGGTGCCTTCCTCGATGGTGCTCTCGCCTTCGAGGTCCAGGGACTTGCGGACGGCGTGCACGGGTTCGAGCTCGCCGGAGATCTCCCCGCCGAAGCCGAGCAGCTCGAAGCGGCGGGTCATGACGACGGCGCCGTCCACGGTGGCGAGGCCGGCGACGAGGTGGGCGAACTCGAAGATGGCCTCGTCGAGCTCGGCGAGCTCCCGGTCCTCGCTCCAGACGTACTCCTCCCAGCCGACGGCCCTCGGGTATGCCACCTCCCCGCCCCTGCCGTGGGACTGCGCCAGGCGGTTCATTATGTGCACGATCAGGGTCCGAAAACGCCTCCGAGGCTCGCCGTCCACGAAGGCGTGCTTGAGCGAGACGTGCTCCCCGGCGAGCACCTCCTCGGCCCTCTCGGGCGGCACTATGACGATGGTCCCGCCGTGGTGGGCGTCGCGCACGGTGGAGACCAGCCGCCGGAACATCTGCTGGGCCACCTTGCGCGAGAGATCCGGGTCGAGCGGCGCCCACGACTCGCCCAGGGACGTGGCCTCCCGGCGCGCCTCTTCGTGCAGGTCCACGAGCTCGGCCCGCACGGGCGCGAAGAGCTCGGGCAACCACCGCGCCCCGAAGACGTCGGCGTAGGAGGCCGAGAGCCTCCCGGCCTCGAGCTCGGCGACGGAGACGGAGCCCTTCTTTACCTGCAACCGTCCCGGCCCTCCGACCTCGACGACCGGCACGGGGGGCAGCGGCGCCGAGGGTTCCCGGCCGCCCTGCACGCCCCGCAGCCACCGCGGCCCCGAGTGGACGATGCCCCAGATCGTCATCTCCCCCTCCTCGTCCAAGGACACCCCGATGAGGGAGCGGTCGAAGTCCGCCGCCGGGGAGAGCCGCCGAAGCTCGTGCTCGTCGAAGGTCCGCGGCTCCTCGAACTGGAGCCGGTGCAGCCCGTCCGGGGGGCCGTCCCCCTCCGGAAACTCCGCGGGGTCGGCGAAGATCATGCGGAAGACCACGGACCGCTCTTCTTCGCGCAAGAGGCTCGCCTGGTAGCAGGTGGACAGCAGGGACTCGAGAACCGGCCCGTCGGGCAGGCCCGCCCCCTCCTCTTCGGCCTCCTCGGCGCCCCTCGGGCGCCCCTCCCAGCGCTCCCGCACGAAACCGGCGAGGTCCCCCGGATAGGCGTGCTCCCTCTCCGTCCTCTCGGACGCCTCCTCGGTCGTAAAGATTCGGCACCTCCGTCTGTCTCTCTCAGGCGTTCTCTGTAACACTAACGAGCCCGAAACGGGCCGCCCGCGAACCGTAACACAGCCGCCCCAGCGACTCCCCTAGCGGCTGAGGGAGCCCAGGGCGTCTTCGAGAAGCTCCCGGTCCAGCGAGCAGTAGCCGGTCTGCCCGCTCTTGCGGCGGGTGATGATACCAGCCTCCCTGAGCGCCCGCGCGTGGTGCGAGTACAGCGAGAGGCTGATCCCCAACGCCCCCGCGACCTCCTTGCCGCACAACTCCTCCCGCTCCCGGAGCAACTCCACGATCCTCAACCTGTTCGGATCAGAGAGCGCCGCGAAAACCTTCGCCCGACGCTCGAGATCCACCCCAGTAGTACTGCCCTCTTCTCTCTCCACCATGGTACCTATCTTACTTCCCTTATCGACACCAGTCAAATACTTGAACACACAAGCGATTGTTTGACTAACTGGAGTTCTGGGAGCATAATTTCGGGGTCGTTATTGTCTTAAGCGTTAGGAGCGACGGATGTCCGAGGTCAGGAACGTTGGGACGGCGGATTGGGATACGGAGGTTCTCGGGTCCGGGAGGCCGGTTCTGGTGGACTTGTGGGCCGCGTGGTGCGGGCCTTGCCGGGTGGTCGGGCCTATCGTGGACGAGATCGCCGGCGAGAGGGCGGGGAGTCTGGACGTCTTCAAGCTGGACGTGGACGCGAACCCCGAGGTGGCGATTCGGTACGGGGTGAGCTCCATCCCGACGCTGCTCGTGTTCAGGGACGGCGCGGAGGTCGGCCGCGTGGTCGGCGCGTTGCCGAAGGCCCGCATAGAGGCCGAGCTCGACGAGGCCCTGGGGGCCAGGGCATGACGCGCAAGGAGGCCCGTCGCCGCGGCGGGCCCGACGATCCGGCGCCGGAAGAGGGAGGGCCGGACCCGCAGAGGACCCGATCCTCTACCTCCGAGAGCTGAAGGAAGACGAAGGGTGGACATCGGCGTCGTAGGCTCGGGCAACATCGGCGTCAGCGCGGCGAAGCTGTTCGCGGCGGCCGGCCATCGGGTGGCTATCAGCAACTCGCGCGGGCCGGAGACGTTGGAGGGCCTGGTCGAGGAGATCGGGCCCGGCGTCCGGGCCGCGACCGTCGAGGAGGCGGCCGAATTCGGGGAGGTCGTGATGGAGGCCATCCCCTTCGGCCGATACGAGAATCTGCCGGCCGATAAGCTCTCCGGCAAGATCTTCGTGACCGCCTCCAACTACTACCCGGGGCGCGACGGGGAGGTGGAGCACGGGGGCCTCTCCTCGGGCGAGCTGGTCCAGAGGCACCTGCCCGGCGCCAGCGTCGTCAAGGCCTTCAACACGATTTACTTCGAGAGGCTCAGGGACAACGGCCGCCCGGACGCCCCGGTCGAGGAGCGGGAGACCGTCTTCGTGGCCGGGGACGACGAGGAGGCGAAAGCTGTAGTGTCCGGGCTGATCGAGGAGATAGGCTTCGCCCCGGTGGACACGGGGACGCTCGCCGAGAGCCGGAGGCAGGAACCGGGCTCCCCCGTCTACAACGTCCCGATGAAACCCGGGCAGGCCCGCGAGACGCTGGCCGGAATGGGTAAGGTGGCGGCATGACCGAGAAGGGCGCAGCCCCCGGCCGCGTCCCTTCCCCGCCCTCGCCGCGGGGGCCCGCGTGACGGACTGTTGCTGCTCGCCCTGATACCTGGCCTGTTCGGGCTCTTGCTGTACTACCGGGGCCTCTCTTCCACGCGGGCCTCCCACGCCACGCTCGCGGAGCTTGCCTTCCCGGCCACGGCCGTCGCCCTGAACTGGGCGCTGCTCGGGGTGGGCGTAAACGCGGGGCAGGTAGTTGGGTTCATACTGCTCTGGGCGGCCATCTACGCCCTCGGGCGGCTGGCGGGCAGGACCGTGCGCGGCACACCGACAGAACACCACAGACAGGAGAGCGGATGACGGACACGCAGGCCGGCAGCACGGATCACACCCTGGGACCCGCCGACGCGCCGGTGACGCTCGTCGAGTACGGCGACTACCAGTGCCCGTACTGCGCGAAGGCGAGGCCCGTCCTGGACGACCTGATCGAGAAGACGGACGGCAAGGCGCGCCTCGTCTTCCGCCACTACCCGCTCGACTCCGTCCACCCCCTCGCCCGGCGGGCGGCGGAGGCCGCCGAGGCGGCCGGCGCCCAGGGCCGCTTCTGGCCCATGCACGGGCTCCTCTACGAGAACCAGGAGGACCTGACCGACAGGGACCTGCGCTCCTACGCAGCCTACCTGGAGCTGGACCTCGCGCGCTTCGGCGAAGACCTCGCGGAGCACCGCCACGCCGGGCGGGTCCAGGAGAACCGCCTGGCCGGAGAGCGCGAAGGCGTGCGCGGCACGCCCGGCGTCTTCCTCAACGGCGTGCCCTACGAAGGGCGTCTGGAGCTCGAGGCCCTGCTCGAGGCGGTCGAAGAGGCCGCGGGCGGCGCGGACGCCGGTTCGGACGCCCCGGTGCGCCGCGTCGGCCCCGAGAGCCTGTTCGACGGGTACGAGGACCCCATCGCCGAGATCTGCTCCGAAGAGCGCGGCGTCAACAACGGCACGCTCAAGCGGGTGGTGGAGCTCGCCGTCGAGATAGCCCGCGAGGGGCGGGAGGGGCGCAAGATCGGGACGCTCTTCGCCGTCGGGGACCACGAGGCGGTGCTCGTCCGCTCCAGGCCCCTCATCCTCGACCCTTTGGCCGGCCACCCCGACGCCGCGAAGCACGTCAAAGACCCCGACATGCGCGAGACGGTGAAAGAGCTGGCCCAGCTGGACGGCGCGTTCGTCGTGGCAAACGAGGGCGTGGTCGTCTCGGCGGCCCGCTACCTGGACGCGGCCTCGGAGAACCTGGACCTCCCCCTGGGCCTCGGCAGCCGTCACATGGCCGCGGCCTCCATCTCCCTGAACACGAACACGGTCGCCGTGGCCGTCTCCGAGAGCTCGACGGTCAGGGTCTTCGACGAGGGAAAGGTGGTCGCCGAGGTCGTCCCCGAAGTCTGGATGCTCCGCGGCTACGGCCCCTACCCCGGCCCGAGGTCCACGCCCTAAAGCGTTTCGCGGAACGACTGGCGCTCCGGGGGGGAAGGTTCTGAGGTTTTGAGGGGTGGAGGTACGGGAACCCGAGTCGCGTCACATTCCCGAAAGCCTATGAACCTCAATGCCTAGAACCTAAGAGCCCGATGCCTCCGACCTTCTCTCGGCTCATCCCCTCCGAAAACCGCCCCAGAAAAACCAAAGGTCCGCCATAGTATTCCGGGACGGACGGCGGCACGCAAAAGGGCCGGGGGATGATCCCCGGCCCTGGAGTATCCGAACTGTTGAGAAACCTACCCTACGAGGCGGCCTTTATCTTGCGGTCGATCTGCTCGATCAGGGTCTCGCGGCTCTTGTTCTTCTTCTCGAACTCGCGCACCTGCTTGAGCTGCTCGGCGGAGAGGCCGTCGAGCCTCTTGGAGACCTCATCGACGTTCAGGCCCTCGTAGTCCTCGGTCCCGAGGGCACCGTAGACGGCCGTACGCAGCTCGGCCTCGCGGGTGGCCTCCTCGGTCTCCCGGAGAACCTTGTCGGTCTGCTCGGTGGCCTCTTCGGCGACCCGCAGGCCCTGCTGGGCTACCTGCTGGGTGGCCTGTATCCCCTGCTCCGTGGCCTGCTGGGCGGTCCTAAGACCCTCCCTCGCGTAGGAGGCGAAGGGGGAGAAGAAGTTCTGGTAGGCCCCGACCCACTCGCGGCCGAGCTTCTGCAGACCCTCCTGCTGCTTGCGGGCGCTACGCGCGAAGGCGTCCGCCGTGCGCAGGTTGTGCTCCGTCTGTTCCCGCAGGGCCTCGACGCCGCCGCTCAACCAGTCCTGGGCAAAGCTGGCGTTGCGCTGCTGCAGCTGCATCAACCGCACGCCGTTGGCGAACCATTCCTGCGCCGCCCTGGCGTTCTCCTCCTGGATCTTGAAGAACTTGAGACCGTCCTGGGCCAGCCTGGCGCCTCGACGCTGGGAGGCGGTGAAGCTCTCCGCGAAAGCCTCGTAAGAGTCCCGCTGGGCCTCCGTCATCTCCCGGGCGGTGCGGGTCATCTTGTCGATGTTAGTGGTAGTAGCCATGGGCCTTACCTCCGTGAAAGTAGATCGCTTCCTCTATGTTCCTAATGCATATATGTACCACACTCGCGCGTTCCGAAACATCCGGGTGGCGCTTCGGGCGCTCTTTCGCGTGAACTAAGTCACAAACCGCGGCGTTTGGGCGGCGGCCCGGTGTGCAGGATCGGCGTCGTTTCCGGGTTTCTGTGGCGAAGTCCGGGTCTTCGGGACGACGAAGATCCGGGGCGGGGATGGGCGGTCAGAGGGCGTCACGAAGGGTCCGCGTTGCGGCGGGGGTTCCACGCGGGGTATGCGTTTGTTGTCGGGCTGGTCCCTTCCGGGCGAGGTTTGCTGCGGGGGCCCGCCGTGGTCGTGCCGTGGGGCTTCTTGGAGACCCAGGCCACGAACCTCTCGACGTCCGGGTGCGACCTCAAGGCTTCGAGCGTGTTGTAGTCGCGTTCGAGCTCTTTGTTGTCCAGAACGGCGTGGATGTGCCGGTGGCACGGCGGGCAGAGGCCGACGGTGCGGTGGATCTCCTGCCGGTCGAAGGTCTTCTTGTTCCGTTTGTTCTTGTGGCGCGTCCTGGGGACGAGGTGGTGGCGCGTCAGCCGCTCCACCGTCCGGCCGCAGAGCCCGCACTCCCCGCCCCCGGCGCCGTTGGTGTTGCTCACCCTTTTATTGTATCGGCCTGCGGGTGCGCGACGGGTGAGCGCGTTCGCGGCGAAGGCGTCAGGTAAAGCGGACCTCCCGGGCGCCCAGGAACGCCGCCACCTCCCCGAACCGCTCTTCCAGAAGCCTCCCCAACCGCGGGCCGGGGGGTTCGAAATCGTCCAGCCTGACCTCCATGGCCCCTCCGGAGAAGCGCGCCTCCCAGGCCCCGGCCGGCGTGTAGACGCGCCCCCGCACGTCCGGGTGCACGAAGCGCTCCCGACCGTCGGCGGCGTACCCCATCGTGTAGCAGCCCCATTTCGGCAGGATGTCCACGGCGCTGGGGTCGGGAGGTTCGGCCGCCTCGAAAGCTTCGCGGTCGCGGGCCCGCAGGCTGGCCTTCACCCTCGCCCCCATCGCCTTGGCTATCTGGACCGCGAACGTCGGCATAGAAAAGGTTTCGCGGAAGAGGAGCGGCAGGTGATCTCGCGCTTCCTCAAATACGCCACCGGGGCACCTACCGGCGCGCAGAAGAACTATCCTCAAAACCCGAGGCCCGAAAACCCTAGGTCAAGCCTTGCGCATGCGGTACAGGACGGCCCTACCGGCCCTGGGTGACGGGTAGAGGAACCGGGGCGGGTCGCCGCCGAGGGGCTGCGGTACGAAGACGCCCGTCTCGCCAACGGAGGGGTCGAACCTCTCGACGCGCTTGACGGTGCCGGAGACGGTAAGGCGCGTCCTGGACGCCCGGTTGGGCGAGCGGTTCACGACGAGCAGGTACCGCTCGGTCGGGTCGTTGGGGGCGCCGAAAAAGCTCAGGATGGCCGGGTCCCCGGAGGCGGCCTTGACGTATCCATTGCCCCGGAAGCGCCTGGCGCCGCGCGGCAGGCGCTTCTCGCCGAAGTGGGTCACCGAGTAGGAGGTCAGGGGCAGGAGGACCCCGCCGACCTTCCGCAGAAAGTCGTTGGCCCGCTGGGCGTAACCGTACAGCGAGGTACGGGTTCCCGCGCGTGAGATCAGGGCGTTCCCGAACTTCACCTCGTTGTTCTGAGGGGTCCAGTAGGTGAAGTACTGGACGCCCTTCACCCCGTAGGCGAGCGCCACGTTGATCTGCCAGAAGATCTCGGCTTCGTCCGGCCTGCGACGCACCCCGAGCCCGACCTTCCTCCCGTCGAAACCCATGCTCTGCACGAACCCCCACGAAGGCACGCCGAACCGCCGGGCGAAGTTCCGGATGACGGCGTGGTTGTAGAAGAAGTCCGGCGTCGTCCGCTCGTCGGTAAGAAGCGGGTAATGGTCGAAGCTCAACACCGGCGGGGCGACCGCCGAGTTCGGGTAGCGCGTCTCGTTCATGTACTTCTCGAGGTAATCCGTGTAGCTCTCGGCGCCGAGCGCGTTCTTCGGGGAGGCGTGGGAGGGCCAAACGTTCACGTAGGGCAGGTCTTCGCCGGACCGCTGCCGCTCGACCTGCTCCTTCGCATCGCGCAAGACCCCGAACAGGCTCCTGTGCGGCTCGTCGTACAGGAGGAGGCCGGCCAGGGCGGGGTAGGTTCCGAACTTGGTATAGAGCTCTTGGATCCTCTGGCTCACCGTCCCCGGGTCCGCCGCCGCCTGCGCCTGGAGGTCCTGGGGGGAGTCCTGCTCGGTGAGGGCCTGCAGGACGCTCTGCGGCTCCTCCTGGGCCTCGCTCCGGGCGGCCGTCGTCCCGGCCGCGCCGTCTATGGCGTTGCGGAACGCCTGATCCGCGAGCACGAGCCGGAGGCCGTTAGCCTGGCAAGCATCGAGTGCCAACCTGTTCGCCCGGTCATTTGCAACGCCGTTGCCCCCGAGGACGGCGTTGAAGCCCGCGCCCGCGAGCTCCGCGTACAACGCGTTCGTCCTCTCGGTATCGGAGCGTGGGTCGCCCGGGTCGTCCTTCGGCACCGGCGGGGGCGGCCACCACACGGCGATGGGGTACCTACCGTTGGGGGACAGGATCTCCGGTGCCCCGACGGCCTGGGCCGCGCCCGGGCCCGCGGAGAGCAACGGGCCGGGGAAGAGCGAGATCCCGGCCCCGAGCCCCGCCAGCCTCAGGAACCGGGCGCGGCTGATCCCGCCGTCCAAAACGCCCCCGTGGTCCCCGTCGCCTGCCACAATTCCTCCCGCGGCTCTTTTGCAGAGGTACCGTCCTCGAGGACGATCCCCGGTACACGAACGGCACAAACATTACCCTACCAGAAAACCCCGGCTTGTTCGTTCTCTCACTTTACAAAGCCCGGACACCTTACGCTAGCGTCGCCTCCCCCGCGGCGGGTGCACGACGTAGACCACCCGCCCCTGCACCTCGGCCTCCTCGGCGGGCACGACGAGGTCCTCGTGGTCCCCGTTCTCGGGCCTGAGCCGCACGAACTCGCCGGCCTCGCCGCTCTCGCGGAATATGCGCTTCACGGTGACCTCCTCGCCGCCCCGCAGGAGCGCGACGACCACCTCCCCGTCGGCCGGGTCCTCGTCCTCCTCGACGACGAGCACGTCCCCGTCCTCGATGCCGGCCCCCGTCATGCTCTGCCCGACGGTCCGCAGCGCGTAACGCCGCCTGCCCGAGCGCGAGAGACGCAGCTCCGGCGGCAGGTAGAACGACTCGTCGTCCACCGCCACGGCCTCCAGCCCCCGCCCGGCGGCTATGCGACCCAGCAGCGGCATCTGGGCGGCCGCCTCCCAGCCGAGCTCCGTGAGCCTGACGCCCCGCGCCCGCCTCGAGGACCCCTCCCGCTCGACGTAGCCGGCCTCCTCGAGCCTCTTGAGGTGCTTGTGGGCCGTCTGGGAGCTCCTGAGGCCCACAGCCTCCCCGAGCTCGCGCACGGTCGGCGCCCCCCCTCCCCCCGCGCTCAACCGGGCCAGGTGCCGGAGCATCTCCATCCTCTTACCCCAGTTCTCCGGAACCATGGCCGCTCCCTTCTTCGCCGCGCCCCGGAGACACTCTAGCGGATCGTACCCTAGACTGCAAACTATAGTTTGTGGTAGCGTAAAAAGGAGAAAAAAGAGGAGCGCCCCCACCCCGGGCCCCGGAGACCGAACGGCGACCAACCAGTAGCGGTCTTTCGGGGATTGAGGAGGCGAGGACGCCCTTCGCCCGGATTATACCGGGCGCGGCGCATCCTCCCCACCCCCGGCTCGGCCAAGGCCCGGAGCCCTGGCCGCGGGCGTTCCGGGAGGAGGATCTTTTGGAGACGAGCGTCGCGGAGATACACGCCTACCCGCTGAGGCCGGGGGGGTTCGAGGAGCCGCTGTTCCCCACCCGCGAGTCGCGGCGGGCGGTGGCGGAGCACCTGCTCCGGGCGCCCTGGCTCGGGCGGGCCTCAGAGCTTGAGGGGAGCTCAGGCGGTTCGGCCCGGGTTGCGCGGGAGCCGGTGGAGTTCCACGACGTCGCGGGCCGGGTCGGGATCTCATGGTCCTCCGGCCGGAGACGGTGCGCGAGGAGGAGGCTCGTGGTGAGGAAGCTCGCCCGCTGGCGGGAGGTGTCGGCGTGGTGGGACGAGGGCCGGTCCACTGACAGGAGTGTCTTCAGGGTGCTCCTCTCCTGCGGCTCGGTGGTCGACCTGGCCAGAGAGAACCCCGGCGGCTGGTTCCTCGTGGGCGTGGTGGATTGAGCGCCCCCTCTGCCCAGGGCTTCGTGCACCTGCACGTGCGTAGTGGGTTCTCCTACGGCTACGGTGTGGCGACGCCGGAGGAGCTGGTCGGGGCGGCGGGGATGCGCGCGATGGCGCTGACGGACCGGGACGGGCTTTATGGTATCCCCCGCTTTCTGGAGGCCTCCGGCGAGGCCGGCGTCTCCCCCATCGTCGGGGCGGAGGTGAGCATCTCTAAGGGTGGGCACCTGGTCTTGTTGGCCGAGGGGATGGAAGGGTACCGTTCGCTGTGCCGGCTCATCACGGCCTACAGGTGCTCTTCGGAGGACAGGCGCAGGCCGGCGTGCCCGCTGGCGACGGTACTGGAGCACGCCGTGGGGCTCGTGTGCCTTACCGGGGCGATACCCTTCGGGCTGCTGCCCCGGCTCGTCCTCTCCGAACGGGGCGCCCGGGCCGCGGAGGTCGCCGGCCTTCTCCGGGAGGCGTTCGGGCGGGACGGTGTCTTCGTGGAGCTCACGGACGACGGGACGGCCGGCGGCCGGAGGGGGCTCGCCAGGCTCGCGGCGTTCGCGCGGGAGAAGGCCCTGCCGACCCTGGCGACGAACGAGGCGGCGTACCTGAGGCCCGAGGACCACCGCCTGCACGAGGTCCTGGTGGCGGCCTCATACCTCTCGCGCCTGCCCGGCCCGGAGTACCGCCCCACAGATCAGCTCTACCTCAAGCCGCCCGGGGAGATGAGCCGGCTCTTCGCGGACCACCCGGAAGCCCTGGCGAACGTCGCGGCCGTCGCGGAGCGGTGCGCGGGTACTGTGGACCTCTCGGGACGCGTACACGTGCCCGTCGCCGAGGTCCCGCGGGGGGCGTCGGCGCGGGGGGTTCTGAGGAGAGAGGCGTTCGCGGGGGCGAGGAGGCGTTACGGCGAGGGGGGCGGGGACCCGACGCTCGCGGAGGTGGCGGCGCGGCTCAGGCGGGAGCTCCGGTGCATAGACTATCGCGGGTTCGCGCCGTACTTTTTGGTGGCCCGGGAGGCGCGGGAGATCGCGAAGACGAGGGGCATCCCGGTGACGGGGCGAGGAAGCGCCGCGAACAGCATGGTCTCGTACTGCCTCGGGTTGACCCAGCCGGAGCCCTTCGGCAACGGGCTGCTCTTCGAGAGGTTCATGCACGAGGAGCGCAGGGACCCGCCGGACATAGACATGGACTTCTGTTACCTGAGGCGGGACGAGGTGAGGTTCGAGATGATCCGTCGTCACAACAGAAGCGGCGCGGCGGAGGCGGCCACAGTCCAGAAGATGTCCCTGCGCGGGGCGGTGAGAGTGGCGGCCAGGGCGCTCGGGCACCCGCCGCGCGAGATAGACGCGCTCTCCCGCCACGTCCCTACCCGCTTCAGGGACCGCGACAGGGTCTACGCCGGCCTCGACGGCTGGAGGGAGGCGCTCGAGGAGCCGGCCATGCGCGGCCATCCCCTGCAAGACACGAAGAAGTACCGGCTTCTCCTGGAGCTCTCCGCGGGACTCGCCGGGCGCGCTCGGGAGGCGGGGACCCACAGCGGCGGGATGGTCCTCGGGACGGCGGAGCATCACCTATCAGAGTTGGTGCCGCTGGAGCCTTCGGGAACGGAGGGGTTACTGAGGTGCCAGTACGACAAGGACGACCTGGAGCGGGTCGGCCTCCCGAAACTCGACCTGCTAGGTTTGCGGATGCACACGGCGCTGCACAAAGCCGGCGTTCTCGCCACGGAGAGGACGGGCAGGAAGGTCGACCCCTACGACCTCCCGCCCGAGGACGAGAGGACCTACGCCCTCATCCGGACCGGGAAGAACGCCGGGATGTTTCAGTTGGAATCGCCGGGGCAGATGCACCTGAGCCGGCGTCTCAGGCCCGGGAGGTTCGCGGACCTGGTGGCCCAGATCTCGCTCTTCAGGCCCGGGCCCGTCAGGGGGGACCTCGTAACCCCCTTCGTCGAGAGGAAGAACGGCGAAGTGGCACACGAGGAGATCCTGCCCCAACTGAGAGAGGTGCTGCGCCGCACCTACGGCGTCCTCGTCTACCAAGAGCAGGTCCTCGCCGTGGCGAACGCCGTGGCGGGCTTCAGCCTCACCGAGGGGGACCTGCTCCGCCGCGCCATGACCAAGGACCGCGGGCCGAACGCGATGAACGGCCTCCGCCAGGAGTTCCTGGGCCGGGCGGAAGGCAACGGCGTCCCTGCCGAGAAAGCGAGCGAGGTCTTCTCGTGGATGGAGGGCTTCTCCGTCTACGGCTTCTCCGCCGCCCACGCCACCTCCTTCGCCGAGCTCTCCTACGCCCGCGCCTACATGAGGCGCCATTACCCGGCCGAGTTTTTCTGCGCCCTCCTGGGCTCCCAGCCGATGGGCTTCTACAGCCCCAGGCTGCTCTTAAACGAGGCGAGGAGGATCGGGCTCGGGGTGCTCCCGCCGGATGCCAACGTCTCCGAAGGGGACTTCACCGTCGAGGACACCCCCGCCGGCCCGGCGCTTCGCGTCGGCCTCCGCTACTGCAAGGGCCTCTCCGAAAGGGCCATCTCTTCCATCGAGGCCGAGCGGCGCGAAAGGCCTTTCGTCTCCGTCGCCGACCTGTACGGCAGGACCGCCGTCGAGAGGGACTCGCTGGAGAACCTCGTCAGGGGCGGGTTCCTGGACGGCCTGCCTAATGGAGGCAACAGGTCCAAGCTGCTGGACGAGGCGGGGTCCCTGCCAAAGAAGAGGCGGCGCGCAGGGCAGCCGGAGATACCCCTGGAGCACCCGGCGAGCTGGTGGGTCTCGCGCGAGCGGAAGGGTATCGAGCACATTCCCCTCGCGAAGTCCGCCAGGGAGAGGATGGAGTGGGAGGTCCTGGGCCTCAACGTCCGCCGGCATCCCCTCCTCCCCTACCGCGCGGCGCTGGAGGAGTTGGGGGTGGTTTCGAGCGAGGAGATCAGAGACCTCCCCCACGGCACCCGCGCCCGCGCGGCCGGCCTGATCGAATGCCTCCAGAGCCCTCCCACCAAGAGCGGCCACCGGGTCTACTTTCTCCTGATAGAAGACGAGTGGGGCCTGCTGCAGGCCACCCTGTTCCGTTCGGCGTACAGGAGGTGCGGCGAGTTGCTCCACCGCGAGGGCGCCTTCCTCCTGGAGGGCCGGGTGGAGAGGACCGCCGCCAGGGGCTTCGCCTTCCTCGTCGACCGCGCGCAGAGCCTGCGGGAGGTCCTCGCGGGGGTCGCGGTGCCGACGCCGCGGGTAACGTCCTCGCCCGGGGCTTTCCTGCGGGCAGGTAGGCGGGGCAGGAGGGCCAGCTAGGGCCATCCTGCGCGGAAAACGTTCTCGCGATGCCAACGCAGCGACCCGACGTCGGGCCAGAACGGCCTTCTGGAAGGGCCCACGATGCCCCGTCCTTCGAGGTTGGCCAGGTAACCGGGCAGGTTGTCCATCGCGGTCAGCTGGGGGGAGGTCGAGATCTCGTACCCCGAAGACACCCTCATCAGCCCCTCGTCGAACACCCAGTGGCACATCCGACAAAGCGCCATGCCGTTGGCGGGCCGATCGTCTTGCGACGCGCTCCACGGGACGATGTGCGCCGCCGCGACCGCCGTGTGCCCATCGAGGGTGCGGACGCGGATGCCGCACAGGGCGCAGCGGTGGAGGTACGCGGTGACGACGGCCCGCCGGAAACCCTGGTCACGGACGGCGGGACGGTACGCCTCCTCGACGGGCAGCGCCTCTTCGACCCGGGGGTCCTCGGGACGCTTCAGCAGTTCCTCGCTGTAGACAAAAGCGCCGCGGTTGATCGCGCCCTGCAAGATCAGGGTCCGCCTCGTCTCCGGCGAGAAGTACGTCTCGATCAGGACGCTTCGCAACCGGCCGCGGTTCTCTTTCGACAGGATAATGCCGTAGAGATCCTCGTCCAGACGGGCTCCGATGATCTCTTCCCGAAGCCGGGCTAGCGACGTGATCTGGGAGCCGATCCGGGTGTTCTCGTGCCTCGGGAGCAGGTGCCAGAAGCCGTCGCCACGTAGGTGGAAAAAGGGCAGCGCGAGGTTGCCCGGACGGCCGAAGGGCAGGACGCGTTCCCAGTACCGGCCGAACAGCTCCGCAAGATCGTCCGTGACCTCGACGAGGTTCGAGGAGACCCCGCCGGAGTCGAAGAGATCCAGTACGCACAAGAGCAGGAGCGGCTTGTGCGGGGCCTGATGCACTGTAACCTCGGACCAAACCTTGCGGTTCCTGTTGGTCCGAAGCCTGGCGAATCTTTGCGCGGAGTCTTCTATCCCACCACCCATCAACGTACGGGCATGTTAGCCGCCACGCTTCTTCCCGCGCCAGTATAGCTCGGGGTGGTTTTGCGCCCCTAGGCGGGAGGATCGAACGGGTTGAGCAGGCGCGCGCCGGTCCGCGCGACGTCGCGTGTGTTGCGGGTGACGAGCGTCATGTTTCTGACCTTGGCCGTGGCGGCCATCAGGCCATCAACCACGGGCACGGGACCGAGCACGTTCATGCTGCCCCACTCCTCCGCGGTCTCGGCGTCGACGGGCATGATCCGATCGGCGTAATCCCTGAGAACGGTAGCCAGCCAGGCTTCGTAGACCTGCGCCTGCACAGGATCCCTTCCTTCGAGGAGTCCGATACCCCGCCTGACTTCCCCGAGCGTCAGGACGCTCAGGTACAGATCCTCGACCGGCACAGAGGAGATCCAACGCTTCACCCGTTCGTCGCCCCGCGGCTTGCGCGCTTCGGAGATGACGTTCGTATCCAACAGATACTTCACCCTACAGGTCTACGTCTCGGGGCATCTCCTTTGACCGCTCCAGATCCAGCACGCTTAAATCCGGCCCGGATAACAGGAACTCTTTGAAGTCCGGCTTTCTCTCCTCAGCCCGCCGGTACTCCCCGGCCGGGACCACCACGACCACCTCCTCGCCGTGCCTCGTGACCACCTGCGGCCCCTCCTCCAACGTTCGCCGCACCAGCTCGCTGAACCTCTGCTTGGCCTCCTGTAACTGCCAGGACATACCATCGCTCCTTATTTTCTGTCCAGTCTGTCCAGATTATAGGGCCGAGTATCGAGGAGATCCAGGCGCATTGGTTCTCCGTATTGAATCCGAGGACTGATACGAGCAACCCCCGCGTCGCAACGTTCCGTGCGGAGCGTAGGGTATCGACCCGGGCTGCCGTGATCGGGCCGATCCTCCGAGTCGCGGGGCGGGCCAGAGGGAAGGGTCCGGGCGGCCGGCTGGCGTCGTGAACAGGCCGAAGTCTAAGATGTTCGCCAGAGTGGGCGGACAGGCATCGGGGAGGGTTCATGAGGGATCGGGCGCCGGGGATCGAGGTTCGGGAGTACTCTTTTGCGGACGACGGACGCATCCCCAACAACCCGACGCTGCCGCTGCTCGTCTACCCGCAGGCGTTGACGGGGCAGGCCCCTTCCCGCTGCAAGGAACTGCTCGCCGAGAACGGCTGGGGCGGCGCCTGGGTAGACGGCGTCTTCCCCTACCATCACTACCACAGCACCTCCCACGAGGTCCTGTGCGTGGTCGGCGGCGGCGCGCGCGTAACCTTCGGCGGTCCCGAAGGGGAGACGGTCGAGATCTCGGCGGGAGACGTGGTGCTCATCCCGGCCGGGGTCGGGCATTGCAGGGAGAGCTCCGGCGCCGGTTTCTCCGTGGTCGGGGCGTACCCGCGCGGGCAGGAAGACTACGACCTGCGCACGGGCGAAAAGGGCGAGCGGCCTGAGGTGCTGGAGAACATCCGCAACGTACCTTTGCCGGAGACGGATCCCCTCTCTGGCGAGGAGGGTCCGCTACTCCGGCACTGGTCGGGCTGATAGCCCGACGGGAGGGCTCTACGCGGCCGTGTCGGCCGGATCTAGACCGAGGGGGTCGCTGGGGGTTCCCTACGCCGCCGGCTCGGCGGGGCGGGGCAGCCGGTCCTGGCGGACCTCGACGGGCAGTGAACGCCGAATCTTCTCGAAGTCCCTGACCTCGGCCTCGCCGACGAGCGTGACCGCCACGCCC
Source organism: Rubrobacter sp. (assembly GCA_035936475.1). GTDB lineage: Bacteria > Actinomycetota > Rubrobacteria > Rubrobacterales > Rubrobacteraceae > Rubrobacter_D. The sequence continues at coordinate 10,507 of DASYWA010000194.1, read as the reverse complement.
TCCTTGCCCGCCCGCGCCGTGCGGCCGATGCGGTGGACGTAGGTCTCCGTGTCCTCCGGCAGGTCGTAGTTGACGACGTGCGAGACGTTCGGGATGTCGAGCCCGCGCGAGGCGACGTTGGTCGCGACCAGGATGCGGGTCCGGCCTTTTGTGAAGCCGTCCAGCGTCTTGGTGCGCTGCGACTGCGACTTGCCGCCATGCAGGAGGGCCGCCCTGTAGCCGTCCCTCTCCAGCTGGCGGTGCAGCTTGGTGGCGCCGTGCTTGGTGCGGCGGAAGACTATCGTAACGGGGTCCTTCTCCGCGTCGATGAGGGCGCGCAGGGCGCGGGTCTTGTCCCGGCCGTCCATCCGGTAGTAGACCTGCTCGACGGTGTCCACCGTGGGCGCTTCGGACTTCACGGTCAGGTACCGGGGCGAGCGCATGTGGCGCTTGACCATGCCCCGGATCTCCGCCGGCATCGTCGCCGAGAAGAGGGCGGTCTGCCGCTCCCTCTCCGGGGTGTGAGAGAGGATGCGCCCGACGTCGGGGGCGAAGCCCATGTCGAGCATCCTGTCGGCCTCGTCGAGCACGAGGTAGCGCACCGCGCCCAGGCGCAGCGTGCCGCGCTGCAGGTGGTCCAGGATGCGCCCCGGCGTGCCGACGACGACGGAGGTCGAGCGGTTCTTTAGCGCCTTGATCTGGGGCCCTATGCCGACGCCCCCGCACAGCACGACCGGACGGACCGGGTCGTACTTGGAGAGACCGGAGATCTCCGTCGCCGCCTGCGAGGCTAGCTCCCGCGTCGGCACGAGCACGAGCGCCTGAACGCCCCTGGGCTTGCGGTCCAGGGACTCGATTAGGGGTATGGCGAAGGCGGCGGTCTTGCCGCTGCCGGTCTGGGCGAGCCCGACGACGTCCTCGCCGTCGAGAAGCTCGGGCATCGCCAGCGCCTGTATGGGTGTCGGGGTCTCCCAGCCCTGGTCGGCGACGGCCCTCTGGACCTTCTCGGATATCGGCATCTCTGCGAACGAGGCCTTCTGAACCTCTTGTATGGTGTCTGTCAAGGTGTTTCGGTTCCTCTCTCTTGTCGGACAGCAGCCGCCACAATAAGGAGCAGACGTCGTGGGCTACCGCTCGCAGTGAGAGGAAAGGCGCAAGACACAAAAAAGGAGATGCGCTTCGGGCATCTCGAAGATCGTGGACGTATGTTCTTTATAACGTAGCGCGGGGAGTATACCGCACGTCTGCCCGTAGTCGAGGCGGGGGTAGGTTCGCCTCCCCGGGGGTATAGACCGCCCGAAAGCCAACGCGGACGGGAGGACGTACCATGACGGAGCCAACGGGCAGCTTTCCCGAGCTTTTCGAGGTCATAGAGAACTACGCGCAGGGCGACCACAACCACCAGGTAAAGGCGCTGCGCGTGATCTCCGCGGCCTACCTGCCGCTCTTCGAGGTCCCCACGATGCCGGACGCCAAGCGGGTGGTCGAAGACGTCCTCCGGGCCAACGACTTCCTGCTGACAAGCCCCGAGACCGGCGGGCTGGAGCCGGCAGCCGTGGACGCCGTGGTGAGCGTGGCGACCTCCCGGCTCGTCGAGGAGGACCTCAAGTGGGGCGCCGGATGCCTCCTCGACGTGATGGACGCCCTGAGACGACGGGCGCAAACAGAAGGCTACGAGACCTACGTGCTGGACGCCGACGACGTACTAGACGGCCTCGAGGCCATACTCGCGGCCGACATAGTGGAGGACGCTATCGAGGACGTCCTGGAAGGCGAGGCCTGACCCCCCAAGGGTCCCGTTCCAGCCCTCGGGTCGGCCTGCGCCCGCTACAAGTCGCTACCGGGTTGTGTCTCGCCCTCGGCTTCCGTGGGGGGTTCCGTGAGGGGTTCCGTAGGAGGCTCCGCGCCCCCCAGCACCTCGCGGAGCTCCTGCATCTGATCTTCTAGAACCTGCAGGCGTTCCTCGACGAGGGCGAGCTGGTCGGCGACCTCGTTCCTGAAGTCTTCATCCGAACCCTCCGAGCCGCCCCCCAGGAACCTGCCGGCCAGGCCCCCGCCCGCGAGCCCCGCGGCGGCCCCAGCGAGCCCCGAACCGCCACCCGAAAGTCCCGAACCGCCGCCCGGGCGATTCGCCAGGCGCTCAGCCAGGTCCTCCACGGCTCCCACGTCGAAGCCGCCCCGCTTCCGGCCCGTGTTTCCTCCCCCACCGCGCCCAGAACCTCCTCCGCCGCCGCGCCCAGAACCTCCTCTGCGCACGCGATCTCGCACGCGTCCCTGCGCGCGGCCCTGAGATCCCGATCCCTTACGTCCGCCCCTTCTGCCCACGTCAGCCTCCTTCGGCCTCGCCGACGTCCCGCCCGACCTTGCTAGCTGTACCCCGGGAAGATTTTCGCCTAACCTGCACCCCTCTCTGGTCGGGGCGGAGAGGGAAGAGATCGCCGCTCGACCTCCTGAAGGTGTCCGCTTACTTCTACGTAGGGCCCCTATCCGGTTCGGCCGGGAGCCCGCTTCGTCTGGCCGTAGCCGGAGATCTTGGCGCGGGTCTCGGCGAGTTGGTCGGGCCCGAGGATCGAGGGATCTCCGGCCAGGCGGGTCCGGTAGTAGAGCTCGGCCATCTCTTCGAGGATCTCGGTGAGCGAGTACGCCCCGGTCGCCGTCTCGGCCACGGTGACGGTGCCGTGGTTCTGGAGGAGGCAGGCGGAGTGCATCTCGCCGAGGGCCTCGCTCGCGTGGCCGGCCAGCGCTTCTGTTCCGTAGGTGGCGTAGGGCGCGAGCGGAACGCGCCCCTCTTCGGAGAGGGCCGCGAGCATGTAGTGGACGGCCGGGATCTCGAGCCCGAGGCAGGCCAGCGCCGTCGAGTAGGGGGCGTGGGTGTGAACGATGCCGCCGACGCGCGGCCTGCGGCGGTAGATGCCGGTGTGCATCGGCACCTCGGTGGAGGGTTCTAGTGACCCTTCCAATAGGTTCCCGTCGGGATCCACGAGGGCGAGGTCCCCGGGCTCCAGATCCTCGTAAGGGAGGCCGCTCGGGGTTATGAGGACGTTCCCGTCGGGGGTGCGCGCGCTGACGTTGCCGGAGGTCGTGCGGACGAGGCCCGAGGCGCCCATCCGGCGCGAGATCCTGGTCACCTCTTCGCGCAACTCCTGGTGCTTCAAGCCGGTCCTCCTCTTCTGCAACCTGGTCCTATGTTCTCAGAGCCTCCGCGCCGCCGTCGTCTGCCCGGACGACCTAACGTTAAGGGGCGAACCCGACCGAAAGAACTCCGCGAAAGCGAGATATCCTCCCGGGTCGCCCCGCCCACAACCGGACCCCCAAAACCTAACACCCCAAAGCCCGAAACCCGAAGCCTGATTTGACACCCCGCTCGATTGGTATGACAATGCCGCCGGGTGAGAGACAGGATCCAGCGAACGAGGCTCAGGGACCGGGCGGCTGAGGAGCTCCTGGACATGGTGATCTCCGGCGGTCTTTCGCCGGGTGAGCGCCTTCCGCCGGAGCGCGAGCTGTGCGAGCGGCTGGGGGTGAGCAGGACCGTCGTCAGAGAGGCGTTGAACCTCGTCGAGGCCCGCGGGCTCATCAGCATCGAGCACGGCCGGGGGGCGGTCGTTAGCGGCGGGGAGCCGCGGGCCGTGCGCGACACTTTAGGGCTACTCTTGAGGGTTCAGCCGAAGACGCTGTGGGAGCTTCTGGAGATGCGGGGCATCCTCGAGGTCGAGGTGGCCGGCCTCGCCGCCGGGCGGGCGGGCCCCGAAGACGTCGAGGAGATGCGGGCGCAGGTGGAGAGGATGCGCGGCTCCATCGACGCGCCGGAGGGGTACGTGGACGCCGACGTGGAGTTCCACGCGCTGCTGGCCCGCGCGGCGCGGAACGGGGTGCTCCTCACGATGCTGGAGCCGGTGGTGGATCTTCTGCGGGCCAGCCGCCGGGTCAGCGCCGCCCGCCCCGGCAACGCCCGGAGGGCGCTCGGGGAGCACGAGCGCATCCTCGGCAGCGTGGAGTCCGGCGACGCGGAGGGGGCGCGGCGGGAGATGCGCGGGCACCTCGCGAACACCGCCAGGGACATCGAGGCTGCCATCAGGGAAGGAACCATAGACGCCGGGGAGACCCGGAAGGAGGAGGGAGAATGAGGGCGCACGAACTCCTGAGCGAGCTCGGGTTGCCGGGCAGGGACCTCTACGATCTCCCCGACTCCGGGAAACGGTTCCCGGACGGGGCGGAGTACCGGGTCGAGATCCCGAGCGTCGAGGGCCCCCGCGTCCTCGAAGCGGTCATCGACGAGGCGCAGAGGCGCGAGGTGCAGCTCCACCGCGTCTCGCAGGGCTCTGGCATCATGCTCCTCACCGACGCCGAGATCCTCGAGATGTGCGCGATGGCCCGGGAGGCGGGCCTGGAGCTCTCCCTCTTCGTCGGGCCGCGGGCCTCGTGGGAGACGGGCGCGAGCGCGGGTTCGAGCGCGGGCGGGGTGCTCGGCGCCCAGCACCGGGGGCAGGACCAGCTCGCCTACGCCCTCGAAGACGTGCTGAGAGGCGTGAGCCTCGGCCTTCGCGGCGTGCTCGTCGCGGACGCGGGCCTGCTGCGGGTGTTGCGCGACCTCAAGGAGAAGGGCGAGTTGCCCGAGGACCTCGTCATCAAGGTCTCCGTGCAGCTAGCGGCCGCCAACGCGGCGGCGGTGAAAGTCATGGAGGACCTGGGGGCCGGGACGTACAACACGCCGACCGACCTCTCGCTGGCGCAGTTGGCGGCGATCCGGTCCGTCGCGGATTTGCCGCTCGACGTGTACGTGGAGGTGCCGGACGATTTCGGCGGGTTCGTCCGGCACTACGAGATCCCGGACCTCGTCCGCGTCGCCGCCCCCGTCTTCGTAAAGTTCGGCCTCCGCAACGCGCCGAACATCTACCCTAGCGGGACGCACCTGGAGGCGACGGCGGTGTCTTTAGGCAGAGAGCGGGTCAGGCGCGCGGAGATCGGTCTCTCGATGCTCGACCGCTACTACCCGGAGGCCGCGACCACCGAGGCGGGTTCCGCTTTCCCCGGCATCCCCGCGGGGAACCCCGAAAAGGAGGGAGCATGAAGATCACGCACGCCGAGACCTTCGTCGTCGGCACGGAGTGGCGCAACCTGACCATCGTCAGGGTCCACACGGACGAGGGGCTTACCGGCCTCGGCGAGGCCCGCATGGTCAACCACACGGACGCCTTGGTCGGGTACGTGGCGGAGGCCGCACCCAGGCACCTCGTCGGCCACGACCCGTTCCATATCGAGGAGCTCGTCAGGAAGATGGGCCGCGACGACTTCTCGCGCGCCGGCGAGGTTATGAGCAGCGGCATCGCCATGTTCGAGACCGCGTGCTGGGACATCGTCGGCAAGGCCCTAGGCCAGCCCGTCTACAACCTGCTCGGCGGCCCGGTGCGCGGCAAGATAAAAGCCTACGCCAACGGCTGGTACCGCGTCGAGCGCACGCCCGAGGAGTTCCACGCCGCCGCCAAGAAGGTCGTGGAGAGGGGCTACAAGGCATTGAAGTTCGACCCGTTTGGGCCTGGGCACTACGAGATGGAGCGGGGGGAGAAGCTCAAGGCCGTGGCGCTCGTTGAGGCGGTGAGGGACGCCATCGGGCCTGAGCCCGAGATCCTGCTGGAGATGCACGGCCGCTTCTCCCCGGTCACCGCCATCGAGATGGCCCGGATGCTCGAACCCTACGGCCTCGGCTGGGTCGAGGAGCCCGTCCCCCCGGTCAACCTGAAGGCGCTCAAGAAGGCGTCGGACGGCATCCGCTCGACCGTCGCCACGGGCGAGCGCATCCACCAGCGCCTGGAGTACAGGGAGGTCTTCGAGCTGCAGGCCGCGGACGTGATACAGCCGGACATAAGCCACATCGGCGGCCTGCTGGAGACGAAGAAGCTCGCCGCGTGGGCCGACGCGTACTACGTGACGCTTGCGCCGCACAACGTGGGCGGCCAGATCAACACGGCCGCCGCCCTCCACCTGGCCGCCACGACGACGAACTTCCGCATCCAGGAGTACTTCAACGACTTCGCCGACCCCTGGGTCCGCGAGACCGCCCCTGGCCTCCCGGAGGTGGTGGACGGCTACTTCGACCTCCCGAAAGGCCCGGGCCTCGGCGTCGAGTTGGACGAGGAGGTCATAGAGGCCCACCCGAAACAGGACGTCCACTTCAACCTGTTCGCGGAGGGCTGGGAGAAGCGGGAGACGACGAAGGCCCCGGGCTCCTGATGGCCGCGCTCTCGAACAAGAAGGCGCTCGTGACGGGCGCCGGCATGGGCATCGGCCAGGGCATCGCGATAGAGTTGGCCCGCCAGGGCGCAGAGGTCGCCGTCCACTACGCCCACACCGAGCCGGAGGAGACGGTCTCCGAGATAGAAGGGCTCGGCGGCAGGGCCGTAACCGTGCAGGGGGACCTGAGCCGGGTTGGCGAGTGCGAGCGGGTGGTGGACGAGGCGGCAGAGTCTTTGGGTGGCCTCGACGCGCTCGTCAACAACGCGGGCGTCACGAAGGCGCTCCCTTTTCTCGATACCGACGAGGAGACCTACGACTCGCTCTTCGACCTGAACATGAAGGGTTACTTCTTCCTCGCCCGGCGGGCGGTGCCCTTCATGCGGGAGCGGGGCGGCGGGAGCATCGTGAACATCACGTCCATCCACGGGTTCGCCGGGTTCCCCCGGCACACGGCCTACGCGGCGACGAAGGGCGCGATCAACGCCTTCACCCGCCAGCTCGCGATAGAGCTGACCGACGAGAAGATCCGCGTGAACGCCGTCGGTCCCGGCGTCATCGAGGTCCCCCGCTACTTCGACGACCCGAACTACTCCTCGGAGTTCGGCGACACTCTGGTCCCCTGGGGCCGCGTCGGGCGCCCGAAGGACATAGGGCCCACGGTCGCCTTCCTCGTCTCCGACGCCGCGGACTTCGTCACGGGCCAGGTCCTCTACGCCGACGGCGGCACCACCGCCCGTATGGGCCTCTGGTGGGGGGAGGGCGGACTCCAAGGCTAGACGCGGCCCCAACGCTTGACACGGATGCAAATTGGTATGACAATGCCTAGCGGGAAAGGAATTGGCGGAGCAAACGGATAGGGGTGACGCATGGGCGGGCGTAGATCCGGGGCGGTTGGTTTCGGCGACCTCAGGCTGGGGCGGCGGCAGTTTCTGGCGGGGGGCGCGTTGGCGTCGGCGGGTTTGTTGCTCGCCGGGTGTCGGCAGGAGGCGGCCCAGCAGGCGAGCCAGAGTGGTTCGGGCGGTTCCGGCGGCAACTTCCCGGACACGCCAGAGTACAACTTCGTCTTCGTCAACCACGTGACGACCAACCCGTTCTTTACCGCCACCCGTTATGGCATCGAGGACGCCGAGGCGCTCGTGGGGACCACCTCGCAGTGGACGGGCTCGGAGACCTCCGACGTCCAGGAGATGGTGGACGCGATGAACACGGCCGTCGCCGGCAACGCCGACGGGATAGCCGTCTCGATCGTGGATCCAAAAGCGTTCAACGACCCGATCCAGCAGGCCCTGGACCAGGGCATCCCGGTCATCGCTTACAACGCAAACGGCGCAGAGGGCGTCGGAGGCAGTGAAGAGCAGAGCAATCCCGCGCTCGCGTACGTCGGCCAGGACCTCTTCCTATCCGGCGTCGAGATGGGCAAAAAGATAGTAGATCTGGTGGGCGAGGGGCCGGTTGCGCTCTTCATCGCGACGCCGGGTCAGCTCAACATTCAGCCGCGCATAGACGGCGCGATCAAGGCTATCGAAGACTCGGGAGCGAACATCGAGTACGACCAGATCGCGACCGGCGCCGAAGTGCCTGAGGAGCTCAATAGGATCGACGCCTACTACCAGGGCCACAAAGACGTAAAAGGGATGTTCGCCGTCGATGCCGGTAGCACCCAGGGCGTCGCGCAGGTGATGCAGAAGTACAAGCTGCACGAGCAGGGCGTGAGGGGCGGTGGTTACGACCTCTTGCCCAAGACCCTCCAGTTGCTCAGGGACGGCCACATAGATTTCACCATCGACCAGCAGCCTTACCTGCAAGGCTTTTTCCCGGTGATGCAACTCTACCTGTACAAGCTCTCCGGCGGCCTCACCGGCCCGGCAGAGACCAACACCGGGCTCATCTTCGTGACAAAAGACGAGGCGGGGAAGTACCTGGAAACCGAGTCCCGGTTCGAGGGCGACTCCGAGCAGCAGAAGATTCTAGACTCCTCCACGGGTTAGGTAGATCCGATGGCTACAGGAGCACCGGCCAAGGAGGGGGCGCGGGGGGCCGGCTCGCGCCTGTTCGGAAGCCTACTGGGGCGCCAGGAGGCCGGCATCTTCCTCGTGGCCATTGCGCTGGTGGTCTACTTCCAGTACTCCAACTCCGCCTTCCTTACCCAGGGCAACCTGCGCACGCTGACGCAGTTCATGGCCGCGACGGCCATAGTCGCCTCTGGCCTGGTGATGGTCATGATCCTGGGCGAGATAGACCTGTCTGTCGGCCAGGCATTCGCCTTTGCCCCCATAATCATGTACATCGCCTACGAGCGGTTCTTCCTCGTGTTCCCGCTCGCCGTCCTCGTCGGGCTGCTCGCCACGGCGGTCGTTGGGCTCTTTAACGGGGTCTTGAGGGTCTACCTTGGCATACCATCGTTCGTCGCGACCTTGGGGACGTTCTTCTTCCTCGGGGGGCTGAACGTGGTGCTCACCGGCGGTTTTCCGCGGACCCCCCCCGAGCAGAGCGTCCTCAAGCAGGCACTGGGGTCCTACCCCTACGCGGGGATACTGTGGGCCGTCGCCGTCCTGGTGTTCATGCACCTGCTGCTCAAGAACACGCGCTGGGGCATGCACACCTTCGCCACGGGCGGAAACTTCACCGGCGCCAAGGAGGCCGGCATCAAGGTGGACGTTATCCGGATCGGCAACTTTATGATGTGCAGCCTGCTCGGCGGCCTGGCCGGCATCCTCGAGGCGATGCGCATAGACTCCATAGACCCCCTCGCCGGCGGCGCGAACATCATGTTCTTGGCCATCGCGGCCGCGGTCATCGGGGGTACGCCGCTCGCCGGCGGCGTTGGCACGATGGTCGGGGCGTTCATGGGCGCGCTGGTGCTCTCCATTCTGCGAGACGGCTTCACCCTGCAGGGGGTCAACGCGACCACCCTCAACATAGTCCTGGGCCTAGCCGTGCTCGTGGTGATGGTGCTCAACGTCTACGTCGGCAGGTTTCGTGCGAGGAGGTCCCTGTGACGGAGGACGGTCGTTCGGGTGGCAGGACCGGCGCGCCGGATGCTCTGCGCGTCGAGGAGGTGGTCAAGAGCTTCGGCGCCGTCTCCGTTCTCAAAGGTATCGACCTGAGGCTGGGCAAGGGCGAGGTGCTCGGCCTCATCGGCGACAACGGGGCCGGGAAGTCGACCCTGATCAAGACGATAACCGGTTTCCACAAGCCAGACTCCGGCAGGATCTTTGTGGACGACGAGGAGGTGACGCTGAAGTCGGTCTCCCACGCCCAAAAGCTCGGCATCCGCACGGTGTTCCAGGACCTGGCCCTCGTAAACGACCTCAGCGTCTACCACAACATGTTCCTGAACGGGGAGCTAACGCACCGCCCGCTACCGTTCCTGAACAACCGCAAGATGAAAGAGCAGACCCGACGTTATCTGGACGACATAGGCGTCAACATCCCCTCCATAGAGACCAACGTCGCCATGCTCTCCGGCGGCCAACGCCAGGCCATAGCTGTCGCGAGGGCGGTGTACTCGAACGCCAAGATCCTGCTCCTGGACGAGCCGCTGGCGGCGATGGGGGCCAAAGAGGGGGCCATGATCCTGGACCTCATCCAGAAGCTCAGGAACGAGGGGGAGATCTCCATCCTCCTTATCGCGCACAACTACGCCCACGTCCTTGAGATCTGCGACCGGGTCAACCTCCTGCAGCATGGGGAGGTCACCTACGACAAGCCCGCCGCCGAGACTTCTGTCGAGGAGCTAACCGAGATAATGGTCTCCGAATATCGCAAGGCCCGCGCGGGCAACACCGGCGAAGGGCAATGACCCTCTTCGGGAGCGGCTGAGGCATGGCCCGCGCGTGGGGTGAATCACGCAAGACAAGACTTCGGCGCACACGCCAACCTTCACCGAGCCCGACAGGAGGGCCGGTCTCGGCCATCGGCGGATAACCTTCACCCCGTACCGCAGGGCGGGCCGACTTTGGGCGCCAGGCATCGCTTCGAATCCGCGGGTCACGCTCGGGCATCTGCGGGGACGCGCCTTTGGTCAAGCCGGCGGGCGCCGGCCTCTGAGCGCGGCGACCACGTCCGAGGCGGCGGCGGCCATGAGACGGGCGTCCGAGGAGACGTTGACGAAGTTGAAGCCCTCGTCGATCATGCGTCCCGCGTACTCCGTGGAGCCGGTGAAGATCCCGGCGCCGAGGCCCTTCTCCCGCGCCGAACGGACGATTCGGACTATGGCCTCGACCATCTCGGGCTCCTCGCGGTCCATGCCGGGCCCGTGCCCGAGGGCCTGGCCGAGGTCAGACGGTCCGAC
>DASYWA010000193.1:0-5402 GCA_035936475.1 Rubrobacter sp. | reverse complement strand
CCTCGGGGCCGGGCGGCAGACGGTAGACCTCGGGGTCGTCGAGAAGGAGGAAGAAGGCGCCCATGCCGTACTCCTCCTCATTGGCCCCGTAGAGCCTCGCACCCTCGGCGCCGGCCTCGACGAGCATCTCAAGGCGGCCGTTCGCCTTCTCGCGCAGCTCGTCTAAGGGTCCGTACTGGATCGAGTCGGTGGGGCAAGCCTGGGCGCACGCGGGCTCTAGCCCGTCCTTCTGTCGGTCGTAGCACATCGTGCACTTCCACACCCTCCCGTCGTCCTCGCGCTGGTCGAGGACGCCGAAGGGGCAGGCAGGGACGCAGTAGCCGCAGCCGTTGCAGATGTCCTCCTGGACGACGACCGTCCCGAACTCCGTGCGGAACAGGGAGCCCGTCGGGCAGACGTCCAGGCAGGGGGCGTCCGTGCAGTGCTTGCAGACGTCCGAGCTCATTAGCCACCGAAAGTCGGGGTCGCCCTCTATGGACGGGGTACCGAGCCCCGCCTCCTGCTGCACGAACACGGGCTTTCGCTGCTCGATAAAAGCGACGTGACGCCAGTTGTCCGCTCCGAGCTCGCCGGTGTTGTCGTAGGAGTTGCCGGTGAGCTGACCCATGGTGTCGGGGACGTCGTTCCACTCCTTGCAGGCGACCTCGCAGGCCTTGCAGCCGATGCACACGCTCGTGTCGGTGAAGAAGCCCATGCGCGGCTGCTGCTCATCGCCACCGTAGGTCTTGTGCCCCAGCGGGATCACGGTTCGCGTCTCCGGCGTCTCGCGGCCCGCGATGTTCATGGCGTCGGTCGTCCCCGAGCCAGGGATGACGTTGGCCTCTCCCGTTGCCTCGCTCACGACCCACCCCCCCCGTTGTCGTCTCTCTCCAGGCGGCCGGCGAAATCCCCGACGCGCTCCGCCCCGACCCGGCGCCGGTAGCCCTCGACGAACTCGGCGAGGGCGGGGCCGCGCGGCCTCCTGCCCGGCCGGATGTCGCAGGTCGCCGCCTTGTACTCGCCGATGTGGACGTTCGGATCGAGGACCACCGACAGCAGCTCGTTGGCCGCGTCTCCGGTGACCACGCCCTTGCGCCCCCAGTGGTAGGGCAGGCCGACCGTGTGGACGACCCGTTCCTCGGTTTTGAGGGGTGCCACGCGGTCGGTGACCAGCACGCGCGCCTCGATGGCCGAGCGCATGGTCACGATCGTCGCCCAGCCGCCGTTCTGCAGGCCGCGCTCCTTCGCAAGCTCCGGAGAGACCTCGCAGAACATCTCGGGTTGAAGCTCCGAGAGGTGCTCGACCGTCCGGCTCATCCCGCCCGCCGTGTGGTGCTCGGTCAGGCGGTAGGTCGAGAGAACGTAGGGAAAGACATCCGCACCGGGATGGCCGCCTGGGGGATTGTAGGGGTTGTCGGGGCGCGGGAACTGTTGAAGGGCCGGATTGGCTCTCTGGCCGTAGAGCGCGTTCTCGATAGGAGATTCGTGCGGCTCGTAGTGGGTCGGGAGCGGGGCGTCGGTCAGGCCGGAGGGCACGTAGATCCAGCCCCGCCCGTCCGCCTGCATGATGAACGGCTTGTCGCCCCGGATGGCGTCCTCGGCGGTCGCGTCGTCAGGCGGCACGTAGTCCGGCCTCTTCGTCGGGCTGATGTCCGGCACGTCGTGGCCCGTCCACTGCTCCTGCTCCTCGTCCCACCAGACGTACTTCTTGCGCTCGCTCCACGGCCTGCCTTCGGGGTCGGCGGAGGCGCGATTGTAGATAATTCGACGGTTCATCGGCCACGCCCACGCCCACTCGGGGGCCACCCAGCTCCCCTGCTCGGTGTGCGGCTTCTTGCGGGCGGCCTGGTTCGTCTCATCGGCGTAGACGCCGCAGTAGATCCAGCACCCGCAGGAGGTCGAGCCGTCGCCCTGGATCTGGAGGTAGCTGCCCAGCGCGTCGTTGTTCTCGTCCCAGCCATTGATCTCGCGCAGCACGGCCTCCGCGTCGGGCTCCCCGATCTCGCTTCCTTCTTCTATCGGGTAGTCCCACTCGAGGTCGAGAATGGGCCGGTCTTTCGTGTCGGTGGAACCCGCGAGCTTCTCCTTGACCTTGCGCCCGAGGTGGAACATGAACCACAACTCCGAGCGGCAATCGCCCTTCGGCTCCACGGCCCGATGGTGCCACTGCAGGAGGCGCTGGGTGTTGGTGAAGGAGCCGTTTTTCTCCGTGTGGGCGGCGGCGGGCAGGAAGAAGACCTCCGTGCCGATGTCCTCGGGCTTCAACTCGCCGGTCTCTATCTCGGGCGAGTCGTACCAGAACGCGGCGGTCTCGGTCTCCGAGAAGTCGCGCACGACGAGCCAGTCGAGCTTGCCCATCCCCAGGCGCTGCAGCTTGGAGTTGGCGGATCCCACCGCCGGGTTCTCGCCCATCACGAAGTAGCCTTGCAACTTGCCGTCGTTCATCTGCATGACGGACTGGTAGTGGGAGTGGTCCCCGGTGATGCGCGGGACGTGGTCGAAGCAAAAGTCGTTCTCCGCGGTGGCCGCCTCCCCGTACCAGGCCTTCAGGAGGCTCACCATGTACTTGCCCATGTTGCCCCAGTAGCCGGTCGCCGCGGCGTTCAGCTTGACGAACTCTTCGAGGCCCTCACGCGCGTGGGCGTGGGGCATCGGGATGTAGCCGGGGAGGATGTTGTAGAGGGTCGGGATGTCCGTCGAGCCCTGGATAGAAGCGTGCCCGCGCAGCGCCAGGATGCCGCCGCCCGGACGACCGATGTTGCCGAGCAGGAGCTGCACTATCGCAGCAGCGCGGATGTTCTGGACGCCCTTGGAGTGCTGGGTCCAGCCGACCGCGTAGGCGAATGCCGAAGTCCTCTCCCGGCCGGAGTTCGCGCACAGGGCCTCGGCGACCTCGAGGAACTGCTCCTTCTTGCAGCCGCAGATCCGCTCGACCATCTCCGGTGTGTAGCGGCTGTAGTGCTTCTTGAGTATCTGGAAGACGCAGCGGGGATGCTCCAGCGTCTCGTCCATCTCGGGCGGCTCGCCGTGCTCCAGGTTTACCCCATGGGCGCCGTGGCCGGACTGCTCCCCCATCGTGCCGCCCTGCTCGCGCCTGCCCGCGGCGGACTTCAGCTCCGCGCCCTCGTACTGCCACATATTCGTGTCGTACGAGCCGCTCTCGGGGTCGTAGCCGGCGAAGAGCCCGTCGAGGTCCTCGGTATCGGCGAAATCCTCGTTGATGATCGCCGGCGCGTTGGTGTAGTGGACGACGTAGTCGCGGAACTCGCGGTCGTTTTCGAGGATGTAGTTGATAACGCCGCCCAGGAAGGCGACGTCGGTGCCGGGGCGGATCGGGACATGCCGGTCGGACATCGCCGAGGTGCGGGTAAAGCGTGGGTCCACGTGGATCACCTTCGCGCCCTTGAGCCGGGCCTCCATCACCCACTGGAACCCAACCGGGTGGTTCTCGGCCATGTTCGATCCCATGATGACGATGCAGTCGGAGTTGGCCAGGTCCTGCTGGAAGGTCGTAGCCCCTCCCCTACCGAACGAGGTCCCCAGACCGGGAACCGTACTGGAGTGTCATATGCGGGCCTGGTTCTCTATCTGGATGGCCCCCATAGCACCGGTGAAGAATTTCTTTATGAGGTAGTTCTCCTCGTTGTCCAGCGTGGCGCCGCCCAGGTGGGCGAAGCCCTGTGTGCGGTGGAGCTTGGCCTCCCCGCCCCCTTGAGTTTGCATCGCATCTTCCCAGGTCTCCTCGCGCGTCTTTATTATCCGGTCGGCGATCATGTCCATCGCCGCGTCGAGGTCCAGTTCCTCCCAACCGGTGCCGTAGGGTCTGCGGTACTTGACCTTGTACTCCCGCATCGGGCTCTGAACGAGGTTGCGAGATGCCGCCCCCTTGGGACAGAGTCTCCCGCGGGAGATCGGGCTGTCGGGGTCGCCCTCGATCTGGGTGATCTCGCCGTCTTTGACGAAGATCCTCTGCCCGCAGCCGACGGCGCAGTAGGGACAGATGGACTGCGTCACGTGGTCGGCTTCCGCGGTGCGCGGCCTGAGATGCGCCTGTCGCGCAGATTGCGCCGCCTTTCCAAGCCCCAGCCGGTCGCCCCCGCGAAGCTGCCTGACGACCGACAAGGCCGAGATCAGATCTCGTACCCCCACCCTTCCTCCTTACGCTCGTACCTCACCACCCGCTGTCTCGCACCCTGCTTGGACGCGCTCCGCTTCGCCACGGTCGAGGCCGCGAGGCCCTGATAGCGCGAGGTCTCGCACACCCTCTACGTACCCGCGCCTCTGCCATCCGCGATACGACCGTTCCCTTCGAGGAGGCCCGGACGCCGGCGCTCGGCGACCCCATTATCTGGGACTTCCGTGGTCCCTCTGTAAAGCCGCGGTTAAGAAACCGTAAGGGCTCGGTTAAGACATCCCGCCGGCTTGCCTCAAGCCCGGCCCCCGCACACCGTAGGTGTGGGCTAGGCTGCGCTCCTTCGTCGGCCCAAAGCCCCGGACACGAAGCCGGGATCCGACCGTCGCCGGAGGGTAAACTGTCGCCCGTGCTGCAGCCCGTGTGCGCAACGCGTCTATTCCCTTCCGCCCCCGTTCTGGCGATCGCGCGCCCGTCCCCCGGCGCGGGCGGAACGAGGCTGGAAGGAGGCGCGGGTTGAAGCGGCCTGGCTCCGTCTGGGAGGGCTTGAGCTCCAGCTTCTGGTTCGTCCCTAGTCTCATGACCGCGGGCGGGGTGCTGCTGTTCGGCGTTACCCTGCAGCTCGAGCAACTGGCCCCCTCCGACGTGTCCGGGCTTCCGGTAGTCTTCTCGGGCGGCGCCGACGCCGCGCGCACCGTGCTCTCCGTGATCTCCGGCAGCCTCATAACGGTCGTGGCCACGGTGTTCTCGCTTACCATAGTCGCCCTGCAGCTCGCCTCCGCCAACTACTCCCCCCGCCTGCTCAGGAACGTCACGTCGGACCGCGGGGTCCAGGCCGTTCTGGGGGTGTACATAGGCACCTTCACCTACTCGCTGCTGGTGCTGCGGGTGATCCGCACCCCCAGGGACGAGGCCGAGCCTTTCGTCCCCATAATCTCCGTCACCGCGGCGGTCGTGCTGGCGCTGGTCTGCGTGGCGCTGCTCGTCTACTTTATCCACCACATAGCGAGCCTCATCCAGTCCTCCACCATCGTACAGCGGGTCCGGCTGGACACGCTTGGGGCAGTCGCCAGGCTCGACGACCTTGAGAGATCACCCGTGGAGACGGGGGACCGGGAGGATAGTGCCGAGGTGCGGGAGCTCTTGCGCGGGGATCCGCTGGTGGTGCGGGCGAGGGATAGCGGCTACGTGTAGTACGTCTACGCCGACGCCGTCGTCGAGGCGGTGGGTGGCACCACAGAAGAGGCGGTGGTCGAGATCCCCTTCGGCCCAGGGGACTTCGTCGCCGCCT
>DASYWA010000192.1:0-5181 GCA_035936475.1 Rubrobacter sp. | reverse complement strand
GACCTCCTCCACGCCATAAACGCCACTGGCATAGGTCCCGCGGGCTACGGCGGGACTCAGACGGCGCTCGCGGTCCACGTCGAGAGCTTCCCGACCCACATCGCCGCCTTCCCGGTCGCCGTCAACCTTGACTGCCACTCCCACCGCACCGCCTCCGCCGAGCTGTGAGCTCCGAGACAGTCCGCCTCAGGACCCCGCTCTCGATGGAGGACATCGAACCCTTGAGAACAGGCCACGTCGTGCACCTGAGCGGCGTCATCTACACCGCCCGCGACGCGGCCCACGCGCGCATGAAGGAGGCCATCGGACGGGAAGAACCCCTCCCTTTCGACCCGGAGGGGCAGGTCGTCTATTTCACCGGCCCGGCACCGGCTAGGCCGGGCCACGCGCTCGGTCCGGCGGGACCGACGACCGCGTCGCGCATGGACCCGTACTCGCCCCTGCTCATCGAACGCGGCTTGAGGGGCATGGTCGGGAAGGGTAAGCGCTCCGAAGCCGTCCAGGAGTCCATGCGGGAGCACGGTTGCGTGTACTTCGGGGCCGTCGAGGGGACGGCGGCGCTGCTGGCGGACTGCGTGAAGGAGGCGGAGGTCGTCGCCTACGAGGACCTGGGCGCGGAGGCTATCCTACGCCTCCGCGTGGAAGATTTTCCGGTGGTCATCGTCAACGATTTGTACGGCGGCGACCTGTACCGGGAGGGCCGGGAGCGGTGGCGTCGTCCGGTAAGTTAGGGTAGTGGCGCGCGGCGGGTCCAACACCTTTACGAGCCCCGGCGCGAGGATCGTCCGTCCGGTCGGGCTGGGACGCAGAGGCGGCCTTGCGGACCTCTACGCTTTCGACCACGCCATCCTGAAGGGTCACCGGCCTTAGTCATCCGCGGGCGTGCAGGTCGTGCACCGTTTGGTGCATACTAAAGGAGTCCTGTGTGGGAGGTTGGTGGGTAAAACGCGATGGGTAGTCTACTCGCCGAACTTGCGAGATGGGTCTTCGACGTTGTCCACTCCTTCGGGTACGTCGGGGTGTTCGTGCTCGTCCTGGCGGGGAGCCTGTACCTGCCGATCCCGACGGAGCTGACGCTACCGCTCTTCGGTTTTCTAGTCGGTCAGGGCCGTCTCTCTCTCGTCCCGGTGGTGCTAACGGCGGCGGCGGCGAGGGTGAGCGCCGCGCTGATCTTCTACGCCCTGGGGCTCCGGATCGGCCAGGCGCGGTTGCGGCGGTTGATCGAGCGTGCCGAGCGGACCAAGCTCCTGTTCGGGTCGGACCTCGACCGGGCGAGCGGCGCGTTCGAGCGCCACGGCGGCACGGCGATACTGATCGGCCACCTCATCCCCGGCGTGGGAGCCCTGATCTCGGTGCCGGCCGGCCTCAAGCACATGCCCATCCGGTGGCGGTTCCTGGGCTATACCGTCCTCGGGGTCACCCTGTGGACCGGGACGTTGATCGGCCTGGGATGGGCGCTCGGCAGACGATGGAGGATAGTGGAGTTGTACGCCTCGTTCGTCGGGCTCGCGGTCCTGGCCACCGTCTTCTTGGGGGTCCTGTGGTTTTTGTGGCGGCGGTGGAAGACGCGCGGATGAGCGGAGGCGAAGGGCGGGAGATCCCCGTGGCGGCCACGAAGGAGTTTCTCTCTGACCTGAGGGACATTATCGGCCCGGGCTTTCTGGCGCGGGTGCTCATCAAGGTGCGGGAGAACGACCTGCTGGGGCTCGCGGGACAATTGACCTACTTTTTCCTGCTCTCCTTCTTCCCCTTCCTCATATTCCTGGTCGCGCTTGCGGGGCTCGTGCTGAACGACCCGGAGTCGGCGGTGAGGCGTCTGATCAGCGAGTCGGTGGGCTTCCTGCCCAGGGAGGCCGCCGAACTCCTCGTGGCCTACCTGGACCGGACGCTGCGCGACGCGGGTTCCGGCGTGCTCCTATTCGGAATCGTCACGACGCTGTGGATGGGCTCCGCGGCCTCGATATCCATCACCAAGGCGGCCAACCGGGCCTACGGCCTCGTCGAGACGCGGCCGTTCTGGAAGCTACGCGGCACCTCCCTCCTCCTGGCGCTGGGTTTCACGCTTCTGATGGCGACCCTCTCGCTCGTGGCCTTCGAGGTGGAGACCTTCATAAGGAAGCCCGGCGGGCCGGCGGATCTCTTACTGTCCGTCTGGGGCGTCGCGCGCTGGGCGCTCGCCTTCGGGGTCGTGACGGTCGCCCTGAGCGTCCTCTACTACCTGGCCCCCGACGCCCGCGTTCCGTTCAAGTGGATCACGCCGGGAGGCTTCACGGCGACGGTCCTCATGTTCGCCGCGAGCACCGCGCTGAGCTTCTACGCCTCAAGGCTCGGCAACTACGACCAGGTCTACGGCCAGCTCGGGGCGGTTATAGTGTTCATGCTCTGGCTCTACGCTATGGGGCTCACAGTCCTGGTGGGGGTCGAGATCAACGCCGTGCTCGCGCGCCGGGTCGAGGACAAAAAAGGCGTCGAGCTGGTACACACCGAAGACAACGAAGACGGATGATCGACCGGGGCGGTTCGTGTTGTCTTCTCCATCGAAAAGGGGGCCGGGCTGGTGAACAGACTGGAGTTCCCGAGCAGGCAGCGAAGACGGCAGTCTTCGGCTACCTGGAAACCTTCTACAACACCCGCAGGCTGCACTCGGCGCTGGCTTACGGAAGCCCTGCAGAGTTCCAGGAGGGTAGAATGGAAGAAGCCAGCGTCGCGTTCGAGCGCCAGGCGGAGGGCGAGTACGACGCCCTCCTCTGCCGGGTGTGCGGCGAGCGGTTCCGGGTAGCCGCGGACACGGACCTCGACTACCTCGCGTGAGATTGGGCCCACGCAAGTTGGGACAACGCCGAGCATATCCTTCCGCGCAGTAATACGACCGGACGCTAAGGTCCCGCCGCGCGGCGAGGGCCGGCTCTCGAACTTCGTAGGTTACTCGGGCCTGGCGTCCGGGTCGAAGCGCAGGGCTGCGGAGTTGATGCAGTAGCGCTGGCCCGTGGGGGCGGGGCCGTCGGGGAAGACGTGCCCCTGGTGCGCGCCGCAGGTCGCGCAGTGGACCTCCGTGCGGCGCATGAAAAGGATGCGGTCCTCCTCGGTCTCGACGTTGTTCTCGTCGACCGGCGCCCAGAAGCTGGGCCACCCGGTGCCGGAGTCGTATTTGGTGTCGGAGCCGAAGAGCGGGGTACCGCAGGCCACACAGCGGTAGATGCCCTCCTCCTTGTTGTCGTGGTACTCACCGCTGAAGGGGCGCTCGGTGCCCTTCATCCGCGTGACGCGGTACTGCTCGGAGGTGAGCTGATCCTGCCACTCTTCTTCCGTCTTCTGGATCTTTCTCGGCGTATCAGTCATGCCAGGATTCTACCACGCCGCCCTTCCTAGCCGGGCAAGACCGACGACCCGAAACCCCCGTTAATACACACGTGACTTCTCGCGTTCTCCGCCGGGCCGGCGTCGTTTCAGACGGTGTTCTGCGAGCCGAGCACCGCGGTGACCTGGCTGGAGAGCACGCCGCCATTCCCGTGTACGAGGGCGACGCTCGCACCCGCGACCTGCCGCTCCCCGCACTCCCCGCGAAGCTGGCGGACGGCCTCGACGATCAGGAGCAGGCCGTACATGCCGGGGTGGTTGTACGAGAGCCCGCCCCCGCTGGTGTTTACCGCCAGCTCGCCGCCGGGCGCGATCCTGCCTCCCGAGACGTACGCCCCGCCCTCCCCTTTCCCACAGAACCCGAGATCCTCCAGGAAGAGCACCGGGTTTATCGTGAAGGCGTCGTAGAGCATCGCGACGTCGACGTCCCGGGGCCCGATGCCGGCCATCCCGTAGGCCCGCGGCCCGGACTCGGCGGCGGCGGTGACCGTCAGGTCGGGCATCTGGCTTATGCTGCGGTGCCAGTGGGCCTCTCCCGCCCCGAGCAGGTAGACGGGGGGCTTCCGGAGGTCGCGGGCGCGTTCGGCGCCCGTCAGGATCGCCGCCCCCCCGCCGTCGGTCACCAGGCAGCAGTCCCTGACGCCCAAAGGGGAGGAGACCATGCGCGAGGAGAGGACGTCTCCTACCGTCAGGTCGTCGCGCATGAACGCTCTGGGGTTGAGCTTCGCCCACCCGCGGGCGGCGACGGCGACCTCTGCGAGTTGCTCGCGGGTGGTGCCGTACTCGTGCATGTGGCGGGAGGCGGCCAGGGCGTACATGCTGACCGGGTAGCGCGGTCTGTACGGGGCCTCGTAGGGGTCCGCCTCGGAACCGGAGACGAGGCGGCCCCCGTCCGAGCGCTGGGTAGACCCGTAGGTTACGAGGGCGACCTCGCAGAGACCGGCGTCTATGGCGGTGGCGGCGTGGAGGAGGTGGGAGACGAACGAGGAGCCACCCACGCTGGTAGCGTCGGAGTAGCGGGGTCGGATGCCGAGGTACTCGCCCGCGGAGAGGGTGGGCATGTGATGGTAGGCCGAGGCGGAGAAGAGGCCGTCCACGTCAGACTTCTGGAGACCCGCGTCGTCGAGGGCGCGAAGGGTTGCCTGCCCGATCAGGTCCAGAGGCGTGAACCCGGGCCCTACCTCCCCGAGATCCGACTCCGCCACCCCCACCACGGCTACCCTCCCGCGGAGGCTCATCCCGCCCCGCCTTCGGGCGCGAAGACGACGACCGGGCCGTCCTCGTCCCTCTCCATCCTGAGCTCCACCCTCGCCCCGATGCTCACCCTCTCGGCCGGCGCGCCCTGGACCCGGCTCATCATCCTGAAGCCCTCGTCGAGGTCGACGAGAGCGACGTTGTAGGGGTCGGCGTCCCACCGGTACACGATGGTCGTCGCGTAGACCGTTCCCCTCCCGGCGCTCGTCTCCCACGCGAGGTCCGGGCTCCCGCAGGCCGGGCAAAGGACGCGCGGGTAGAAGACCGCCGCCCCGCAACCGCCACAGAGCTGGAACCCGAGCCTCCCGGACTCCAGGTAGCGTCGGTAGACTTCGGCCAGTGGCCTGCCATCTTCGAGGTTCATCGCATCCTTTCCCTCGACCGGTTCGGGGTAAGCATCCACGAGGCGCCCGGGCGGCGCAACCCCGGTCGGGTGCTGTATTCTGGATCCCGTCTTGCGAGACGGGATCGGGGATTGCGGGATGGCCGGAGAGAAGGGGGTCTAGTGGCGGTAAGGGAGGGCTGGAGGGGCCGGTTCTACGAGGACTTCGAGATCGGAGAGGTCTACGA
>DASYWA010000191.1:0-8045 GCA_035936475.1 Rubrobacter sp. | reverse complement strand
CGGCAAGGGCCGAGCTCGGCGAGCGCGAGCCTGTGAGCGGGGGTGCCGTAGCCGGCGTGACGGTCGAAGCCGTAGCCGGCGTGCTCCGCGGCGAGGGTGCGCATCGCGCCGTCGCGCAAGACCTTCGCGACCACGCTGGCGGCGGCGACCGCAGCGCTCCGGGCGTCGGCCCTGGGCAAGCACTCGATCTCCGGCCCGAGCTTCAGGTTCCCGTCCGCGAGGCCGCAGCCGGCGCGCGGCCTCAGGGCGTCGATAGCCCGGGTGAGGGCCTCCCGGTTGGCCCGGCCGACGCCGTGGCGGTCGATCCACCACGCCGGGAACGCGACCACGGAGATGGCCTCGGCCCGGCGCAGGACCTCCGCGAAGATCTCCTCCCGGCGGGCGGCGGCGAGCGCCTTGGAATCGTTGAGGCCTACGATCGGCTCGGGGCCGAGCACGACGGCGGCGGCGACGAGCGGGCCGGCCAAAGCCCCGCGGCCGGCCTCGTCGGCGCCCGCAAGCGTCCCCCCCCGCTCCAGCGTCCACGCCGCGTCGAAGGCGTAGAGGGCTCGCTCGTCAGGCCCGCGGCTCCCCAAGGTGGTGCCGGGCTTGCCCGGTTCTCTAGCGGGCCTTCTTGACGCGGGCCTTCTTGCCGACCTTGTCGCGGATGTAGTAGAGCTTCGCCCGGCGCACCGCGCCCCGGCGGGAGACCTGTATGTCCGCGATCTTCGGCGAGTGGAGCGGGAAGATCCTCTCCACGTTCACCCCGAAGGAGTTTTTCCTGACGGTAAACGTCTCGTCGATGCCTCCGCCCTTGCGCGCGATACACAGGCCCTCGAAGACCTGGACCCTCTCCCGGCTGCCCTCTACGACGCGGTAATGCACCTTCACCGTGTCGCCCGGCTTGAAGACGACGTCCCTCTGCTGCAAATTCTCGCTGGTTATCATGCTGTTCTCCTCTCGTGGGTGAGCTTGCGAACGTTCAGGGAGACCGGCGGCCGGTCTCCCTCGCCCGCGCCCTGGTCCGAGACTCCCGCTCGCGCCAGGCGCGGATCTCCGCGTGATTGCCGGATAATAGCACGCCGGGCACCTCCTCTCCATCCCACAGCGCGGGCCTCGTATACGTCGGCGGCCCCACCACGCCCTCTTCGGAGAACGACTCCCCGAGCAGGCTCTCCGCGTTGCCGAGCACCCCGTCGAGGCGCCGGACCACCGCGTCCGCGAGCGCGGCGGCCACGATCTCCCCGCCCGAGAGAACGAAGTCCCCCAACGACACGGCCTCGGTGCAGAGCCCCGCCCACACCCGCTCGTCCACCCCGCCGTACCGCCCGCAAACGACCGTGAGGTCCGGCCCGGAAGCCACCTCCTCAACGTACCCCTGGACCATGGGACGCCCCGCCGGCTCCGTGAGCACCACCCGACGCGCTTCTCTGACCTCCCTCGCCGGCACCCCGTACACCTCCTCGAAGGCGCGGGCCACGACGTCCACGCGGATTACCATGCCGGCGCCGCCCCCGTAGGGCATGTCGTCTATGCGGCCGTCGCGCGAGAACCGCCGCAGATCGAAGCTCCGGTAGCCCACCACGCCCCGCTCGATGGCCCGCCCTACGACGCCGACCCGCAGCACGGCGTCCACGGCCTCGGGGAAGACGCAGAAGACGTCGATGTTCTTCACGCCCTACTCCGGCGGGCGCACGGTGACCCGGCCAGCTTCCAAGTCGACCTCGGGCACGTGCTCCATGGTGAACGGGACGAGGACGTCGCCCGCCTCCGTGCGGACGACGAGCACCTCGTGCGCCGCGGTCTCGAAGGTCTCCGCGACCTCGCCGAGCGATTCGCCCGCCTCGTCCCGCGCCGCAAGGCCCACGAGGTCGCCCACGTAGAACTCGCCCTCCTCGGGGCTGTCGAGTTCCACGCGGTCAAGGAAGAGGGCCTCCCCCCTGAGCGCCGCCGCCGCGCGGCGGTCGTCCACGCCCTTGAGGTCCACAAGGAAGCCCTTCGGGGTTACGCGGACGGTCTTGATGGTACGGTGGGAGCCGGCGACGACGAGGACCACGCCCTCACGCAGGTGTTCGCCGGTTCCCGTCGGGCGGACGCGGACGGTGCCGCGCACGCCGTGGGTTCCTACGACGGTCCCGATGGTCACCGGGTCGGAGAGCTCGGCCACGGGGGCTAGTCCGCGACCTCCACGTTCGCGCGCTTGCCGACCTTCACCGAGGCGGCCTTCACCACCGTGCGGATCGCCCGGATCGTGCGCCCCCCGCGGCCGATAACCTTCCCGACGTCGTCCGGGGCGACCTTCAACTCCAGGTCGACCCGCGTGTCGGACTCGCTGGCGTCGACCTCGACACTGTCGGGCTCGTCCACTATGGGGCGGACGAGGAGGATCAGGAGTTTCTGCAGCCGGTCCACGGGGAGCCCTAGAGGACGCCGGAGATCTTGAGCAGGTTCCGGACCTGATCGGTGGGCTGGGCGCCCTTGCCGAGCCAGGCGCGCGCCTTCTCCCCGTCGACCGTGATGGTCGAGGGCTCGGCCTGCGGGTCGTAGGTGCCGATCCTCTCTATGAACGCGCCGTCGCGCGGGCTGCGGGCGTCGGCGACGACTATCCTGTAGAAGGGGTTCCCCTTCGAGCCGTGCCTCGCGAGCCTTATCTTTACCGCCATACCTACTCCTCTCGAACTTTCTCTCTACCTGCGCCCGGGAAGGCCGGGGATCTTCGGCATCCCGCCGCCCTTGCCCATCTGCTTCATCATCTTCTGCATCTCGCCGAACTGCTTGACGAGCTTCTGGACGTCCTGCTGCGTCGCGCCGGAGCCGCGGGCGATCCTACGCGCCCGGCTCGGGTTCTGCAACAGCTTCGGGTTGCGACGCTCCTTGACGGTCATGGAGGTTACCATGGCCTCGACCCTGGCGAGCTGGTTGTCATCTATGTTCACGTCTTTGAGTTGCTTGCCGAGGCCCGGTATCATGCCGAGCAGGCCCGAGATCGGGCCCATCTTCTTGATCATCTGCATCTGCTTGAGGAAGTCCTCGAAGGTGAACTTCCCGCTCATCAGGCGCTGGGCGTCGGCCTGGGCCTCCTTCCGGTCCATCTGCTGCTCGGCCTTCTCGATGAGCGTCATCACGTCGCCCATCCCGAGGATGCGTCCGGCCATCCTGTCGGGGTAGAAGTAGTCGAACTCGCTCATCTTCTCGCCCTCGGAGGCGAACCGGATGGGGCGCTCCGTCACGGAGACGACGGAGAGGGCGGCCCCGCCGCGGGCGTCGCCGTCGAGCTTGGTCAAGACCATCCCGTCGAAGTCCGCGTACTCCTTGAAGGCTTGGGCCACGTCCACGGCGTTCTGGCCCGTGACCACGTCGAGGACGAGGAGCACGGAGTGGGGCCGCGAGACGCTCCTTACGCGCTTGATCTCCTCCATCATGTCCATGTCGACGACCTGCCGCCCGGCCGTGTCGACGATAACGAAGTCGTACCCGTTCTCTCTAGCCTCCCTGATTCCCCGCTCGGCGATCTCCTCGGGTTTCGGGCCCGTCCCCTCGGTGTAGACCGGCACGGACAACTCGCGCCCGATCTGCTGCAGCTGGTCTATGGCCGCCGGACGGTACGTGTCGCACGCGACGAGGTACGGGTTCTTGCCGAGCTTGCGCACGAAGAGCGCGAGCTTGCCGGCCGTCGTGGTCTTGCCGTGGCCGTTGAGGCCCGCGAGCATAACTACCGTCGGCGGGCGCGACGCGAACGAGAGCTTGTGCGAGGTGCCGCCCATCAGGTTCGCCAGCTCCTCGTTGACGATCTTGACGACCTGCTGGCCCGGGCTCAGCGCCTTCGAGACGTCCGCGCCCGTCGCCCGCTCGCGCACGTTCGAGACGAACTCTTTCACGACGCCGTAGTTGACGTCAGCCTCGAGCAGGGCCAGCCGGATCTCGCGCGTAACCTTCTTTACCTGGTCCTCGGTGAGGTTGCCGCTGCCGCGGACGCCGTCGAGGGCCTTGTTGAGCCTGTCGCCTAAGGTATCGAACATCTAGAGGTCTCCAAACAATGCTTCGGCGAACTCCCTGGCGTCGAAGGGGTGCAGATCCTCCACCTTCTCGCCCACGGAGATCAACTTTATCGGCACGCCAACCTCGTTGGCGATGGCTAGCGCGATCCCACCCTTGGCCGTGCCGTCCAGCTTGGTAAGGATGATGCCGGTGAGCCCCGCCACTTCCTGGAACATCTTGGCCTGGCGCAACCCGTTCTGGCCCGTCGTCGCGTCCACGGTCATGAGCACCTCGTGCGGCGCCCCCGGCTGCAACCGCCCGATGACGCGGTGCACCTTGTCGAGCTCGGCCATGAGGTTGACCTTGGTGTGCAGCCTGCCGGCCGTATCGATGAGCAGCACGTCCACACCCTCGCGCCTGGCGGTCTCGACGGACTCGTGGGCGACGGCCGCGGCATCGGCCCCGCGCTCCCGCGCTATGACGGGCGTGCCGGTCCTCTCGCCCCACTGCTGCAGCTGCTCGATGGCCGCCGCCCTGAACGTGTCGCCGGCGGCGAACATCGTCGTCCCCGGCAAAAAGCGCGAGAGCTTGCCGATGGTCGTCGTCTTCCCCGTCCCGTTGACGCCGACCATCAGGATCACGGTAGGCTTGTGCGAGATGTCCAGCTCGACCGGACCCTCGAGCATCCGGGCCGCGTGCTCGACCATGAGCCTCTTCAGCTCGACCCCGCTCGTGATGTTCCGGCGCAACGCCTCCTGCTCGAGCTCGGCGACGAGCTTCGCGGTCGTCGGCACCCCTACGTCGGAGGAGACCAAAATCTCCTCGACCCTCTCCCAGAACTCCTCGTCTTCGGCGTCCTTGAACTCCGCCACGGCCGCGTTGAGCTGCCCGACGAAGGACTCCCGGCTCCGCGTGAGCCCCCGCCGTAACCGCCCGAACCACCCGGACGCCTCCTGCTCCTCGGCCACAGCCTCCGCGTCGGGCGCATCCTCGATGCGGGTCGGCTCGGGAAGGACCTCCTCGACCTCATCGGACTCGAGCACCTCCTCTACCGGCGGCTCTACCGGGTCGGGCTCGGAAGCGGCAGGCTCCGCGGCCTCCTCGAGACGAACCTCAGCCTCTTCTACGGGCGAAGGTTCTACTCCGACGACGTCTTCAATGCTCGAACCGTCCGGTTCGGCGGTCTCCAGCCCTGCGGACTCGACAGCCGGCGCACCCGCGCCGTTGCCGGAATCCTCCTGTTCGACGGGGGCCTCGGTCTCGGTGGGCGCCTGAGCTTCGGGTTCGTCCGGGCTGCGTCTGAAAAAATTACGCCAAGAGCGCGCCATGGGCGACTTCTTATTCTCCCTGCAAACGCTTCGATACGACAGTAGTGGCCCCGGAGGCGTCCTGAACCACCCCGTAGAGGACGTCAGCCGCGGCCATCGTCCGCTTCTGATGGGTGACCAGCAGGTACTGTCCGCCGGAGCGGTGAGAGTCTACCACAGAGAGAAAACGCGCCAGGTTCACGTCGTCGAGCGCGGCCTCGGCCTCGTCCAGGATGCAGAACGCCCCGGATCCGCCCGTCGGCCGACTCAGGAAGATGCTGAACAGGAAAGATAGCGCAAGCAAGGCCCGCTCCCCGCCCGAGAGCACCCGCAGCGGCCTCCAGCCCTTGCGCCCGAGCCGGATCCCGATCTCCACCCCCTCCTCGGAAAGCTCCAAAACCCCCGATGCCCCCGCGAGCATCTTCGGCACGATCTCCCCGAATGCCCCCCGAACCCGCCCGAACGTCTCGGAGAACCTTGCCTCTATCTCCCGATCCACCGAGTGTATTATGCGGTTAAGTTCGGTGGAGGCCTCTTCGGCGTCGGCGCGTTGGGCGGCGACGAACTCGTGGCGTTCGCGAAGGTGTTCTTCCTGGGAGAGGGCGAGAAGGTTGACGTCGCCGAAGCGTTTGAGGCGGCGGGCGAGGCTGTGGCGTTCGGCGTCGGTGTCTTTGGGGTGCTTCTCGGCTTCGGCGCGGGCGGCTTCGAGGGAGCTGCCCCACTCGGTCTGGATCTCCTCGGCCGAGCCCTCGGCTGCGGCTTCGGACCGGGCGACCTCCTCGGAGAGGCGGGCGGCCTCGGCGCGGGCGATCGCCAGTTGGCCCGCGACCTCGACGGCCCGGCGCGAGAGCTGGGAGCGCTCTTCGGAGGCTCGGCGCTGGTCTTCGGAGAGTTCCGCGCGGGCGCGGCGCAGGCCAACCCTCCGCCCGCGCACCGTGGCGAGGAGGGCGGTCGAGATGTCGGCCACGCGTTTTGCCAGGGCATCCGGGGTGTCTTCGGTGGTGGACGATGCCTTCCGCAGCCTTCCGGAGAGGGCGTCTTGGCGGTTCTTGCCGTCGGAGATCGCGGCCCGAAGGGAGCGCAGGCGCCGATCCAGCTCCGCCGCGGCGGCCCTTGCGGTTTCGGAGGCGGTGGTGGCGCGGTCTGCGGCTTCGCGGTCGGAGGCGGCGGTCTTTTGGGCTTCGGAGAGGGACCTTTCGGCGTCGGAGATCCTGTCGGAGATCTCCTCGGCTTCCCGCTCGCGCTCGAGGAGCCGGCGCCGGGCGCCTTCGGCGGAGGCGAGGCGGCGGCCGGCCTCGGATACGAGGGATGAGTGCGCGCGGCGGGTACGCTCGGAGAGGCCTCGAAGCTTCTGGAGTTCCTCGGAGACGGCGGCCAGGCGTTCGGAGGCGGTCTGGATGCCGTCGCGAAGGTCGTAGAGGGTCTCCCCAGGACCGCTCTTGAGCGCGTCGAGGAGGTCAAGCCCCGCGTCCAGGCGCGCCCCGCGAGCGAAGTTGCCGGCCGCGGCCTTTATGCTGACGCTGGTGCGAGTCAGGCGGAGGCCGTCGGTGGTCACGGCGACGTGGCCGTTGAGGCTGGCGCCGTCGGCCGGCCGGTCCACGACGAAGATTCCGCCAAGGAGCCGCTCGACCGCGCCGGCGTAGCGGCCGTCCAGGATCTCCACGCACTCGAGCAGGGGTCTGCCCGGCCCGTCGCCGCCCGCACGCTCGGCGTCCAACCTGAGGGCGACCGGGTCGGTCTCGGAGAGCAGGCGAACGCCCTCGTCGAGGTTCTCGGCGAGGACGCCCGCGCCGTGGTCCCCGAGGGCCGCCTCGACGGCTGCCTCGAAACCGGGACGGGGACGCACGACCTCGTAGAGCCTCGTACCGTTGCTGGCGGGCTCTGCGGCCCGCAGGCGGCGCACCCGCGACTCCGCCCGGCCGACCGCGGTGGCAAGCTCCCCTCGCCTGCGGCTGACGCCCTCGAAGCACGACTCCGCCCGGCCGAGCGCCCCGGCAGCCTCGGCCGCCAGAAGCCGCGCGCGGTCTCCCGGCCCGCCTTCCCGACCGGCTTCGGTCTTGTGCACGACGAGCCTGAGGCGCGCGAGCTCCCCCTCGGATAACGCCCCGCGCCGCCCCTCCGGGGAGAGGCCGGCAAATCGCGAGCGAAGCCCGTCCAGCTCGGCGGCCAGGCGCGACCGCTCCCTGGCGGATTCGGAGCTCCTCCTGTTGGTCAGGTCCGCGTCCCGCTGCCTGTCGCGTGCCTCCATCTTCACCGCGTCGCGTTCGGCGGCGAGCGCTTCGTACCTCTCCTCCAACCCCGCCAGCTTGCGCGTCGTGCGTTCGAGTTCCCCCCGCAGTTGCGAGAGGAGGGCGTGGCGGTCGCCGCGTCGCCCGAGCCCGGACTCCAGGCGGAGCAGCGTGCGGTCCGCGCGGAGGTTCTCCGCCCTGAGGTCCTCCGTGGCGTCCTCCAGCGCCTCGGCGCGCCTCTCCGCCTCCCCGAGGCTCGCCGTGAGGCCGCGCAGCCGGCCCTCGATCTCCTCCCCGCCTCGCCGGAGCGACCGCTCCGACGCCTCCAACGTTTCGACCGTGGAGCCGGCGTCGCGCATTCTGTTCCTGAGATCGCCCAGCTCGCGGGTCGCGACGCGGTATAAGTGGGCCAGGGAGAGCTCCCGGTAGCGCGACTCAAGCTCCCTGTACCGCCGGGCGGCCACGGCCTCGGCCTCGATCCTGCGCAGCTGGCTGGCGAGCTCGGACTCCAGTTGCCGGCCCTTTTCCAGCTGGTCGTCGGCCCGTTCGAGGC
>DASYWA010000190.1:0-1519 GCA_035936475.1 Rubrobacter sp. | reverse complement strand
TCCTCGAAGCGGGCGTCGAGGCCCTCGTCCTGGGCGCGGGCGCGGGCTTGCTCGATGGAGTTCGTGGCGATGTCGACGCCGGTGACGCGGGCGCCGGCGCGGGCGGCGGGGATGGATATCTGGCCCGCCCCGCAGGCCACGTCGAGCATTTCCGTCCCGGCCTGGACTTGAATGCGCTCCAAGAACTCCAGCGCGCTCGGCTCCAGGTACTTGGCGAAGGTCCCGTAGTCCCCGGCCATCCAGGTGGCCTTGAGGCGGGCCTTGAGCGTCTCCATCTCGGGGGCCATCTCGGGGGTCATCGACACTCCCTTCCCGGACGGGCGCATACCCGCCTCAGCTAGCAACAAGCGCAGCATACCCCCGGGGTGGGGGCGAGCGTACCCCCCAAATGGGTGATCTTTGCCCTCTATTCACCCGACCTCGTAGAAGGGGTGTTTTCCGAACTTCGTGCTGAGGGGGTTCTCAGAAGTCCACGTAGTAGTCGAAGGGTCTCGTGTCGGGGGCCGTCGAGGTGCGCAGCACGGCCCACCGGTGTAGGTCGTCCCACTCCGATACCTCCTCCAACTTCCATCCCAGGTTCCTCAGGAAAAACGACGCCGCCCGCTCCACCGCCGGCAGCTGGTAGTCGTCCAGGAACACCACCCCGCCAGGACGCACGAGGCGCCCGAGGTAGAACAGGTCGACGAACACCCCGTCGAAGCGGTGGTTGCCGTCCACGAACGCCAGGTCGAAGACCCTCCCTTCGCCGAGGAGGCGCGGCAACGCGGCCTCGGAGCGCTCCGCGCGGAGCTCCACCATCCCCGCTACGCCCGCCTCCTCGAGGAACTGCAGCCCGCACCCCGAGAACCTCGTCGCCTGGAAGGGGTCGATGGCCACGTGCCCGGCGGCCGGACCGGCGCTCTGGAGCAGGCCCTCGCAGACGTGGAGCGCAGAGATAGCGTAGCCGAGGCCGACCTCGACCGTCCGGGTGGCCCCCTCCCTTACCACCCACCCTCGCAGCGCCTCCCCCTCGGCGGCGCTCGCTGCGACGGGGAAGAGGTCGTGCCTTGTGCCGTCGGACCGTGCCACGGCGGTGCCCTCGCGGACCAGGCGCTCGATCATGTCGCGCACCCGCCGCACCGCCGCTTCGAGGTCCTGATGGTCGGTTCGGCTCACGCGACTGTACCCCCGTTGTTCGCTCCGCGCTTCCGCTAGGTCCCACGGTACCGCGCCTAGGGCTCCCACGACAGCCTATTCACCCGAGTGCGTGGAAGACGCGTTCTGCGAACTTCGGGTGTAGGAGGTTCTCCGAAGTTAGCGTGGTCCTAAACTTCGCCGTGAACCTGGGCTCTCCGGGTCTTTAGGTGATCCGACCCATACCTCGCTTTGTATCTGCGACCTATGGGCGGGCTTGCGTTAGCGGGATCTGGCCGCGCCGTGCTACGGTGGTCGGGTGTCAAAAGCACGGCAGGGGAGGGGCGACCCTTCGAAAAGCCTGTCGCGCTGTCGCAACGCTCGAGAGGCAGCCGATGATCGACCA
>DASYWA010000189.1:0-4769 GCA_035936475.1 Rubrobacter sp. | reverse complement strand
GTGTAAAAGGTACATTACGCGGGCGTGGAGGCGGCATTTTTACGCCAAACGGCACATAGTATCCAGTCCGGCGTCCAGACGGTGAGGGGAACGGTACATGTACAAAGAGATCTACGTCCCGGTCGATAACTCGGACTACTCCAACCAGGCGTGCGTCATAGGCGTCGACGTTGCGCGGCAGTTCGGGGGCAGGGTCGCGGGTTGCCACGCCTACGCCGCCAAGATGCACGACGTCCGCTTCCGTCAGATGGAGTCAGGCCTGCCGGAAGAGTTCCGCGACGAGGACGAGATGAAGCGGCAGCGCAAGATCCACGACCAGCTCATCACCAAGGGCCTCGAGATCATCACGGACTCCTACATAGACGTCCTCGAGCCGCTGTGCGAGAAGTACGGCGTCGAGCTCGTCCGCCGCTCCCTCGAAGGCAAGAACTTCAAGGTGATCGTCGAGGACGTGAACGAGAACGACTTCGACCTCGTCGTCATCGGCGCGATGGGCATGGCGGCCGTCAAGGACACCGTGCTCGGCACCGTGACCGAGCGTGTCGTCCGGCGCCTCACCCACGCGGACACCCTCATCGTCAAGGACCTCGACCGCTCGCCGTTCGAGCACATCGTCGTCACCGTGGACGGCTCGGCCAAGTCGCTCGGCGGGTTGAAGAGGGCCATAGATCTCGCGCGCGAGTTCGGCGGCACCGTCGAGGCCATCTCGGTCTTCGACCCCTACTTCCACTACGCGATGTTCCACTCCATAGCCGGCGTCCTTTCGAGCAAGGCTCAGAAGGTGTTCCGGTTCAAGGAGCAGGAGAAGCTGCACGAGGAGATCATCGACTCGGGGCTCGCCAAGATCTATACCGCCCACCTCGAGGTCGCCAAGAAGATCGCCGAGGACGAGGGCGTGGAGCTCAAGACGACGCTGCTCGCCGGCAAGCCCTTCGAGCAGACCCTCAAGTACGTCAACGAGGTAAACCCGACGCTCGTGGTGATGGGCCGCATCGGCTACCACTCAGACGACGAGATGGACATCGGCGGCAACACCGAGAACATGATGCGCTACCTGCCGACGAACGTGCTCGTCGGCAACTACGAGTACCAGGCCCCCGACCTGTACACTGCAGAAGAGCATATGACCTGGACCGACGAGGCCCTCCAGCGCCTCGACCGCATCCCCGGCTTCGTGGTCGGGATGGCGACGGGCGCGATCATCCGCTACGCCATCGAGAAGGGCTACACGGTGATAACGACCGGCGTGATCGACGAGGTCATAAAGAGCATCCTCCCTCCCGGCGCCATGGAGTCCATGCGCGCCATCGGCGACCAGATGCGCGAGGCCGAGGCCATGGGCGAAGACAAGCCCATCGACTCCCTCTTCAAGGACTTCGACGAGCGCACCGCGGACAAGGCCAACGGTAACGGTACCAACGGCGCCGTCAACGGCAAGGCAAACGGTAACGGCCACACGAACGGCGAGGTCACGAAGGACGAGATCCTGGAGGCCGGCCGCGGCGGGTTCGGCAAAAGCGAGGACCAGGGCGACATAGCCGGCATCTCCGCCGACGTGCAGGGGGAGATCCACCGCGTAGCCCAGGGCCGGGACCGCTTCGAGTGCGACGTCTGCCGCTACGTCGCCAAGGGCAAGCCCGCCAAGTGCCCCGTCTGCGGCTCGGGCCCGACCCACTTCCACGCCGTCGACGCCGAGATAGCTACCACCGCGGGCGACGAGACCATGAACCTCTCGGAGGTCTACGACGGCCGCGAGCTCCACTGGACCGAGGACGCGACGGCCCTCCTCGACTCCCTCGAAGAGTGGCAGGAGAAGCGTCGCGTGAGGGCGCGCGTCGAGAAGAGCGCGCTCAAGAAGGGCTACTCCACCATCACCCGCGAGTACGTCGAGCAGCAGTACCGCGAGGAGACCGGCCGCGAGGCCCCCGAGGTCAAGTCCGGCGGCTGCCCGGTGAGCCACGCCAAGCAACAGGTCCAGGAGACCAGCGGCGCCACCTGCCCCATAGACCACAGCGCCTTCCAGAAGGCCGGCGCGCTCGTCCCCGAGGGCGGCTCCAAGGAGTTCACCTGGACAGAAGACGCCATAGCGCGTCTCGACCGGGCGCCCAAGGGCTTCATGCGCAACATCTCGCGCAACATGACCGAGAAGCTCGCCCGCGAGCGCGGCGTCACCCGCATAGACCTCCCGCTCGTCGAGGACGCCTTGAGCGGCGCCCGCACCACCATGGAGGACGTCATAACCGGCAAGGTCTCTATCGCAGACCTCGCCAAGGACACCGGCGAGAAGATAGAGGCAGAGAACGGCGAGGCCCTGCACCCGCCGATGACCGTCACGATGGCCTGCGGCACCTGCGGCGAGACCATGCAGGGCATACAGCCCCCCGAGGAGTGCCCGGTCTGCGGCGCGCCCGGCGAGGAGTTCGAGCAGAGGTAGCTTTCAGCGGTCAGCTATCAGCAAGTCGTCTCGGCTCGAAATGCTGTCTCGGTATGGGGGGTCCTCCGATGGGGGCCTCCCTCCGTCTTATCGTCGCAACCAACCAAGTTCTTCCCCAGCGGGAAGGGCTGATAGCTGAAAGCTGATGGCTGATGGCGAAAAAACACAAGGTCCATTTCAAGAAGAGCGACCTGACCATAGAGGTCGCCGAGGACGAGTACATACTGGAAGCCGCGGAGGATGCCGGGCTCACGCTCCCCTACGACTGCCGCAGCGGCACGTGCACCACGTGCATCCAGAAGTGCCTTGAGGGCGAGATCGACCAGGACATGGCCTTCGCCATCGGCGACGAGGAGCTGGAGAAGGGCCTGCGCCTCATCTGCATCGGCAGCCCCCTCTCCGACGTGGTGCTCGACGCCTAGAAGAAAAATCTCACCGGAGACCGGTGGGTACGGCCGCGCACCGATGGTAATCGGGCCGCGCGCTTCGGTCGAGTGGGCCATACCCCGACCCGTGGCGCTTCGCCTGCGGCAAGGCGGTCATCTTGGAGGCCGCCGCTCATACATCAGGCAATTGGGGAGCGTGATCTCGCGCTGCTGCACCCCGAGAGCGCGGGGCATACTACCTATTAGAATTGTTGCCATGTCGGGGACCGAAGGATACCCGCGGGCCAAAGAAGGGACGTCTCCCGACCGCGCCGTCCAGATGCGCCGGTCCCTGGACCGCCTGCGCAAAGCCGCCCTTGCGCTGGGCGGGATCGTCGGCGGAGGGACGGCGGGCTACATGGTCCTCGAAGGCTGGGGCTTCCTGGACGCCCTGTACATGACGATGATAACCATCAGCACCGTCGGCTACGGGGAGGTTCGAGACCTCGGGACCGCCGGGCGGCTGTGGTCCATCGCCCTCATAATCACCGGCGCCAGCGTTCTCGTCTACGCGACCGGCTCTTTCGTCGAACTGGTGATGGAGGGCACGATCCGCGGCTACTTCGCGAGGAGGAGGATGGAAGATAGCATCGACAGGCTCAAAGGGCATTACATCCTGTGCGGCTACGGCCGCGTCGGGCGGCAGGTCGCCAGGGAGTTCGCGGCCGAAGACGTCGACTTCGTGGTCATCGACCGGC
The DNA here is from genome assembly GCA_035936475.1 of Rubrobacter sp. Classification (GTDB taxonomy): domain Bacteria; phylum Actinomycetota; class Rubrobacteria; order Rubrobacterales; family Rubrobacteraceae; genus Rubrobacter_D. The sequence goes on along the minus strand of DASYWA010000189.1, from coordinate 1,212 downwards.
GACCATCCGAGGTGGAGCGGTGCCTGGAAGAGGGCTACCCCGCTCTGCTCGGCGACGCTTCCGAAGACGCGATGCTGGAAGCCGCCGGCGTAGAGCGAGCCAGCGGACTGGTCGCCGCGGTGGACTCGGACGCGGACAACCTCTTCGTGATCTTCTCCGCGCGGAGGATGAACCCCAACCTGCGCATCGTCGCCCGCGCCAACTCCGAGGAGAGCGCCCTCAAGCTGAAGCAGGCCGGGGCGGACCGTTCGCTGTCGCCCTACGCCGTGGAGGGGCGACGCCTGGCCGCCTTCGCCATCCAGCCGGAGATAATCGATTTTCTGGACGTGGTCGCGCACAGCAAGAGGGGGCTCAAGTTCAGCCTGGAAGAGATCGAGGTACCGAACGATTCCCCGCTGGGGGCCGGCACGTCCGGGACGGTCAGGGCGGCGGAGCAGACGGGAGCGAAGATACTGGCCGTCCTCGACGAGGACGGTAACCTCGACGCTACCCTCTCACCCAAGGACCGTATCCCGCCGGGCTCAACCCTGATAGTGCTCGGTTCGGGCGAGGAGATCGCCAGCCTGGAACGCTTCGTCGAGAGCGGTGAGCTCTAGAGACCGCGCAGCGCAGACGGCCCCTTGCTTCTACGGCCCGGCTTCGCGTATCCGGCTCTCGAACCTGTGTAGCACCAATATCGTGACCCGCTCGACGACGAACAGGACGGCCACCATGGCCACGGCCAGCAGGAATATCACGAACTCGCTCTCCTGGTGGGCCCGAAACGCGAAGGCCAGGGAGCTCGAAATCGCCGGCGGGTGCACGATGCCCCAGGTGATCAGGAGCACGATCGTGAGGCCCATCGAGACCGTGCCGGCCAGGTAACCCTCGCCGAAAACCCAGAAGGCCCCAAGGCCCACCACCGCCGCCACGAGGTGGGCCGGCACGAGGGTCTTTACCTGGTTCATACCATTATCGGGTTCCTTGTAGATCAGGAAAGCACTAGAGGCCAGGGAGGCGAACAGGAACGTCTGGCTGGTGAAGACTTCCACCAGCAGAAATACCCCCATGACCGTCAGGGTGGGCAACGCGGCCAGCGCCAACTCCCCTTTGAGCCCTCCTCTGCGGGGCGCTCGCTCTCGAACTCTACGGGATGACCTGTCCGACAAACGTCCTTACCTCTCCCTCATGGCCCCGTGCGCGGCTTTCACTGAGGATGAAGCATCGGGGTTT
>DASYWA010000188.1:0-34672 GCA_035936475.1 Rubrobacter sp. | reverse complement strand
CCACGTCCCTGTGGACTTGAGGGTCATCCAGGTCGAAAACCTCGCCCAGGATTTCTATCAGTGCGGGGAAGTTGTTCGGGCAAGGCACGAAGTAGGCTGCGTCTTCGGTGATGACGAGCTTGTTCCGGTGGCCCTCGACGGGCCGGTCGTAAAGCCTCAATCTATCTCCTGTCGTGTCGTGGTGCTGCGCGTCAGGGGAGGGGCCTGTAGCTCCGCCCACTCGCGCTATTTCCGCCACCCTAGGGCCTCTCGAGGACGCTACCGCGCCCCTTGGACTATCCCAGGGCCTCGTCCATCGCATCAGCCGCACCGCCGTGCATCGAAGAGAGGGCATCCGCGTAGACCCGCAGGGTGAACGCCACGTCCGAGTGGCCCATCTGGTCGGAGACCACCCTCGGGTTGATCCCCGCCATGAGAAGCAACACGCAGCAGGTGTGGCGCAGGTCATGAAAACGCAGGTTCGGCCTTAGACCAGCGGCTTTCACTAAGCCCTTCCAGCGGCGGGAGATAAAATGGTGGCAGTCCATTGGTTTTCCGGCCCGATTGGGGAAACACCACTCGCTGCTCGCGGCCTGCCCCTGGCGGTGATCCCAGAGGGCGTGCGTAGCCATCTGGGAGAGCCTGATGGTGCGCCGCGAATGGGGGGTTTTGGGCGGGTAGACCAAGCCCTTCCACACGGTGCGCTTCACCCTAACCGTACCGGACTCAAAGTCCACGCAATCCCACTTGAGCGCCAGTATCTCGCCTTGCCTCATGCCGGTAGTGCAGGCGAGGACGTAGAGGGCGTGGAGCTTGTCGCTCCTCGCGGTGTCCAGGAGGCCCTTGACCTGTTCTTTTGTCAGCGCCTCTATCTCCACCTTCGTCGCTCTCGGTGGAGTTACGGAATCGCAGACGTTGCGCGGGATGAGTTGCCACCGTAGCGCCTGCTTGATCGCCTTGTAGAGTGTGGCGTGGATTTTCCTGACGGTGGTCGGGGAAAGGCCAGCGTCGAGCTTCTTGCGGTAGAGGGACTGGATTTGGAGCGCGTTCAGCTTGTCGAGCTTGGTGCTGCCGAGCCGAGGGAGGATGTGCAACCGCGTAAGCTCCTCGTGGCGCTTCCAGGTGCGGGGGCCAACGGCCTCCCTTATCGAGTCAAGCCAAAGCGGTGCGTACTCGCCAACGGTGAGGTTCCGCGAGTCGAAGACCAGCCCCGCGTCCCGATCCGCGAGGGCCTTCGTCAGCTTGGCCCTGACCGATTCCCTGTCTTGACCGTAGACGTAACGCCGCTTTCCTTCGACCTCGTACTGCCCAACCCACCTACCGTCCCTGCGCCGGTAGATCGAGCCCTCACCGGCCCCTCGCCTCTTCCCGCCCATCGGTTTCTCCCTTCCGTAGCTGTGTTTAAGCTGTCAAAAGCAGGATCGCGATAGGGTAGAATCGCCGGGATGCCGCTTCTACCTGGCGATCTGCCTGCCCCTGATCTACCTGGCGAACGGCCTCGAGCGCCGCCTGAACCGCCGCACGGCGTAGGCACGTATACGCCCCGGGCGTCTTGACCCCGTGGGGTCGGATGAATAGGATTGCGTGCACGTAACGCCACGCCCGGCCGACCCGCCAGAGGGTCGGAAGCCCCGGGTCGCAGACGCAGGAGGAAAGACTCGAGTTGAGAGGGTGGTCGGTGAGGTACCTGGCGGTGACGCTCGTCTTGTGCGCCTTCTTTGTGACGGGATGCGGCGCGGGGGACGACGAGTCGTCTCCGGCGGAGGTCGTGCGGGAGGAGACCACGAGCCCGGCGCTGGCCGACGGCAAGATAGTCGTCGCCTCTAACGTCGCCTACCCGCCGTTCGAGTTCGCCCCGCGCGAGGGCCCCAAGGGCTTCGACATCGACCTGATGAACGAGGTGGCCGACAGGACGGGCCTCGAGGTGGAGTACAGGAACGTCCAGTTCGACAGCCTCATAAGGGGCCTTACCTCGGACCTCTTCGACGCGGTTATCTCGGGCATGACCATTACCGCCGACCGCCGACAGCAGGTGGATTTCTCCGACCCCTACTACAACGTCGACGAGGCGCTCGTGGTCCGCAGCGGTTCGGAGATAGAGTCCACGGGCGACCTCGAGGAGAAAACGTTGGGCGTCCAGCTCGGCACGATGGGGCAGGCCGAGGCCGGGGACCTCCTGAACGCCGGCGACGTCAAGGAGCCGGTGCGGACCTACAGGACCATCGAGCAGGCCTTCCTCGCCCTCGAGAACGAGGCGTTGGACGGCGTGATCTACGACCTCCCGGCGGCCCAGAAGGAGGTGGAACAATCGGATGGGGCACTGGAGCTCGTCGAGGTCATCCCCACCGGCTCCCAATACGGCATAGCCTTCCCCAAGGAGAGCCCCCTCATCGAGCCCGTCAACGAGACGCTCGCCGAGATAAAAGAGGACGGCACCTACGAGGAGATCTACGAGAAGTGGATCGGCCGCCCCCCGGAAGAGATACCTTAGAGAGCTTGTCGGCACGCTGCGGCTTCGCCCCCGCTCTCGGCCCGCATCGGCCTTCGGCCTCGCCCTCAGCTATCGGCTTCCTATCCCTGGGACCTTGCCCGGTCGCAAAAGAGGCACCGCTTGCAAGGGCATCGGTTCGTGGAGCTGCCCGCAACGCATCCCGGGCGACGGCTACCGGAAGGCCGAGAGCAGCCGCCAGGCTGCGTGCCGAGAGGCGCAAAGCGCCGTGCTGAGGGCGGAGCCCGAAGGCCGATGCGGGCCGAGGGCCGCCGAAGGCGGCGCGCTCCCATGACCGGCATCCTCCGGTCGATGCTCTCCATCTCCGCGGCGACGGTCCTGTCGCGGGCGACGGGCTACGTGCGCCTCTCGGCCCAGGCCGCCGTGCTCGGCACGGCCGCGGTGGCGGACGCCTACGCCGTCGCCGTGCTCCTGCCGAGCTTGATCTACGAGCTCTTCCTGGGCGGGATCCTCTACTCCATCTTTATACCGATCCTTGTGGACCGCATTACGAGCCACGGTGAGGAGGACGCCCGCCGGCTGACGAACGCCCTGTTTACCCTGGTTCTGCCGCTGATGGGGCTTCTCGCCCTCGTTGGCATCGTCTTTGCCGGTCCCCTCGTCGGGCTGGTCGGGAGCTGGAGCCCATCGGAGAACGTCTCGCCCGCCGACGCCAGGGAGACCACGGAGCTCGCGGTGTTCTTTTTCCGCATCTTCGCCGTGCAGATGCTCTTCTACGGCGTGACCACCATCGCCACCGGGGTGCTCCAGGCCCACCGGCGTTTCTTTCTGCCGACCTTCGCGCCCGTGCTGAACAACCTGATCATCGTGGGCTCCTTCGCCGCCTACGTCTCTCTGGAAGGGAGGGACCAGGGTCTGGCCCTCTACGTGCTCGCCTACGGGGTGACGGTGGGTGTTGCGGTGATGGCGCTCGCGCTCGTCCCCACGCTGCTCGCCCTCGGCTACCGGCCCCGCCCGCAGCTCGGCCACCCGGCCCTGCTGCCGACCGCCCGGCTCGCGGGCCCCATGGTCGTGCTCGTGGCGGCTTCGGTCGGTTTTCAGCTCGTGGCCGCGCACCTCGCCACCCGCTACGGCGCCTACGCGGAGCTGACCTACGCGTTCACGATATTCTCCCTGCCCTACGGCATCTTCGTCGTCGCCATAGCCACGGCCCTGATGCCGGAGCTCTCCGAGAAGCACTCCAGGGAGGACGCCGAAGGCTACAGGGAGACGTTCTCGTTCGGGCTCAGGACCATGCTCTTCGTCGTGGTGCCGTCCACGGTCGGCATGATCGTGCTCGCGGAGCCCATCGTGGGCCTCCTCTACCAGCGCGGCGAGTTCGGGGCCTCCGATACCCGGGATGTGGCCGCCTTGCTCGTGGCCTACTCGGTCGGCCTGCTCGGCTACTCGGCGTACTTCTTCCTCGTCCGCGCCTTCTACTCCCGCCAGAACACCAAGACCCCGGCCCTCCTGAACGTCGGCATCCTCTTCGTCTACGCGGCCCTCGCCTACGGCCTCTCCTATCTCTTCGAGGCCGTGGGCGTCGTGCTGGCCCTCTCCATCGCCTACGCCGTGCTCGCGCTCCTCGCCCTTGGCGCCACCCGCGGGGAGATCGGCAGGATCGACGGCCGCCGTATCCTCGCCTCGCTCGCGAAGATACTGGCCGCCGGCGCCGTCATGTACGCCGTGGCCCTCGCCGGCACGGCCCTCCTCGGCAACGGCGCCGACTTCGCCCAACGACTCCTGATCCTCATCGCCGTCGGCGGCGCCTCCATGGCGGCCTACCTCGGCGTCGCGTTCGCCCTCAGAACGGAGGAGCTGAAGTCGGTGGCAGCACTTCTCAAACGTCGAAGGGCCTGAGATCACGCTGGCTTACGCCAGCTCTCAGCCCGCTCCGGCTAACGCCTCCGCTCGTCAGCCCGCTTCGGGCCTGCTTCGCAGTCCTCGCTCGTCATCCCGCCGCCTCACGGCGGCTCTCAGCTTTCTCGATGCGCGGCGCTGCCCTGGTAGAGGTCGGAAACGACCGGCGTCTGGTCCAACGATCGCGGATCGACCACGACCGGTAGACCCCGAACGGCAAAAGGCTGATCGCTGAGAGCGAGGGCCGAAGGCCCGAAGCGGGCTGAGAGGCGCGAAGCGCCGGGCTGAGAGCGGAGCCCGAAGGGCGCAGCGTGCTACTCCTGTGACTCCCAGGCTATTCGCGAGAGGTCTTCTATGAGCAAGGCGCCCTCGTCGACGGTGGCCTCGCCGTGCTTGCTGAGGATGGCGACGGTGTAGCGGCGGCCGTCGTGCTCGACGATGCCGGCGTCGCCGTAGACCTGGTAGAGCCAGCCGGCCTTGTTGGCCGCGTACACGTCCTCGGGGAGGCCGGCGTCGAGCCACCAGTCGAGCTCGTTGGTGCGCATGAGATCTATCATGTACCCGCAGCTCTTCTCGCTCGCGGCCTCCTCATCGGCTATCTCCGCGAGCATGGTCGCCATGTCGCGCGGGGTGGTCCTGTTGTCGAGCCCGGGGACGGCGCCCCGCTCGCTGCTGACCTTCTGGTAGAGGAGGGTGTCCTTAGCACCCAAAGATTCGGCGACGTCGTTCACGTGTTCCCTGCCGCCGACCATGCGTATGAGGGCGTTGGTGGCGACGTTGTCGGACTGGGTCATCATCAGCAGCAGCAGGTCGCCTACGGTCTGTTTCGTGCCGGCCTCCTCCCACTGCAGCCAGCCGGCGCCGGCGGCCCAGTCCTCTTCCTTGAGCTCGACCTCCTGGGAGAAGCTCAGGTCGCCCTGCTCGACCTTGCGGTAGACGGCGACCATGACGGGGATCTTGATGATCGAAGCCGAGAAGAACGTCTCGTCGGCCCGCACCCCGTAGCCGTGGCCCCCGTCGAGGTCCCGCACGTAGACGCCGGCCACCCCTTCGTAGCCTTCGACCCGCTCCTCGAGCTTGCCCACGACCTCCTCGATCTTCTCCCGCTCGCCCTCGGGGACGTTGTCCAGGGACCCTTCGAGCGGGGGCGTCTCGGCGGGCCCCACGTCGGGCAGGCCGTCCACCTGTTCGACCTTGGGCTCGGGGACCTCGGCGGCGAAGAGGTTCTCCTCGTAGACGTAGTCAAGGAGGTCCTTGGGGACCCCGGCGAGCGGGACCACGTCGTTGTCCGGGTAGTCGGGCTCGTCGGCCCGGATGGACTTCTCGGCCCGCCAGAGCTCCCCCTCCTTGTGCGAGAAGACTATAAAGTCCTTGTTCTCGCCCTCGGGGGCGAACCGCACCGAGGCCCAGGAGGGGTCCATCTTGCTCCTGTAGACGGCCCCGACGTTCTCCCTTCCCACCCCCGGAAACTCGGGCGCCACCGCGACGAAGGCGGCGGCCTCGGGGGTCTTCTGCTCCGGATCGGGGGCCGGCTCCTCGGGCGGGGGCTTCTCCTCCTCGTCGGACCCCGACACCCGGTCAGCCCGCGCCACCTCTTCGCGGGGCTCGGGGGCGTCCCCCTGCCGGGCTTCCGGGCCCCCTTCTCCCTCCGAGAGCGGGGCGAAGCCGGCGGACGGCGCCCCGCCGGACAACCCGCTTACCAGGACCACGGCGCCCCCGGCGACCACGAGCAGGGCGGCGAGGAAGCCGAGGCGGACCCTGAGCCTGCGGCGCCGAGCCTCGGCGCGCGAGGCGAACATCTTCCTGCGCGGGAAAAAGTTCAAGGGGTGCCCCGATCCCGGATGTTCGGTGCCGCCGCGTCCATCGCGCTACTCGGGGACTTCGGCCCAGCCGGTGGTATTGCCGGGATCGTTCCACCCCGCCACCCGCGGCGTGGAGGTGTCGTAGTGCGGCCCGTCCTCCGGCGGGGGCGGGTTGTACGAGTAGGTGTAGGTGTGGATCATGTCGTTGAAGATGACCTCGCCGTCCTCGGTGACCTTCTTGAAGGTGTCCCACCGGATGCCGCGGGTGGTGTCCTCGAAGATCTTCTCCGTCGTCATCTCGACCTTCTTGCCCGTGGGCTGGCCGAGGATCTGGGCGTTCAGGAAGCCCTTGTCGTCCACCCACTCGCGGATGAGGATGGGGGCGTCGGTGTTGTTCCTGAACTTCATGTCCTGCACGCCGTAGCCGTACTCGTCGCCGAACCACACCGTCGCGTCGAAGCCGGGCTTGATGTAAGGCAGGACCGCGTAGTGGGGGTGGCGCTCCTCGATCTCCAAACCCGCGTACTGGGCCGCCATGTACAGCGTCGAGGAGACCTGGCAGAGCCCCCCCCCGTTGGCGATGCCGACGCCGCCGTCTGAGAAGGTCTTCGCCTCCTTGTAGTCGAGCTCCGCGGCCAGCTCGTTGAACGAGAAGACCTCGCCGGGCTTGACCACCGTGTTGTTTACGGCGCCAGCCGCGAGCTTCATGTTCTCTTTCCGGTTCGGGTTCGAGTCCCAGAGAAAGTCCGTCTGGTACTCCCCTATGACCCTCTCGGGCTTGCTCTTCTGGATCTCGGCGGTGGTGATCTCCGGCTTCGGGGCCGGAGCCTCGGCCAGCGGCACCCGGCCGCTCATGTTCTCGAGCGCCCCTTCGAGGTTCGCCAGGGTCGCTTCTTTGTCCAGCGCCCGCCCGTTCTCGGCGGGCTGGACCTCGACATCGTCGCCGTCGGCGACGGTGAAGGTGGCGTCCTTGGGCTCCCGGTTGAAGTCGCCGGCGACCCTGTCGACGGCCGACCGGGCCGCCTCTCTGTCGTAGCCGGCCTTGAGGTCGATCTGCGTCCCGCCGAAGTACGAACCGAAGGTGTCGGAGAGGCGGGCGAAGGGCCCGCCGGTCCGCCCGAGGGCGTAGGCCTCATCGACGGCCGCGGCGGCGTTGACCTTCACGCCGAGTTCCCGGGCGTTCATGGAGACGGCATCCGGCCCCTCGCCGAAGGAGATCTCCTCGAAGGTCTCGGCGGCGTTGCTCTCGACGGCGGCCCTGGCCTCTTCCTTGCCCATCCCGCCCACGTTGACGTCGCCGATCCGGACCCCGCGCTGGATGCCGCCGTCCCCGGAGAGAAGGTCCACGAACGCGAACCCGGCGAGGAGCAAGCACGCTGCGGCGGCCACCGCGACGATCACGCGCCGCAGGGCGTACGGCGATTTGCGGCCGCGATCTTTCCGGCTGCGCGACCGGCGGCTGCGCGGCGGTGCGCCGTTAGCATCCCGCCCGTCGCGGCCCGACCTCCGGATGGCCCGCGACCCGCCTTCCTTGCTTATCTCTTTCAATCGTCCGCCCCTCCTACAGTGCGACCCGCGCCGCCTTTTCGTGAACCAGCGGCGACGCGTGGGCGCTAATTATCGGGGCAACCCGCCGAACCTTCAAGTTCCCGCGAAAAATCCGTCCTGCGGCCCCCGGTTCGGGCCGGATGCGGCGCCCGGAACTGCCGCTTGCGGCTTGGATTTTGCGTTGCGCCTCATTTACACTCTGTCTCTTGAATCCGATCGTATGGCGAACCCTGCCGAAGAGAGAACCTTGCGTAGACACCTGGAGGGGGACGAAGAGTATGGAGCCGGGACGATGAGAGTTCTGGCCTCGCGGCGACCCCGCGAGGAGGCCGCGCCGAAGGCCTTCGTCTTCTAGATGGCCAAGAAAGCGAAGGTCAGGCCGTTCGAGGAGGGCGACGCCAGGGGCGTCGGTGAGCTGCGCGTCCGCGCGTTCCCGTACCTCCCCGAGGTCAGGGAGCTGGGCTTCTACGAGACCGTCTACGAGTGGCTCGGGACCCACCCGCTCGCCGGCGAGATCAGCCGCTGGGTCGCGGCGACGGAGGACGGGGAGATCGTGGGCCACCTGGCGGCGACCCCACTCTACTACAGGGTCAATGGTCGCCGGGTCGTCGCCCACTCGCCGGGAGACTACATGGGTCACCCGGACTATGGGTTCCACTCCCTCATGCTCATGCGCCGGTTCTTCTCCGCCTGCGAGAACTGCGTCTCGCTGGACATGGTGCCCGAGGTGATCGGGGTCCAGTCGAAGTTCGGCGCGGTGGACGCCGGCCAGCTCCAGTACGCGGCCAAGCTGCTGAACGTCTCGCGGCTCCCCATGCCGGCCCGTTTGGAGCGCCTCCTGAACCAGGAGGGGCAGGGCTCCCCGAACGGCCGCCCGTCCCCCGAAGGGATGGAGCAGCCCCAGGACCCCGAGGACTACCAGCCGCCCCGGCCCCGCGCCCCCATACCTGGCCCGGTCAAAGGCCTGCTGAACGGCGGCCTGCGCCTGATGGACGAGGCTTTGGGCGGCGCCTTCGCGGGCGGCCCAAAGGTGGTGCCCGCCCAAGGCTTCGACGAGTCCTTCGACGCCTTCTTCGAGAAGGTGGCCGCGGGTGTCTCGTGCATGGTCGAGAAGGACACGGCCTTCCTGAGGTGGCGCTACGGGCCCGGCTCGCCCCAGTGGCCCGTCACGGTGCTCGCGGTGCGGGAGGCCAGTGAGCTCGCCGGCTACGCCGTGGTCCGGACCGTCTCGGGCGGGCAGGACGGCTACGTCTTCGACTTGGTCGCGCTCCCGGGGCGCCGCGACGTGGCGCGGGCGCTGCTGCGGGAGAGCGTCCGGCTGCTGCGGGAGGCCGGGGCGCACATCATCCGCTACAGGTTCGCAGAGTCGCCTACCGGACCCTGGTCGTCCGACCTCTTGCGGCTCGGCTTCTTCCACCGCAACGACCGGCGCAACACGCTCATGACGAAGTTCGCCGACGAGGCGCAGCACGAACGGGCGACGTCGGTGGCCCGCTGGTCGTATAACATCGGCGACGGCGAAGCGACGTTCTGGCTCAGATAAGGAGATAAGAAATGGTTGCGAACAACACGGACGCCAGGGCCGCGATACGCGGCTGGCTGCAGGAGAACGTTACGGGCGGGCGCGACGTCGCCAACGACGAGCCCCTCATAGAGAACGGCGTCATGACCTCGCTCCAGACGGTCGAGCTCGTGACATTCCTCGAAGACGAGTTCAGCATCACCGTCGAGGACGAGGAGTTCGACGAGGAGAACTTCGGCTCCGTCGACGCCATAGCCGCGCTTGTGGAGGGCAAGGCGGCCTGATGCCCCGCCCGGAATTCACCCTCCACGACCTCCTCCACAACACCCTAGAACGCGACCCGCAAAAACTCGCGGTCGTCGACGGCGACGCCCAGTACACTTACGAGGATCTCGAACGCGAGAGCGGCGCCCTCGGGGCCGCCCTAATCGACGCCGGCGTCGGCAAGGGCGACAGGGTCGGGGTGCTCGTCGAGAAGTCGTGGGAGGCAATCGTCTCGATGCTCGCCGCCTCGCGCATAGGCGCCGCCTACGTCAACGTCAACCCGCTCTTCAAGGCCCCCCAGATCGAGTACCTGGCAGGGGACTGCGACATACGCGTCATGATCGGGGACACGGGCAAGCTCGACGAGCTTCAGCCCAAGACGGTCCAGGCGGCCTTCTACAGGGGCGAGAAGAGGCCCCAGAGCGCCGCCGCAGAGTCCTACGTGGACGTCGCTGAAGCCCTAAGCGGCGATGGGCTCAAAGAGGACCGCGCGGTCTCCGAGATAGACCTCGGGACCATCCTCTACACCTCGGGCTCGACGGGTATGCCGAAAGGTGTGGCGACGAGCCAGCGCAACGTCGTGGTCGGCTCGCAGATCGTCACGACGTACCTGGAGAACGTGCCGGAGGACCGGATCCTCTCCGCGCTGCCGCTGAACTTCGACGCCGGGATGAGCCAGTTCACGACCTCCCTGCGGGCCGGGGCGACGCTTTACCTGCTGCGGTCCAGGCTGCCGGGGGATCTCCTGAAGGCGTTGCGTCGGCACGAGATCACGGGCGTTACGGGCGTGCCGCCGCTGTGGGCGCTCCTGATCCGCAGCGCGAAATCTCTGCGGGAGAACCCGCTGTCGCACCTGCGCTACCTCGCCAACACCGGCGGCCGGATACCGCAGGCGAACCTCGACGAGCTGAGGAACCTGCTGGAGCCCGCGGGGACCAAGATCTACCTGATGTACGGCCTCACGGAGGCGTTCCGCTCGACGTACTTGGACCCCGACGAGATCCACCGCTCCTCCCCCGAGCAGGGCAACTGCATCGGCAAGGCCATCCCGAACACCGAGATCATGGTCATAGACAAGGAGGGCAACGAGGCGGCCCCCGGCGAGCCCGGAGAATTGGTCCACAGGGGGCCTACCGTGGCGATGGGCTACTGGGGCAACGAGGAGGCGACGAGGAAGGCCTACCGCCCGAACCCGCTCGCCCCGCCGGAGCTACTCGACGTGGAGCGGGTCGTCTACTCCGGCGACACCGTCACGCGCGACGAGGAGGGGTTTTTGTACTTTCTCGGGCGCGAGGACGCCATGATCAAGAACCAGGGCTACCGCCTGAGCCCCGAGGAGGTCGAGAACCTCCTCCTCGGTTCCGGGCTCGTGCACGAGGCCTGCGCCTTCGGGGTCGAGAACCCGGCCGTCGGGCACGACGTGATAGCCGTGATCTCCTTGAAGGGCGGCGGCGACGGGGCGATAGACTCCATCCGGGAGTACGCCATAAACAACGGCCCGCCGTACATGATCCCGAAAGAGATCATCGTCAGGGACGAGCTCCCGAAGAACGCGAACGGCAAGATCGACCGCAAGGGGATCAGCAGTGCTTACACAAACGGATAAGGCCCGCGACCTTGCGGCCCGCTTCGGCGGCTCTGAGTCCGAGGGCGGTGAGTTCGCCCCGGGCGGCGTCCCGGTCTCGGAGATAGCGGAGCGCTACGGCTCGCCGTTCTACCTCTACCACGCGGGCATGATCTCCGAGCGCGTCCGCCGCGTCCGCGCGGCTTTGGGCACCGAGGTAGCCTACTCCCTGAAGGCGAACCCGAACCTCGCCGTGTGCTCGCTCATAGCCCGCGCCGGGGCGGGCGGTGAGGTCGCCTCCTCGGGGGAGCTTATAGTGGCCCGCGCCGCCGGCTTCGCCCCGGAGGACATAGTCTTCGCCGGGCCTGCCAAGACGAACGAAGAGCTGAAGATGGCCGTCGACGAGGGCATCCACGCCGTCAACGTCGAGTCGCTCGGCGAGATAGAGCGCCTCGCCGTGATCGCCGAGGAGTCCGGGGTCCGGATGGGGGTTGGCCTCAGGATCAACCCGGCGGCCCAGCTCATGGGGAGCGGGATGCGCATGGGCGGCACGGTCGGGCAGTTCGGCATCGACCAGGCCGACCTCGCCGAGGCGGTCGAGAAGGTCCTCTCCCACGAGAGCCTGACCTTGCGGGGCGTCCACGTCTACACGGCCACGCAGGTCTTCGAGGTCGACCCCCTGCTGGAGCACTGCCGCAACATCTTCGACATAGCCCTCGAGGCCGCCGACCACGCCGGCCACGCTTTAGAGATGATCGACTTCGGCGGCGGCTTCGGCGTCCCCTACTTCGAGAAGACGAGCGAATTCGACCTCGACCGCTTCGGCGAGGGCCTGCAGGAGATCGTCTCGAACTACAAATCCGACCCGCACCTCGAAGGTTGCCGCTTCCTCTTCGAGCTCGGCCGCTACCTCGTCGCCGACGCCGGCCTCTACGTCACCCGCGTCGTGGACGTGAAGGAGACGCGGGGCAAGACCTTCGCCGTCACCGACGGTGGCATGAACCACCACCTCACCGCCACGGGCAACATGGGCCAGGTCTTCCGCAAGGCCTACCCGCTCCTGAACCTCACCCGCATGGACGGGGCGGTCCCCGAGGAGGGTGTGGCCGTCGCGGGTCCCTGCTGCACCCCGCTCGACTCGTTCGGCAACAACATCTCCCTCGCCGCCCCCGAGGTCGGCGACCTGATAGGCGTCTTCTACAGCGGCGCCTACGGCTACTCGGCCTCCAACCTCGGCTTCCTCAGCCACCCCTCCCCGGCCGAGGTGCTCCTCCTCGACGGGGAGGCCGTCCTGCTCCGCGCCGGCGGCAGGCCCGAGGACGTGCTCGACGGGCAGAAGGCGCTTACGAGCTAGCCGGTACGCCGCCCGTCCGGCGGCACAGCTTTTACCCGGGCGGGCGGGTGGAGACAAAAGAGGGAGGCCCCCGGTTTTCCGGCCGGGGGCCTCCCTCTTTGCTGATCGGTTGTCCGCTAGAGGGTGCTGAAGTCCACCCCGTTGTAGGTTCCGTTGACCTCCGCCTCGGGGACCTTGGTGGTCGGGATCTTCTTTCCCTTTTCGTCGTAGAGGGCACCGTACTCGGTTTTCCAGGAGTCCTTGTAGACGGTCTTGCCGTTCTTGCTCCTCTCGTAGTACGTGATCCACTCGGAGGAATCCTCGGCCTCGTAGATGGGCTCGGAGGACATCTCGACCTCCACGTTGTCCGGGACGCCGTAGACGCTGGCGTAGATGTAGCCGTCGTTCGAGACCGTCTCCTGGATGAGCACGTAACCCTTCGAGGTGTTCTTGAACTTCATGTCCAGGTCGTCCGCTTCGGTCGTCGTGTCGCCGTACCACACCGTCGCGTCCATCCCCGGCCTTATGTAAGGCAACTGCGAGTGGTGCGCCGTACGCTCCGTTACCTCCATGCCGGCGTAGAGGGCCGCATTGTAGAGCGTGGAGGTGACCTGGCAGAGGCCGCCGCCGTCGGCCGTGGTCTCCGCGCCGTCCACGATCACGTGCGCCTTCTCGTAGTCGAGGTCGGTGACGTGGTCGAGCATCGAGAAGGTCTCGCCCGGCGCCACGAACACCCCGCTTACCGCCTCCGAGGCGATCTCGAGGTTGGCGACGCGCTCGGCGCCCTGGTCGGTGGTGGCCGTGTAGTTGGTCCTGTAGGAGCCGATAAGCTCGGTCGGCTTCTTGGCTTCGAGGCCCGCGGTGGTGTACCTGGGCTCCTCGACGGTGGTGCTCACCTGGTACTCGCGCTTGCCCTCGAAGAGGTTGTTCTCCACGGAGTTGAGCAGGTTCTGCCACTCGATGTTGCGGCCCTCGCGGCCTGGGAGCACGACGACGTTGCCCTTATCGTCGAAGTCGTAGGAGGCGCTCTTCGGCTTTACCGTAAGGTCGGAGTAGACGGCGGCCAGGCGGTCGCTCATGCGGTCGCGGTTGAGGCTCACCGAGATCTTGCCGCCGTTCGGCGCTACGTCGAGGCTCGAACCCACGTCCGCCGGGGAGACGGTCCAGTTCTTGTCCTCGTGCTCGAAGACGAGCTGCTGGGCGACGGCACTTTGCGCCTTCTCCGCGGCCGTCTCGGCCTCGGCGGTCGTGATCCGGGGCCCGAGCACCTCGCCGCGGAGCTTCGCCTCGCCGGTCATGCCGTCGATGGCCTCGTCCACGCTCGCCATCGTGTCGTCGACGTTTAGCTTGTACCCTTCGCGGGATTCGCCGACCTCGACCTCGGAGCCGACGACTTTCACCGTGGCGTCCTGGGGCGGCGTGTCGACCTGGCCGGCTATCTCCTCGACCTCGGCCCGGACCTTCTGGGAGCGGTAATCGATGTTCGGGTCTATGGTGATGCCGGGGAAGGCGGCCCTGAGCCGCTCGCCGAGGCGCTCCAGGACGTTCCCCTCGCGGCCCACGGCGTAGGCCTTGTCGACGGTCGCGTTCACGTGGAAGTTCACGCCGAGCTCGTCGGCGGAGCGGGAGAAACGGTCGGGGCCGCTGAACTCTATATCCTGCAGCGGGCCCATCGCCCGCTCCCTGACGACCTCCCTGGCCTCGGCCGGCTCCATGCCGCCCAGGGAGACGTTGCCGACCTCGACGCCGCGGTGGACGTTGCCGGAGTTCATCCAGTAGTCCGCCGCCACGAGCACGGCCACGAGGGCGCAGACGATGATGATCGGGCCCGCGAAGCCCCGACGCCGCGAACGGCGTCCGCCGGTGCTTCTGTAGCCGGAGCGGTAGTCCCCGGGGCCGCTTGCGCGGTTGGTTCGCCTGTCTCTCTTCTTCCGGTTTATGAGGCTCAAGATCCAGTACCTTCCGCGAGCTATTCTCCGGCGCACCTCGCCGACACCAACGTTGCGCGTTCCTGGAGAGGTCCCCCCTCTCTCTTCCGCGGCGACGCCCCACCGGAGGCGGGCGACCATCGCCAGAAGAGCCTATCACGGGCGAGGGGGTCACGCCACCTCGCCGCCCGGCCCCAACACCACCCAAAGTGCGCACCCGAAGCCGGAAACACCACATCTGGATGCCCGGCCCCGTCGGACGCGGGGACCCCGCAGGCCGGCCTCCCCGGCTACTCGGCCCCTTCCGCCGACTCGTCCTCCAGGGCGACCGCCGGGGTACCCAAGACGCCGCCCTGGCTCCGGATAAAGCGGCGCTCGGAGTCGTAGGCCTGGACCATCATCGCGAGCTCCAGCCTCTCGCGCCCGGCGGGGAGGGTGCCGGCCTCCTCCTGCCTCGCCACCTCCTCGCCCTCGACGCCCAAGGCCTTCTCGAGCTCGCCGATCCGGCGCCGCACCTTCAGCCGGCCGCCGGGGGTCAGGCGCAGGTAGTTGCGCCCGTCGGGCCCCTCGAACGGGTACACCCAGGCGCTGCGCAGCCAGGTCTGCAGGATCTCGTTGCGGATATCGTCCTTGTTCTGTAGCTCCATGAGACTCCAAGTTCCTCGTCTGTGCCGGGGTAATCTAATCACTTCGGGCGGCGGCTTGTCAGCCTTCGGGCCGTAAACGGAGAAACCCCGTCGCGCCGGCCGTCGTATGATCTAACCCATGGACGACCGAGGCGAGAGCAGGACCGCGTGGGAGGACCTCGCCCGCACCCTGGGCGGCTCCTTCGGTGCCCGCGCCCGAGGCGCGATCGCGCCGGAGCTGATCCTGCTGACCCGGGACGGCGAGCCTTTCGGGCGCCTCACGGCGGACGAAGACGGCAGGACGCACCTGCAGGCGGGCGGCCTGGCGGCGTGGATCGAGCCGCTGACGGACGCGACCTACGGGATGACGACCGGCGACGAGAGGACCTTGACGGCGGAGACCGTGGGCTCCGCGACCACCCTTACCTTGAGGTCCGGCGACCGCGCCTACGAGGCCAGGATCTCCCTGCTGCGCAACAGCGCCGTCGCCCGCTCGTCGGACGAAGGGGAGGCGGCCCGCGTCTCCGGCGGCCTCACCAACCGCCGCTACAGGGCCGTTTTCGACCCCGAAGACCCCGCCTCGCTGCCCGTCGCCGTCTTCCTCCTCCACCACACCTTCGCCCTGAGGAGCAGGGCCTACCGGGCCGGATCGTAAAGGGTCTCCCCACTAGTACACCGGCTGCGGCGGCAGGTCACGCGGGGTTGCGTAGACCGTGACGGTCGAACCCTCGGGCGCGAGGGTGCCGGCGGCGGGCACCGTGGCCCAGGTCACGCCGCGGGCGGCGAACCCCTCCCGGTATTCCCTGACGTACACGACGTCGAAGCCGCTCGCGGTCAGGGTGTCGGCCGCGTAGTAGTCGTAGTAGGCCGTGACGTCGGGAACCGGGATCAGGGCCCGCCGGGCCGTCCGGTTCTCGCGGGCGGGCGTCTCCGTCGTGGAGGCCACGGGCTGGGGTTCTTCCTCGGGGGTGGCCGCCTCGACGGGAGCGGCCTGCGCCTGCTCGGCGGTCTCCTGCGCGGGTTCGGGTGGCGTGGGCGCCTGCGCCTCGACGGGGTTTATGCGGCTGAGGGCCGTCTCGACGCCCTCGGTCGAGGCGCCCACGTAGCCGGAGGCGAGGGCGCCGCCGAGCAGGAGCAGCAGGGCCAGGACGGAGGCCAGGACCAGCCCGCCGCGCCTGCGGCGGGTCGCGGGTTTCGCGGCCGCCGCCTGGCGGGGGGCGGGCCGGGACTCTTCGGCCTCCACGTCGTCGAGCATCGCGGCGGCGGAGGGGTAGCGCTTCTGCGGGTCCTTCTCGAGGGCCTTGAGGATCACCGCCTCCATACCGGGCGTTATGTTCTTGTTGATCAGGGACGGTGGCGTGACCTCCCCGTACATGTGCTGGCGGGCGAGGCTCCTGACGTCGCCGGAGAACGGCGGCCTCCCGGTGAGGCAGTGGTAGAGCAACACACCCGCGGAGTAGATGTCGCTCTCGGGGGTGGCGTCCTCGCCGCGGAGCTGCTCCGGGGACATGTAGCGGGCGCTGCCAACGATCTCGCCCGGCTCCCCGCCGGCGAGGTCGTCCTCCTCGATGATGCGCGCGATCCCGAAGTCAGCCACCTTGACGGTGCCCTCCCCGGTTAGCAGGATGTTCGAAGGCTTTATGTCCCTGTGGATGATCCCGCGCCGGTGGGCGTAGGAGAGCGCCTTCAAGAGCTGCCCGGCCATCCTCCTCACGACCGGCTCCTCCAGGCGTCCGGCGTCCTCGCCGTCGAGGAGGCTGCCGAGGTCCTTCCCCCCCACGCACTCCACCACGATGAACGGCACCTCGCCGTCCTGGCTTATGTCGTAGACCTTGACGATGTTCTCGTGGTCGAGGGAGGCCATCGCCCGCGCCTCCTGCCGGAAACGGGCCTGGAAAGAGGGCACCTCCGCGTAGTGGCGGTGCAGGGTCTTGAGCGCGACCGAACGGCCGAGGATGGCGTCCTGCGCCTTGTAGACGACCGCCATCCCGCCCGAACCGAGCGTGCTCTGCACCCTGTAGCGTCCCGAAAGGACCGTTCCTACCGTGGTCTCCAGCGCCTTACCACCTCTGACCGTACCTAAGCCGTAATGCAACGATTATATAGCCCGCGATGCTCTCCAGAAACGGCATCGCGAGGAGGATAACGACGTTACCCAACATGAGGGAGCATGTCAATCCCGGACGCCACATCTTGGGGCAACCTCCGGCCCGGAATCGTCCATAATGTGCGGGTTCCTGGCCCCGAATACCCCAGAGGAAATATGAAGACGAGCTTCGACGAGTACCTGCGCTACGAGGACCTCACGCGTACCCTGCACGCCCTCGCGCAAGAGAACCCGGCCCTGTGCCGGGTCGAATCCGTCGGCAGGAGCGTGGAGGGGCGTGAGATCTGGCTCGCCGAACTCACCAACGGGGAGACCGGCCCGGCCTCAGAGAAACCGGCCTTCTGGGTGGACGGCAACACCCACGCCGGCGAGGTCACCGGCTCGATGGCCGCGCTTTACCTGATCGAACACCTCCTGGGGGGCTACGGTTCGGACGACCTCGTCACCCGCCTCCTCGACGAACAGGCCTTCTACGTCCTCCCCCGCCTCTCCCCCGACGGCGCCGAACGCTACCTGAACACGCCCCACACTTTACGCTCCAACCCCCGCCCCTGGCCGGAGCCGGAGCCCGATCCAGGCCTCCAGCCCGAGGACATAGACGGCGACGGCCACGTCCTCCAGATGCGCGTCGAGGACCCGGGCGGCGAGTGGCGCGTCTCGGACGGGGACGCGCGCCTCATGGTCCCGCGCGCCCCGGACGAGGCGGAGCCGGGGGCCGCCTACTACCGCCTCTACAAAGAGGGCGTCTTCAAGGACTTCGACGGCTTCGAGAAGAAAATAGCCAGGCCCTTCCACGGCCTCGACATGAACCGCCAGTACCCGTACCGCTGGCGGGAGGACGCCGACCAGGGCGGCGCCGGGCCTTACCCGCTCTCGGAGCCCGAGTCCAGGGCGCACGTGGACGCCCTGCTCGCCCGCAAGAACGTCTTCTCCATCCACAGCCACCACACCTTCTGCGGCGCCATCTTGAGGCCCTACTCCGACCGGGACGACAAGGAGATGCCCGACCACGACCTCGCCGTCTACAAGGCCATCGGGGAGAGGGGGACCGAGATCACGGGCTACCCCAACATCTCCGTCTACCACGACTTCCGCTACGAGGAGGACAAGTTCATAACCGGCGCCTTCGACGACTGGGCCTTCGACTACTACGGCGTCTTCGCCTTCACGATAGAGTTCTGGTCCCTTCCCGCCGCGGCCGGCGTCGAAGTAAAGGACTTCATAAGATTCTTCCGCGACCCGCCGGAGGAAGCGTCCCTGGCGATGCTCTCCTGGAACGACCGCGAGCTGGGTGGGAGCGGCTTCTCCCCCTGGACCCCCTTCGACCATCCGCAGCTCGGCCGCGTCGAGGTCGGCGGCTGGAAGACCAAGTTCACCCACCAGAACCCGCCCCCGAAGTTCCTCGAAGGAGAGTGCGAGAAGCTGTACCGCTTCGCCCTCGCCCACGCCTCCACGGCCCCGCGCCTCGAAGCGGACCTCAAGACAGAAGACCTCTCCCCCGGCGTGCGGCGCCTGGAGCTGCGCGTCGAGAACACCGGCTACCTGTCGACGAACGTCACCCGCGTCGCCGCCGACAAGAAGCTCGTCAAGCCCGTCAAGGCCGTCCTGACCTTGCACGAAGGGGTGGAGCTCGTCTCCGGAGAGCCCGAAGCGGACCTCGGCCACCTCGCCGGACGCTCGGCACTCGTGGGCGGCGGCTGGAAGGGCCCGGCGTTCTTCCAGGGCCTGCCGTCCGACCACGCCAAACGTTGCGTCTGGGTCGTGCGCGGCGACGGACCGGTAGAGGTCGAGGTCCGCAGCGATAAGGCGGGTTTGGTGAGGCTAAAGGGGTAGGTTTTGGGACTACCGGGTCCGGGGAGAAGATTTCCGTGATCGTCAGGCACGATCAAGACGAGGTGATCAGGCGTCTGGTCCGGTGGGCCGAGGAGCGGGACCCCGTCCGCGCCATGCTCCTGACCAGCACCCGCGCGAGGCCGCGGGCGCCCGTGGACGTCCTCTCGGACTACGACGTCGTGCTCGTGGTCGAAGACATCCGCCCGTTCTTCGCGGACCGATCCTGGCTCGAAGACTTCGGGCGGGTGCTCGTCGCGTACTGGGATGAGATCGAACCCGAACCCGACCACGGCGTGGAGCAGACGGGCAACGTCGTCCACTACGACGACGGCCTGAAGATCGACTTTCGCCTGTGGCCGGTCGCCCTGCTGCGCCGGATCTCGGACGCCCCGGCTCCGCCGGACGAGCTGGACGCCGGGTACGCCGTGCTCCTCGACAAGGACCGCCTGGTGGCCGATCTGCGCCCGCCGACCTACATGGCTTACGTACCGGATCGGCCGGACGAGGAGGCCTACCTTACCTGGGTCAACGACTTCTTCAGCGACGCCCCCTACGTCGCGAAGTTCCTGTGGCGCGACGAGCTGTTGCCGGCCAAGTGGGTTCTCGACCAGGACATGAAGCACAAATACCTGCGCCGGATGCTGGAGTGGAGGATAGAGCGCGACCGCGGCTGGTTGGAGCCGACGGACTGGCTCGGAAAAGGGCTGAAGAAGCGCCTCCCGCCGGAGGTCTGGGAGGAGCTCGAGGCCACCTACGCCGGGGCGGGCATCGAAGAGAACTGGGAGGCGCTGTTCCGCACGCTCGCGCTCTTCCGTCGCGCCGCGGTCGAGGTTGCCGAAGACCTGGGCTACGCTTACCCGTACGACCTCGACCGGCGCGTCACGGCATACGTGCATGCCATAAGAGACCTGGATCCCGGGTCAGCCGAACGCTGATCGCAACGGCCCCGTCGGGAGACGGTGCTCGGCGCAAAGGTGGCCCGCTGGGGGCGCGGGCGGGTTTCAAACCCACCCCTACGGAGGAGTATATGGCGGTGGGTTGGCTGACGTCGAATCTTCTGAAAGGTTGTCGTTCACGGCAGATTGTCGGCGGGGTGTCTCGCCACAGAACCTTGGGCCTGATGCCTAGAACCTTAGGACCTAGTTGATCTCCTCCACCCACGCGGCGGTCCAGCCGGTCTCCGAGCGGACGTAGTCTCCCCTCCACGAGACGCCTTTGAGGCGGTCGAAGAGGCGGGCGGCTTCGGTTGGGTCTTCGAGGCCTATCTCGGCGCCGAGCTCTTCCACCTCGCTGCGGGGGACGTGGACCGGGATCTTCTCGAAGCGTTCCTTGAGGGCTTCGCGCATCCGGATCTGCTGCCGCCTGTCCGGCGTCCGGTGCCTCCCCTCCCTGATGGTCATGCCGACCTCCTGTGCCAGGTGCTACTTCGCCAAGTCTGTAGCTTCCGCTGCTGCAGGGCTGTCGTCTAAAACACGTTAGCCGTCTCTGAGCGCCTCCAGCACCGCTTCGACGGGGCGCTCTCCCTGGTACGAGACGGTTATGTCCGAGCCTTCGTCCACGACGACGATGGCGGCGCCGCGGCCGGTGTTGCGGACGCCGTAGTCGCGGCTGACGCGGCCACCCCAGTCCGGCAGGATCACGAGGTAATCCGCGGGGTCCACGTTCCGGGGCAGATCCCCCGCCGCCTGCTCGTAGGCGCTGCCGAGGAACAATCCCACCGTCATCCAGTAGAGCGGCGGGACGATGGAGAGGTCTATGACGCTCGCTATAAGGACCTCTTCGGGGTCCGGGAACTGTTCGCGGACGGCGCGGTTGATCCCGCGCGCCGTCGGCGCCGTGCCCTGCAAATGGAAGACGAGCACTACCTTGCGGCCTGCCAGCTCGCGCAGCCGCACGCGCCTTCCTGAGCCCGCCGCGAGCAGGTCGAAGTCGGGCGCCCGGTCGCCGTTGTCTAGAACTGCCTCCAAGCTATCCCTTCTTCCTGCGCAGGCCGCCCTTCACCAGCGAGTAGCCGACGGGGACGACGAGGAGGGTGAGGAACGTAGAGGTGATGAGGCCGCCTATCACGGGGATGGCCAAGCTGCTGGAGATGAGCGCGCTCCCCCCGCCGCCGAACCCGAACGCGAGCGGCACGAGGGCGAAGATGGTAGCGAGCGCGGTCATCAGGATCGGGCGCAGGCGCGCCCTTCCGGCCTCGTAGATGGCCCCGTCCACCGTGTCGTGGCGGTCGCGGGCGCTCTGGGCGAAGTCGACGAGCAGGATCGCGTTCGAGACGACGATGCCGATAAGGAGCAGGACGCCTAACAGCGCGGGCAGGCTCAAAGCCGTGCCCGCGACGAGCAGCGCGCCGAAGGCCCCGGCCGTCGTGAGGGGGACGGCGAGCAGGATGATGAGCGGTGTTATGAGAGAGCCGAAGAAGACGACCAGGATCAGGTACACAAGCACGAGCGCCACGGCGATGGAGAGGAGCAAATTCCTGAAGCTCTCCTCGATGTCCTCGCTCTCGCCCCCCACGGACGCCGTAACGCCGTCGGGAAGGTCGAGCTTCGGCAGCGCGGCGTTGACCTGGTTCGAGACGGAGCTCGTGTCCTCTGAGGTGATGGTGCCGGTAACGGTGACGGCCCGGTCGCCGTCGGCCCGGCTGATGGCAGACGGCGCCCGGACCTCCCTCACCTCCGCCACGTCGTCCACGGTCAGCCCGGCACCGAGCGGCAGCTCCCTCACCTCTTCGATAGAGTCCACGGAGCCCTCTGGCAGGCCGATGGCCACGGGCTTCTCGCCGAGCGTCACCTGGGAGCCCGTGCCGCCGAGCAGGGTCCCGAGCGAGGTTGTGACGGCGCTCGGGGAGAGGCCGGCCCTCGCGGCCTCCGCTTCGTTTACGGACACCTCGATCTCCGGGCTGACCTCGGAGAGGTCGCTCTGAACGTTGGTGATGTCGTCGTTCCCTTCGAGCTCGTCCACGACGGTCCGGGAGGCCCGCCTGAGCTCGTCCTCGTTGCCGCCGGTTATGGTGACCTCGATCCCGCCCGTCGGCGGCCCCTGCTGCAGGACCTGCACCTGGAAGCCCTGACCGTAGAGGTCGCGCCCCTCCTCGGCCAGCCTGCTTAAGGTCTTCTGCACGTTGGCGTTCTCGCCCACGACGATGAAGGCTTGGGCCTGGTTCCCGGTGCGCAAAGGGGCGTCCGGATTGAAGTTGTCCTCGCCGCCGATCGAGAGCTGGTAGCCCTCGACGCCGCGGTCCCCGTTCATGAAGTCCTCGAAGGGCCGCAGCTCTTCGCTGGTCTCGTCTATGTCGGTCCCGGCCGGGAGCTCGACGGTCGCCTGCAAGAGGCGCTCCTCGCTCGGCGGGAAGAAGCTCACCGCGAGGAACGGTATGGCCGCGAGCCCGCCCACGAACGCCAGGAGCGCCAGGAGCAGAACCGCCAGCCGGTGCCTGAGGCTCCAGCGCAGCAGCGGCGCGTAGATCTCGACGAGCATCCCGTCCCTGGAGCTGCCGCGGCGGGCCGCCGAACGCCGCGCCGCCCGCGCGGCGAGGAGGGCAAGCGCCAGGATCAGGACGCCGGCAACAGCCCCCGCCACCGCCAGAAACGCCGGCGAACCCGTGTCCACCCCGGCGACCGCGCCGCGGACCCAGTCCGCCATGCCGCCCAACGCACCGACCACGCCCGCGGGAAGACCGGGCACCCCGCCGAGAAGCCCGGCCCCCGCCGCGACCACGGCCCCGACGAAGAGAACGCCAAGCAACAGAAGCAAGCCAAGGAGCGCCCGGAGCGCGCCCGAACCAGCGCGGCCCCGGCGCGAGCGACGGCCCTCGTACTCGTCCTCGTAGCCCTCGTCGGGCGCCTCGCGGTCGTTCGTCTCCTCGACCCTCGTCCCTTGCTTCACGCGGCGCTTGATAAAGACGCTGGTAAGGACCGGGATGATGGTTATGGAGACGATCAGGGACGCCAGCAGCGCGAAGGCGACGGTCAGGGAGAGCGGCAGGAAGAACTTGCTCACGATGCCGCCGACGAGCCCCAAGGGCAGGAAGACGGCGGTCGTCGTGAGGGTGGAGGAGGTGATGGCGCTCGCGACCTCCGTAGCACCCTTGAGGGCCGCCTCCTCCGGCTCCAGGCCCTCCTGGACGTAGCGGTAGGAGTTCTCGAGCACCACTATGGCGTCGTCCACGACGCGCCCGACGGCTATGGTGAGCCCCGCCAGGGTGATGATGTTCAGCGTAAGGTTGTCGGCCCAGGAGAAGAGCAGGGCGGCCAGGATGGAGGTCGGCAGCGAGACCGCCGTCACGAGCGTGGCCCGCGGGCTGCGCAGGAAGAGGAAGATGATCCCGACCGCCAGAAGCCCGCCGATGAGCGCCTTCTCCACGAGCCCGTTGACCGACTCCTCGACGTCCTCGGCCGAGTTGAAGACCACGAGCACCTCGTCCTCGCCGAGATCATCCCGCACCTGCTCCAACGCCGCCGTGACACCCTCCGCGACCTTGACGGTGTTCGCCTCTGGCTCCTTGACCACGTTGAGCCCGAGGCTCGGCTCGCCGTTGGTCCGGGAAACGCCGGAGATGTCCGAGCTGACCTCCCGCACCTCCGCCACGTCCGAGAGCAGTACCGGCTCGGGGGCCTCCTGGGCCGTCGGCATGGGACCCGCCGCCGCGGAAGCGCCCGACGGGGGTGCCGACGCAGCCGGGGGCGCACCGGCCGGCGCGCCCGTCGGAGCTCCCGGCGGAGCCCCAGTGGGGGCTGCTCCTGTAGGGGCTCCGGCGCCTATGGGAAGGTCGCGCAGCTCTTCGACCGTGGTCAGCTCGCTGGTGGTGCGGACGGGGGTGGCGAGGCCGTCCACGCTCACCTCGCCCACGGGCGCGTTCACGTTCGAGCCGGAGATGGCGCCGACTATCGCCTCGGCCGGGATGCCGCGCTCCTCGAGCTCGGCGGGCTTGAGGTCTACCTCGATCTGGCGCTCAGACCCCCCGACGAGGTCGGCGCTCGCCACGCCCTCGACGTCCTCGATGAGCGGTATGGCCTCGTCCTCGGCGTACTCCGTCACCCGGGCGAGGTCCCCGTCTTTGGCCGACAGGGAGACGTTGAGGATGGGGAACTGCGAGGCCGACTGGCGGGCGACCTCGGGCGAGGAGGCCTGCTCCGGCAGCGAGACCCCGGCGATGGCGTCGTTGATCTCGTCTTCGGCCTGCTCGGTGTCGACGTCGAGCCCGAACTCGACGACGAGCACGGAGAACCCGGGCGAGCTCGTCGCCTGGACGCTCTCGATGCCCTCGATGCCCTCCACTGCCCCCTGCAAGGGCTGCGTGACCTGCTCGTCCACCACGTCTGGCCCCGCCCCCGCCACCGGCGTCGAGACGGTGACGAGCGGGAACTCGATGTCGGGCAAGAGCTCCTGGTTGAGGCGCGTCGTAGCGTAGGCGCCGGCCGCTATCAAGATGAAGCCCGCCAGAAAGACGACGGACTTGTTCTTAAGACACCAGTGAACGACTGCCTGCACTAGTTCTCCTCCCGCGGCACCCGGCCGAGCGCCGCCGTGATCTCCTTCAACCCCTTGAAGAAGGCCCCGGCCTCCTCCTCCGTCAACCTGTCGAGGGCCTCGTGCAACTGCCGCCGCCGGACGTCCATGATCCTGCGCGCCACCTCGTGCATGCCGGGCGCGTAGTCCACCAGCACCACCCTCCTGTCCGCCGGGTCGTGGCGGCGCTCGACCATGCCGTGCTCGACGAGCCTGTCCACGAGCTGCGTCGCCGCCGGGCGCGAGACCCCTAAAGTGTGGGCGATGTGGCCGACCGAACACGGCCCCTTCGCGAGCGCTATGAGCACCTGTATGTGCCCCGGCGAGACGTGCGCGTCAGACGGAAACGCGTGCTCCGGCGCCCCGGCCCGCACCGACGCCTCCAGCTCCAGCGGGACCGGACGCCCCAACTCGCGCCCCAACACCGGCAACAACAACACGATCTCGTCTACCAACCTCTCCCGGTCCACGCCTGTCCCGCCCTTGCGATCTTGTGAAAGCGGTTACTTAACTGACTTAATTACTCAATTGTCAAAGCATATAAGGGGTTTGTCAAGAAGATTTCTCGCGGGCGTCGGGGATCGGGTACGATCCGGTCCGCCGGAGGTTTCGGGAGACGGGGGTTTGATGGTCAGGCTGAAGGCGGCTGTGGCGGCGGGGGCCTTGGGCGGGCTGTGGGTTTTCAACAGGAGGTTGGAGGTGGGGGGGCGTGCGCCGGTGGGGCTTGGCGGGGCGGCGCGGCGTTTTCGGTGGCGCGGCCGGACGCTCGCCTTTTCCGTGGCCGGGGAGGGGGAGCCGCTGCTACTCGTCCACGGCGTCTACGCCGGCGCGTCGTCGCTGGAGTTCCGCGCGAACTTCGAGGAGCTCTCCCGAAGTTTCAGGGTCTACACGTTGGATCTGCTGGGGTGCGGCCTCTCGGAGAAGCCCCGCCGGCGCTACGGGCCCGAGGACGTGGCCTCCCAGGTGGAAGATTTCGTGCGCGAGGAGATCGGGGGTGGCGTCCACCTCGTCGCGAGCTCGCTCACCGCCGCCCTCGTCGTGCCCGCCGCCGTGCGGAGCCCGAGGCTCTTCAAGAAGCTCGTCCTCGTCTGCCCCACGGGATACGGCACCCTGGACCGGCCCTCCGGCCCCCTCGGGGACGCCGTCCTCGGCCTCTTCGAGGCCCCGATCCTCGGCGACACCCTCTACCATGCCCTCGTCTCGCGGGCGGGCATCCGCTACTACCTGGAGAAGATGGCCTACTATGACCCCGCGCTCGTCACGGACGTGGTAGTCGAGGACTACTACCGGGCGGGCCACGGGCCGGGGTCCAGGCACTTTCCGGCGTCCTTCGTCGCCGGCAAGCTCAACCTCGGCATCCGGGAGCTCTGGCCGCGGGTCCCGCACAAGAGCCTCGTCTGCTGGGGCCAGGAGGCGGAGACCGTGCCCCTCTCGGACCTGGGCAACTTCGCGCGTAACAATATCCGCTCCGAGCCCCGCGTCTTCAGGGACGCAGCACTTCTCCCCCACCTCGAGCGTTCCGGGACGTTCAACAGAGAGGTGCGGAAGTTCCTATACGGCTAAGGGATCGTCCGCCGGGCCGGCCCGCGCGGCGAAGGCCCGAGCGCCGTGGCCGAACCATTACCGCAGCATGTAACGAACATTACCGTCACTTATCTCTATCGCTACCTATTTGACGCCGGATCGCCGCCTGACGGCCCCATAGTGCTTGTCACAGGGCAGCCGGAGAGGCCGGGGCCAGAGAACGAAAGGCGCAGGCGATGAGGCGGATGACGATGATGGTCCTCGATGAGGTCCTGACGGTAGCGTTTACGGCGCCCCGCGGCGGCTCCACAGTAGGAAAGGGGCCGTCGCCGCGGTCAGGACGGTTCGGCGTCGACGACGGCGACGGTGCAGCGGGAGACGCAGACCGTCTTGTCGTTCTCGTCCGTTATGCGGACCTCCCAGACCTGGCTCGTGCGTCCGAGGTGGGCCGGGACGCCGACCGCCTTGAGGGTCCCGCTCCTCTTGGGGCGGACGTGGCTCGCGTTGATCTCCGCCCCGAAGGCCGCCTTGCCCGGCGGGCAGTTGAGGTAACCGCCGACGCTCGCCACGCTCTCGGCGAGCACCACGCTCACCCCGCCGTGCAGGTACCCGAACGGCTGGTGGTGCCTCTCGTCCACCGGCATCGTCGCCACCACCCGCTCCGGCGTGAGCTCCGCGAACTCCAAACCGAGGTGGCGCGTGACGCCCTCGTCTTCCCTCATCAGGGTTTCCAGGTCCAAACCTTCTACCTCCAAGCGGCGCCGACGGACGCTCGCATACTAACGCACCGTCCAGGCCAAACGGCTACAGGGTCTTTTCCATGGAGAAGTTCACGAGTTCGACGCCGTGGCGCACCACGACGTTGCGCCGAACGACTCGGAAACCGTGCCGTTCGAAAAACGAACGGGCCGTGATGCTTGCCTCGGTAAAGACGTGTCCGAGCCCGAGCCCCCGGGCCCTCTCCTCGGCCGCCGCGTAGAGCCGCGACCCGACCCCGCGTCCGACCGCGTCTTGGCGGCAGTACAGCATGTCCAGGTGCCCGTCCTCTTCCAGCTCCACGAAGCCGACAACCCCGTCGTCCCCCTCCGCGACCAGCGTGTGCCGGCCGGACATGCGCCCGTGCCAGGCCGCGGGGTCCGGAGGCGCCGGCGCCCACGCCCGCACCTGCTCCGGCGAGTAGTCTCCGAGGTTGACGGAGCGGACCGTCTCGAAGAAGAGGCGGCAGATAGGCCCCGCGTCGTCCTCCCTATAATCCCGCACGATCTCCAACAACGTCCCCACTCAAAGATCGATGGTCCGGGCCGTTTTACCCTTCGACGACGGCGCCGCCGCGGGGAGAGCGGCCCGACCGCCAGGAGAGAAAACCATCCACGGCCAGGGAGAGGCCCAACCACGCCCACCCCAGGCCGAAGAGCATCCAGAGCACGGTCCCGAAAGACCCGAGGTCCGTGACGAAGGAGACGAGGCCGCACAGGGAGCCCACCACGAAGGGCAGGAGGCCCCAGGTCGGCAGCGCCCCGTCGCGTGGGGCGGCGACGCCGAACAGGATCGAGCCGGCACCCAGCAGGAGCAGCCCGAGGCGGAACGCGCGGTAGGCGGGGGCCGTCATGATGAAGGTGTCGTCCAGGCCGAGCCAGAACAGGCCGGCGTCGCCGGCGACGACCAGGACGATCCCGAGAAGGGCCAGGGCGAACCCGACCTTCTGCACAAGCCCGGAGCGGCCCCACTGCCGCGCCTGCAACCCCGCCAGCCCGACCAGGAGCAGCAGCGGCGCCGCGGGGAACAGCTTCCAGAACACGTTGGGCGTGCCGAACGCGGTCTCGGAGATGGAGGCCCCTATGGGCGAGAGCGCCCACAGCACGCCGCCGGGCACGACCAGCAGGCCGGACCACCCGACGACGAACAGGAGCAGCCGGCGCAAGACCTTCATCCCGAAGACACCCCTAGTAGCTGGGCAGCGGGCCGCCCGCGTCCTCGACGACGTAGTCCGTGAACATCTTCTTCGCCACGTCGGGGTTTTGCGACGCTATGTCCTTGTGCATCTTCGGGTCCTTTTCGAGGTCGAAGAGCTTGGCCTCGGCCCCATCGTAGCGGGCGAACATCGCGTAGCGGTCGTCGCGGGCCCAGACGTGGTCGTGGTAGCCGGCCGTGAAGTACGGGCGGGCCTCCTCGGGCTCGCCGCCGTCCAGCAGGCGGGTCAGGTCCTGGCCCTCCAGCGGGGCCGGGGGCTCGACGCCCAAAGAGCCGAGTATGGTCGGGGTGACGTCGTGGGTGGAGACGAAGAAGTCGCTCGTCTCCCCGGCGCCCTTGCCATTAGGGTGCTTGATCATGAACACCGTGTCCGTCAGCTCCGGGTAGAGCGCGGTGACGACCTTGCCCGCGTAGCCGTGCTCCCCGAAGGCGTGGCCGTGGTCGGAGAGAAAGACGAACATAGTGTTCTCCATCAGGCCGAGCTCCTCGGCCCTCTGCATAAAGTTCCCGAGCCAGTGGTCCATCATGGTGACCTCGCCGGAGTAGAGGGCGCGCATCCTCTCCAGCTGCGCCTCCGTCATCCAGTCAGACCGGCCGCTGCTGGAGGTGACGGGCTCGGGGCCGTCGTAGCCGTCCGAGTACATGCTCGTGTACTTCTCCGGCGGGTCCCAGGGCTCGTGCGGGTCGTAGACGTCCACCGTCAGGAAGAACGGCTGGGAGCCCTGCGCCGCCTCCAGGAACTCCATCCCCTTCAGGAAGACCTGCGGGGCGAACCAGTCCTCCTCGCTCTCGCGCCCCATCGTGTTCGCGTAGTACTGGAGCATGATCTCCTCGGCGTGCGCGGCGTTCGGGCCGCCGATGAGGGCGTCCTCGATCTTCTTTTTGGACCGCGCCGTCTGCGGCCTGAAAAAGTCCCGCTCCTGGCCGCGGACGAAGTGGAAGGCGTGGAAGCCGCGGTGGAAGTCGTAGAAGGGCCTGAACTGGTGGAGGGTGTCGGTGACGAAGAGGTTGTAGAAGCCCTCCCCGGAGAGTATCTCCGCGAGCGTGGTCTGGCCCCGAGGTATTGGCTGCCAGCCCCAGAGGCCGACGTCCTCGGCGTACCACTTCTCCCAGCCCCTGAAGGGGAAGGTGCGGATGCCCGTGTGGATGCCCCGCCGGGCCGGGATGGAAGGGATGGACTCTGGGTACGAGCGCGTAAAGCGGAGGCTCCCCTTCGCTATCTCGTCGAGGTTGGGCGTCTTCACGGTGCGGCTGCCGTAGGCGCCGACGTGGTCTTTTCTCAAGGAGTCGATCAAGACCAGCACTACGTTCATCTTGGATCCCCCACTCGGAAGGTACTCTTCTGGCAACTGCGTGAGCTGGCTGGTGAAGGTGCCACACCCGGCCGCCCCGAGCGTTGCCGCCCCGGCCGCCCCGGCGCCGGCGACCTTCAGAAAATCGCGGCGTGTCAGGGTACGCTTCGTCAATCTATGCCTCCCGACGCCCGACGGCGGATGTCGTTGGACGTCTCTCGTTTCGGAATGTCGTTCCTGGAGCAGTGCTCCGGTATTCTCTATCGGCCCGCGCCTCGGCTCCGGGCGCCGGAGATTGTAACGTGTCGCGTCCAAGTTCGCAGAAGGGGCGCCCGGGATTCGCGCCCGGTCCCGAGTTGCACTAAGGTAGGCGCGGCGAAAAAGACCTATGGAGGTGCGACGTGAACCCTTTGGACCCGGCCAGGAGAACGCTTTGAACTGGCTCATCACCGGCGGCTGCGGGTTTATAGGGACGGCCCTGATCCGGTCCCTGCAGGAAGAGGGCGACCACGGCGTCCGCGTCGTGGACAACCTTACCGTCGGCGACCGCGAAGACCTCGCCACCGCCGCCGACTTTGTCGAGAGGTCCCCTGACGACCTCGGCCCGATGGGCGGGCCGGTCGAGCTCGTGGTGGGCGACATTCTCGACGAGGAGCTGGCGCTGCGGGCGGCCGAGGGCGCGGATGCCATCGTCCACCTGGCGGCGAACACCGGCGTCCTGCCCTCCGTGGAGGACCCGCGGGGCGACTGCCAGAAGAACGTCTTCGGGACGCTCAACTACCTGGAGGCCGCCAGGCACAAAGGCGTGGGCCGCTTCGTCTTCGCCTCGAGCGGGGGGACGGTGATCGGGGAGGTCGAGCCGCCCATCCACGAGGAGATGGCCCCCCACCCGGTCGCGCCCTACGGCGCGAGCAAGCTCGCCGGCGAGGGCTACTGCTCGGCCTACTTCCAGACCTTCGACATAGGGACCGTCGCTTTGCGCTTCGGCAACGTCTACGGCCCCCTCTCGGGCCACAAGAACAGCGTCGTCGCCCGGTTCATCCGGCGCGCGACGAACGGGGAACCACTTGAAATCTACGGCGACGGCACCCAGACCCGCGACTACATCTACATCGGGGACCTCGTAAGGGCCATAAAGCTCTCCGTCACCACCGAGGGCGTCGGCGGCGAGACGTTCCAGATCGCCACCAACGCCGAGACCACCGTCCGCGAGATAGCGGACAGGCTCATCCCCGCCCTCGCCGAAGCGGGCGTCAAGGACGTGGAGGTCCGAAACACCGAAGCCCGCCGCGGCGAGGTTCGGCGCAACTTCGCCGACACCTCCAAGGCCAAGCGCCTCCTCGGCTGGCAGGCGGAGATGGACCTCGACGAGGGCCTTCGGCGCACGGTGGCGTGGTTTATGGAGAAGGGCAGCTAGACGCAGGGGCCGAGCACCGCCCGGCAACTTCTCGTTGGGGCCCGCGGCTGTCCGCCCCCGGGGAACCCCAGGATGTCGTAGGATGTGTTCGGCGGCGGACCGGGAGGCGGCGGTGGAGAGAGAAGGGCACGAGGTCAGGGCTGGCAGAGAGCGTCGGATGGCGATGGCGGAGGAGATCCGCAAGCTGGAACTGGTGCGGGACAGGTTGCGGGGCGTGGAGGAGATCGCGAAGACCTACCCGGAAGGCCACGACATGCGCGCCCGCCTCGACGACCTGCGCGTGGACCGGGTGCTCGAAGCCGTGGAAGAGGAACTGCGGGACCTCTGGGATCGGACCCTCCACCCCCGAGGCACCTGAAAGCGGTTCGCGCAGCGAACCGCGCCGTCAGCTTTCAGCGGTCAGCTTTTTGGGCCGGGGCAAGATCCCCGGCCTTTTCTCGCAAGAACGGTTCCAGCCCGACGAAAGCCGTGAACCTACGAACGTCTGCGCAAAGAGACGGGGTCTCGCGTCAAACCCGATAAGCTGATGGCTGAAAGCGGAGGCCGAAGGCCGTAGCGGGCTGAAGGCTGATAGCGCGGTTCGCAAAGCGAACCGCTTCAGGCGGCCGGCCTCCCGCGGGCGGCGAGGTAGAAGACGACCTGGGCAAGGGCCGCTACGGCGGCGCCCACGGCGAGGGAGACGGAGATCCTCTCTATCAGGTCCGTCCTCAAGGCGAGCACGCAGAGGGCGGCCGAGAGGAGCCCGGCGACCCACCCCACGGCGGCGAGGCGCCCCCTCCCAAGGGCGTAGAGTGCCTGGTTGAGCGTCTCCGAGAGCAGGTAGAACGCAGCGAGTGCGGCGAGCAGGACCAGCAGGGTGTTCTCCGCCTCGTAACGGTCGCCGGCAAAGACCTTGAGCCCCCACTCGCCGAGGAGCCAGGCCCCCCCGACCATGAGGACGCCGACGCCGCCTACTATTCCGGCCGCCCGGAGGGCGAAGCGGTCCAGGGCGGACCTGCCGCCGGTCGCCAGGGCGCGGCTGGCGTGGGGCAGGAGGGCGCCTATCACGGGGCTCATCACGTACTGCGGGATGCGCGTGAAGATGAGGGCGGCGCCCAGGAGGCCCACCTGCGCCTTCGTGCCGCCCATCAGCCCCGCCAGGACGACGCCGCCGCTCGCGAGCGTCTGGGCGCAGACCATGCATACCAGGACCGGCCCCGCGAACCGCAACGCTTTTCCGGCGGAGAACGGCTCGCCCGGCCTCTCCGGGGGCGTTACCCGCGCGGGACGCACGGCGAGCACCCCGACCAGCGGCGCGAGCACGATGGCGACGGCCGGCGCGGCGACGCCAAGCCCGGCCGCCAGGAGGACCACCGTGACCACCACCCGGCTCGCGGCCTCGGCCAGGATCTGGCCCCCCATCCGGGTGGGCTGGCGGTGGCCGTTGAAGATCCCACGCCTGAAGTACTCCGGCGCGTACAACGCCACCGCCGCCACGAAGGCGAAGGTGATCCAGTAGCTCTCGAAGACCCGCGCCGTCAGAAGCGGGCTCGCCGCCAGCGCGAGCACCACGAACCCGACCAGCAACCCCGCCTGCCAGCGCCAGACGGAGCGGACCACGGGCCCCCAGTCCTGCCCTTGCGCCTCCCTCTCGGCGACGTGCCGGCCGAGCGTCTGGGTGGCGGCCACCCAGAGCACCTGCACGAACAGGAAGGTCGAGTTCCAGAGCAGGGCTATCGGCGCGTAGCCCGCCGGCCCTTCGAGGGCGCGGGTAGAGATGCCTATAAAGATGAACGTCAGCGCGCCGGAGACGGCGAAGGAGAGCCCTATGAGCAGGCTCCCCGCCCCCGCGCCCTGCCCCTTTAGCGCGTTCGCGAACCTCACGCCGCGCATCTTACGCCATACGGCGGGAGGCCGAACCGCGGGTTCGTGACCGGGCGACGAGGGCAGTCACGTGAGGACGGCCCGCCGCGCCGCTTATCTACCCACCGCCCTCGAACCTGACGTCTAGCTCGGCCCGGCCGTCGGTAGCGAAACGCGGCAGGCGTTCGCCCAAAACCTGGAGCCTTACCTCAGCCAGGTCGAGATTATCACCCTGAAGACCCCGAGCGGGTAGGCCAACCTCGGGGGCTTCTTCGTCTCGCCGGCGGCGCGGCTCATCATCGAGATGGGGACCTGATGGAAACGCAGCTTGTTCCTGAGGGCTTCCAGGGTGATCTCGTTCGCGTTGAAGCGGTCCTCCCGGAGGTCCATCTTGTGGAGCTCGGAGACCCTTATGGCGCGGTACCCGTTCGTGCAGTCGGAGACCCTCACGCCGGTCAAGAGCGAGATCATGCGCGAGAAGAACACCACCCCGACGTGCCGCACGCTCCCCGACTCCTCGTAGAAACCCATGAACCGGCTCCCGAGCACGAAGTCCGCCTCCCCCTCGATGATGGGGCCCACGAGACGGTCGAGCTCCTCGGGCTTGTACTGCCCGTCGGCGTCGAGGTTGACGACGACCTCGGCGCCCTCGGCCTGGGCTATGGCGAAGCCCGTCCTGAGGGCGTCGCCCTGGCCCCGGTTGACGACGTGGGTCACCACGGGCACGCCCTCGGACCTGGCGACGGCCGCCGTCCTGTCGGTCGAACCGTCGTCGACGACCACCGTCTTTACCTGGTGGCCCAGGACCTCGTCGGGGATGCGGCGTAGCACCCCCCGGATGCCGCCCTCCTCGTCGTAGGCTGGGACGATGATCAGGACCTCGCCCGGGTGCCCCTCGAGCCTCTCTTTCGGCGAGAGATAGTTCTCCTCGTAGTCCCTGACGGCGAGGCCGGTGACGATCTCGCCGCTGCGGCGACCGGCCGCCCTGACCCGCGCGAGCAGGTTCAGGATGAGCCCGAAGAGGAGGAGGTTGGCGAGGCCCAAGAGGGCGAAGGCGCGGTTCTCCAAGCCAAGCAGGCGGCTGACCGGCTCGAAGATCTGGGGCACGACGGAGACCAGCGCCACGCCGAGGGCGATGAGCAGCGAGAGGAGCAGGTCGAGCCTGCTTCCCCCGCCGCGAAACTTGAAGAGACCGTACGCCGCAAAGAGCAGCGCTATGACGACGCCGGCGATGCTTATGTGTTCGGCCCCCTGCATCAGATCTTGGTGGGCTCCGCGGGCGCCTTGTTGGTGCGCTGCTTGGCCTTGCCCGTCTTCCAGCTCACGCTCGGCATCACCACCTCTGGGTCTATTCTATCCCGATGCACGGGAGCCGCGTAGTACAAAGATCCCTCCACGGCGCTTACCGATGGCCCTCCTGCTGGTGCACGATCTCCTCCTGCGGCCTCCACAGCGAGGTGGCGGGAATCTTGGAGGTGTCGCAGCGGTGGGCGTACTTGCGGGCTATCTCGGTGACCTCCCCTAGCAGCCCTTCGCTAAGGGTCGTCGGCTGCAGGCCCAGGTCGAGGAAGCGATCGTTGCGGACGTGCAGATCGTTCTCGGCGGCCTCGTTGCGCGGGTTGGGCACGTAGTCTACCTCCGCGCCCGTGCGCTCGGAGACCAGCTTGGCAAGGTCGCGCAGACGGTGGGTCTCGGTCATCTGGTTGTAGACGTTGACGCGGTCGCCGCTCTCGGGCGGGTTCTCCAGGGCGAGCTGTATGCAGCGCACGGTGTCCTGGATGTGGATGAAGGCGCGGGTCTGGCCGCCCGTGCCATGGACGGTGAGCGGGTAGCCCACGGCGGCCTGCATCAGGAAGCGGTTGAGGACGGTGCCGTAGTCGCCGTCGTAGTCAAAGCGGTTGATAAGCCTTTCATCCAGCGTGGTCTCGCGCGTGTTGGTGCCCCAGACGATGCCCTGGTGCAAGTCGGTGATCCTCACCCCGTCGTTCTTGTTGTAGTAGTGGAAAAAGAGCTGATCCTGCGTCTTGGTCATGTGGTAGATGCTGCCGGGGCTGGCAGGGTAGAGGATCTCCTGCTTGACGCGCTTGCCTTCGCCTGTGACCACCTCGACCTCGAGGTAGCCCTCGGGGATCTTCATCCCGGCGTTGCCGTAGCCGTAGACGCCCATCGTTCCTAAGTGCACGAGGTGGATGTCTAAGCCGGCTTCGACGATGGCGCAGAGGACATTGTGGGTGGCGTTTAAGTTGTTGTCCACGGTGTAGCGC
>DASYWA010000187.1:0-42460 GCA_035936475.1 Rubrobacter sp. | reverse complement strand
GTGCCGTTCGCGTCGGTGCGGGTCGTGCGGGCGTGGTGTCGGCCACCCGATGTACGGCGGGCGCGATGGCCCCTACGCGGTGCGGTCGTGTTTGGCGCTTCTTTCGGCCGCCGGGTCCAGTCTGGCGTCGCTGGCTAGCGCACCCGACCTGATTCGCCCCAGCACTCCGCGTTCTTTACCTCCCGGACATTGCTCGCATGAAAGACCGGGTTCTGTCCGGCCTCGCGTTGGCGGGAGTAGTCGCGCAGGACGGCGAGGGCGATCGGCGCGAGGAGCGCGATGGCGATCAGGTTCACCAGCGCCATGGAGGCCATGAACAGGTCGGCCAGCGCCCATACCAGCTCCAGTGCCGCCACCGACCCGAAGAGGACCAGGCCTATAACCGCAATCCGGTAGTAGGAGACCCACCGGTTGGACCCGGTTATGAACTCGATGTTCGTCTCGCCGTAGTAGTAGTTGGCGATGATGGAGCTGAAAGCGAACATGAAGATCGCGAAGGAGAGGAAGCTCACCGACCAGCCGCCGATGTGGCTCTCC
Source organism: Rubrobacter sp. (assembly GCA_035936475.1). Lineage (GTDB taxonomy): Bacteria > Actinomycetota > Rubrobacteria > Rubrobacterales > Rubrobacteraceae > Rubrobacter_D. The sequence goes on along the minus strand of DASYWA010000187.1, from coordinate 41,923 downwards.
AGCGCCCGCTGGGTGAGCGCTATCCCGTCGGCTTCGCCTGACTCGTAGATGCCGGAGAAGAGGATGACGAAGGCCGTCGCGGTGCAGATGACGAGCGTGTCGATGAACACGCCTAAAGACTGCACGAGCCCCTGCTTGGCCGGGTGGGAGACGTCGGCGGTGGCCGCGGCGTTCGGGGCGCTGCCCATGCCGGCCTCGTTGGAGAAGAGCCCGCGCCTGACGCCCTGCATGATGGCGGCCCCGAAGCCGCCGCCAACGGCCGGCCCGAGGCCGAAGGCGTTGCTCACGATGATCCCGAGCACGCGAGGGATCTCCGCGAAGTTGATCACCACGATATACAGCGCCATCAAAACGTAGGGTACCGCCATGAAGACCACGAGCACCTCGGCGACGCGGGCGATGCGCCTGACGCCGCCGAAGATCACGAGCGCGACGGGGATCGTCACCAAGATCCCCATCAGCAGCCGCGGGATGCCGTAGGCCTCCTCGAAGGCCAGCGAGATCGTGTTCGCTTGCACGGAGCTGAAGACCAACCCGAAGGTGAAGGTTATGAGCACGGCGAAGAGGATGCCCATCCACCGCTGCCCGAGCGCCTGCTCCATGTAGTAGGCGGGACCGCCCCGAAAGTTACTCCCGTCGCGCACCTTGTAGACTTGGGCCAGGGTGCTCTCGACGAAGGCCGTCGCCGCGCCCAAGAGCGCGATCACCCACATCCAGAACACCGCACCCGGTCCGCCGACCGCTATGGCGAGCGCGACGCCCGCCAGGTTGCCCGTGCCGACGCGGGCGGCCGTTCCGATGGCGAATGCCCCGAACGAGGAGACCCCCGTCCCGGAGGCCGTCCCGGCACCCAAGAGACGCACCGAGTCCCTGAAGTACCTGAACTGGACGAACCGGGTCCGAACCGTGAAGTAGAGTCCAAGGCCGCTGTTTGCCGGTCGAGAACTCCCCAAATTCGACCGGTGGCAGCGATCTTCGGTCCACCTCCGCCTTCACGAGGACGCCACCAGGAGGGTCTGGGGGGCTGCCTGCTTCATGCGCGTCTTGAGCCACTTGATCTGGGTGGAGGTCTGCCCCTCCAGGGAGTTCACCGTCTCCAGCAACTCCACGTCGCCGGCGCCTTGGGCCGCCTGCCCGATCATGGTCCAGGTGATGTCGCAGAAATTCGCCATCACGTAAAGGTCCTGGAGGTCGCGCAGCAGGCCGAAGCTGCCGCTCCTAGTCTCGTCGAAGAGGTCGTGGTAGAGGCGCTCCGGCTCCTCGTCCCTCTGCTCGCCGTAGCGGTCCACGAAAGGCTTCAGGGCCTCTGCGTGGGCGTCGCACTGCTTGGCCAAGGTGTGGCAGACGTGGTAGACGTCGGCCTCCGCGGCGTGGCCGTCGCCGACCTTGCGGAACCCGTCGGCCAGGTCCAACTCGGACTGGTGCAGCAGCCCCAGGTAGTTCGCGAGGAACATCTCTAGCCCTCCTTCACGGTCTCGGCAACCCCTGCCAAACCGCCGCCGACGGTAGGCTCCGGGCGGGGGCCGCCCCCGCCGTTCTCCACCGGCGCCGAGGCGGTGGTCGTGGGGGCGAGCGAAGGCTCCCCGTCCGCGTCGGCGATCTTCGTGACCCTCACCGCCCCTACCTTGAAGAGCGGCTGCTTGGAGACCGGATCCCACTCGGTTATGGTCAGCTCGTTGGCGGCGCGCCCCCGGCCGTTCGGCGCGTCCCCCTCCGGCTCGTCCCAGTAGCCGTAGTGGAACGGGACGAAGACGACGCCCTCCCTGATGCCGCTTATGCGGGCCTTGGCCTCCATGGCCCCCCTCGGGGACTCGACGCGCACCACGTCCCCCTCGGCCACGCCAAGAGAGCCGGCGTCGGAGGGGCAGAGCTCGACCCACGCCTCGGGCGCGGCGTTCTGCAGCTGCGGGGCGCGGGCTGTCTTGGTGCGGGTGTGGAAGTGGTAGAGCGTGCGGCCCGTGGCCAGCCGGAAGGGGTACTCTTCCCCAGGCTCCTCGTGCGGCGGGAGGTACTCGGCTGCGTGGAGGATGGCCCTGCCGTCTGGGTTTAGCGCCTTGTGGTCCGCCTCCGAGAGGGTCGCTCCCGTCAGCAGGTCCGACCCGTAACGCTCGCAGTAGTCCGTCTGCGTGTTGAAGTCTCCCTCGGAGTAGAGCCGCTCGGTGCCTTCGGGGTGCTCCTCGTTGCACGGCCACTGGACGCCCGAGCCGCCCCTCAGCTTCTCGTAGGTTATCCCCGTGTAGTCGCACGGACGTCCCCTCGTGCACTCCTTCCACGCCTCGAAGCACTCCTCCGGCGTCTCCCATTTCATGAGCGGCTCGCCGTCCTTGTCGCGGAAGTCCATGCGCCTCGCGTAGTCGAGGAAGATCTCGAAGTCGGGCCTCGCTTCGCCCGGAGGCTCGACGGCCTTCTCCGAGAGGTGCACCGTGCGGTCGGCGTTGGTGAAGGTGCCGAGCTTCTCGCCCCAGGTCGCGGCCGGCAGCACCACGTCCGCGTACTTCGCGGTCTCGGTGAGGAAGACGTCCTGCACGACGACGAACAGGCCCTCCTGCTCCAGTATCTTTCGGATGCGCGGCAGCTCGGGCAGCGAGACCGCCGGGTTGGTGGCGCTGATCCAGAGCAGGTTTATGGAGCCCGTCTCGGCGAAGCGGAAGATCTGCATGGCGTGGGTGGGAGGCGCCCAGTGCGGGATCTTCATCACGTCGACGTTCCAGAGCTCGGCGAGCTGCCTTATGTGCTCGATGTTGTCCCAGTTCCTGAAGGCCGGCAGGTCGCCGTCGGCGCCGCATTCGCGGTTGTTCTGGGCGGTGGGTTGGCCGTTCATCTGCAGGAGCCCGGCGCCGGGCTTGCCGAGCATGCCGCGCAAGAGGTGGATGTTGTTGATCTGGCAGGAGGCCGCCGTCGCGCTCATGGACTGGTAGAAGCCCTGCAAGGCCGTCGAGATCATGCTCTCGGCCTCCCCGATGATGCGGGCGGCCTCCCGGATCTGCGCGGCCGGTACGCCGCAGATCTCCGCCGCTCTCTCGGGCGGGTACCCAGAGACCGTGGACTTCAGCTCCTCGAAGCCTATCGTGTGGGCTTGGACGTACTCTTCGTCGTACCACCCGTTGGCGATGAGCTCGTGGATGAGGGCGTTCATGAGCGCCATGTTCGTGCCGCTCTTGACGGCAAGGTGCACGTCGGCCCTCCGGGCCGCCGGGGTGGGCCTGGGGTCGACGACGATGAGCTTCGGGGGGTTCGGCCCCTCGAGCCTGTCGAGCATCCGCATCCACGTCACGGTCTGGACCTCGGCGATGTTGTGGCCCCACAGGCAGATGAGGTCGGTGTGGTTTATGTCGTCGTAGGAGCCGGGCTGCCCGTCGGTGCCAAAAGACTCCTTGAGCGCCGCTGCGGCGGTGGCGGTGCACAGGCGAGTGTTGCCGTCCATGTGCGGCGTGCCCAGGCCCGCCTTGCCGATGACCCCGAGGGTGTAGTAGTCCTCGAGGAAGAGCTGCCCGGAGGTGTAGAAGCCGAAGGCCAAAGGCCCCTTCTCCTTCAAGAGTTCCTTGGAGTGCTCGACGATGCGGCCCATGGCCTCGTCCCAGCTCGCCTCCACCAGCCCGCCGTCCTCGCTGCGGACGAGCGGTCGGGTGAGCCGATCGGGAGAGTCATAGGCCTGCCAGACGAAGAGGTCCTTGGGGTCCAGCCGTCCTCGGTTGACCCGGTCGACGGCGCGGCCCCGTACCCCGACGAGGCGGCCGTCCTTGACGGCCAGGTCCATCGCGTCGCCGTTGGCGTGGTGCAGGGAGGCCGTCTGCGCCCATCGGTCGACCTCGTCCTCGGAGACCCCATCCTCCAGAAAGGTGTCGACCCGTACGGGCCAGGGCTCGCCCGCAGCGTAAGGCGTCCTCGTTCCCCAGGGTTCCTTTATGCGATCGGTCATGGTATCTCCTCTTGCATCATCGACCCTTTGTATGCTGCCAGCCCGCTCACAGACAGCGCGAGCCCGCAGGCGACGAACACGTACGGGACGTCGACGCCTTGGGCGAGCCGCTCGTGCAGACCATAGCGCCGTTCTTCGTGTTCGGCTATGGGATCGTCTTCGCTTATGGTTCGTATACTCGTAGCCCGCATTCTACGCTCCTACTACGGCCAGGTAGGTACGCAGCGGTGGCTACGAACCCCACAGCGCCAGTTAGGAACCGTGACCGGAGAAGCCTAGAGCTTGCTCAGTAGATCGTTGCAGGCCCGCTCGCAGCGGCGGCAAGCCTCGGCGCACACCCGGCAGTGCTCGTGGTGGGAGGCGTGCTGCTCACACTCGTCGCCGCACAGGCGGCACGCTTCGGCACAAGCCTGAAGCGCAGCCTTTGCCATCTCGGGCTCGAAGGCGGTCTGTCGGGAGAGTATCCTGCCGGTGGCGTCGCACAAGCCCGCGCAGTCGAGGTTGAGCCTTATGCAGCGGGCGAGCGACTTGGGGTCGTCCTCCCCGAGGCAGGCGTCGGCGCAGGCGGTGCAGCTCTGGGCGCAGCCGAAGCAGGCCTCTATGCACTCCACCAGGGTCGCCTCGTCCACCGCGGCGGGGCTCGGGTGAGTCTGGAGCATCTGCTGGACGTGAGTCACAACGTGTCCTTTCTCCGGCTTTCGTTCGAAATATACTCGTATTCCCGCTCCTAGTGAGACGGGTTCCGTTAAGGATCGGCAAGCGTTGCGTTAAGGAAGGTTTGTCGATGTCGTCGAGCAGTTTATCGGCTACCACGTGCCGCCTGAGAAGGTCGGCGAGCTGGCGACGTTCGACGGCAGCGTCATCGTGAAGAGGACACCGCCGCACAGGTGTCCGCGCGTTGTGACATGGTGCACCAGGGGGTGGAGAAGGCCAAGGACGCGCTGACGGGCTGGTAGACACGGTGGCCAGGGAACGAAGGGGCCGGGGCTCTACGGGGTCCCGGCCTTCGAACACCCTTAACCGAACCCTTACCGGACGTTAACCCGATAGCCAGTGGCCGATGGTAGATTGTTTCTTCAGAGGCGAAGGCGGATATGCCCACCCCCCTCCAGGGTCCGTCTTTCCTCGACATTGGCCTGCGGCCGGGGTCCCAGTTTCGCTGGGGCTCCGGCCTCTCGCTTTGCCCCGGTCCTATGCTCCTATCGCCCCTCCGTCTGGCCACCGGGCACCCTTTACGGGCTCTTTACCGGTTCTTAACGAGGCTAAAAAGCTGGCCTGATAAGGTCGAAGAGATGGCCGGATCGTGTCCCCGCTCCGCTGTGGGCCATCCCGGCCTTCTCTTGAGTAGCTCATCGGGGAGGGAACATGGCGGTTCGCGTCTTGCTGGTGGTGGCGGTCTTGGTAGCCTTCTGCGGGTGTGGACAGTCCGGCCCCACGCAAGAGCAGGGCCAGAAGGAGGACGTCGATAAGGCCGTCGGCCAGAAGACGCCCAAGAAGGCTACACCGAAGCCAGAGACGACCGTTCGGGGGTCCCCCGAGTACTTCCGCGACAACTGCCGCATACAGACCCACATAGCCGAACAGAACATGAGCGAGGCCGAAGTCCAAGCCTTCTCCAACGATATGAGGGCCTTCCTCGCCGAGGACATCGAGGCCGGAGATTACCCCACCGTGAAGGGCTACCTGGACAAAGAAGGAGTGCCCGCCTACGAGGGTCGGTGCGGGAGCGAGTAGCCTTTCGCCCGCCTAATCACCGAACTTCGCCTCGGGCCAATTATGCGAAATTCGGGCGTAGGGTTCTCAGAAATTAGCCAAGAAGGTTCTCAGAATATGGCCACCTGACCGATGGTGTGCGTGGGCCACCCGAAGGCGGTGGCGACAACAGCTTTCTAGCAAGCTGTGCCCTCGGACATGCAGGAGCACCGAACAGTGAGCGCGGCAGTAAACGCCCGATCTCTATCCGCCGCTGCCCACGATACTCGTGATGGACTTCAGACGGCCCGTTTGACCCTCGGTGATGCGACTGTATGCTATGCGGTTGATGCGAGGCTCGACGAACCGCCGCCCAGAAAGCCCGGGGTATGCCCGTCCCTCTCCACCGGCTGGCGGGGGGCGTGGCGGCCTGCCAGCCCGGGGGCGCTTTCGGAGAACAGGTCGAAGGAGGTGAGCGTCGTGGGAAGCGGGGGGGATCCGTTGTGGTACAAGGACGCCATCATCTACCAGTTGCACGTCAAGGCGTTCTTCGACTCGGACAACGACGGTATCGGGGACTTCAGGGGCCTCACCCAGCGCCTCGACTACATAAAGGACCTTGGGGTAACGGCGATCTGGCTGATGCCCTTCTACCCCTCGCCCCAGCGCGACGCCGGCTACGACATCTCCGAGTACAAGAACGTCCACCCCGACCACGGCACCAAGCGCGACGCCAGGGCGTTCGTGCGCAAGGCCCATTCCATGGGCCTCAAGGTGATAACCGAGCTCGTCATAAACCACACCTCCGACCAGCACCCGTGGTTCCAGCGGGCGCGCAGGGCCCCCAAGGGCTCGGCGCTGCGCAACTTCTACGTGTGGAGCGACACCACCAAGAAATACGAGGGCACCCCGATCATCTTCCGCGACACCGAGAACTCCAACTGGGCCTGGGACGACGTGGCTGGCCAGTACTACTGGCACCGCTTCTTCTCCCACCAGCCGGATCTCAACCTGGACAATCCGCTCGTCTTCCGGGCGGTCATGGGCGTGATGCGCTTCTGGCTCGACGCCGGCGTCGACGGTCTCAGGCTCGACGCCGTCCCCTACCTCATAGAGCGCGAGGGGACCGACAACCAGGGCCTCCCCGAGACGCACGAGATCCTCAAAAAGATGCGGGCTGAGATGGACGCCCGCTACGAGGGGAGGCTCTTTCTGGCCGAGGCGAACGAGTGGCCCGAGGACCTGCTCCCGTACTTCGGGGAAGGGGACGAGTGCCACATGGCCTTCCACTTTCCGCTCATGCCCCGCGTCTACATGGCCATAGCCCAGGAGGACCGCCACCCGATCGTCGACATAGTCCACCAGACGCCCGAGATCCCCGACGCGTGCCAGTGGGCGGTCTTCCTGCGTAACCACGACGAGCTCACCCTGGAGATGGTCACCGACCGCGAGCGCGACTACATGTACCAGACCTACGGCAACGACCCGCGGATGCGGGTGAACGTCGGCATCCGCCGCCGCCTGGCGCCCATGATGGAGAACGACCGGCCGCGCATCGAACTCCTAAACAGCCTCCTTATGAGCATGCCGGGCACCCCTATCGTCTACTACGGCGACGAGATCGGGATGGGGGACAACATCTTCCTCGGCGACAGGGACGCGGTCCGCACCCCCATGCAGTGGACGAGCGACCGCAACGCGGGCTTCTCGCGCGCCGAACCGGCCCGGCTCTACCTGCCGCCCATCATGGACCCGGTCTACGGCTACGAGTCGGTCAACGTCGAGGCGCAAGGGCGCAGCGCGGGCTCGCTGCTGAGCTGGATGAAGCGGATCATCGCGGTCCGCAAGGCCCACAAGGCGTTCGGGCGCGGCACCATGGAGTTTCTCCACCCGGGTAACCGCAAGGTGCTCGCCTACCTGAGGGAACACGAGGACGAGTCGATCTTGTGCGTCGCGAACCTCTCGCGCTCGGCCCAGCCGGTCGAGCTGGGCCTCTCGCGCTTCCGCGGGCGGGTGCCGGTCGAGCTTATAGGCGGGAGCAGCTTCCCCACCGTGGGCGACCTGCCGTACATGGTCACCCTGCCGGGCCACAGCTTCTACTGGTTCCGCCTGGCGAAGGACGCCGAGCCCCCGGCCTGGCACCGGGAGAGGCCGCGCCTCGTCGAGCCGCCCGTGCTCGTCCTGCCCGCCGGCAGAACCCGCAGCGTCGGCGACGATCATGCGGCCCCGCTGCATCTTCCTGCCCGCCAGCTGAGCCGGCTGGAGCAGGAGGCCCTGCCGAACTTCCTCGGGATCCAGCGGTGGTTCGCGGCTGAGGAGGACGACGTGCGCCACACCGAGATCGCAACCCAGACCGGCTTCGGCCCCGACCGACTCCTGGCACTGCTCCGCGTGCACGCCGGGGAAGGGTCGCCGGAGGTCTCCGGCCCGCAGCTCTACTTCCTGCCGCTCTCGGCGGGCTGGGAGGCCGTGGCCGGCGAGGACGGCGTCTCGGCGCTCGTGCCCCACGCCGTCGCGAAGCTCCGGCAGCGCGCCAGGATGGGCATCCTCTACGACGCCATCGACGACGAGGGGTTCTGCCGCGAGGTCGTGGCGGCCATCGGGGAGGGACGCGACCTCGAGATGGGGGAAGGGAGGGTGGTTTTCTCCCGCACCGGCGCCTTCGGCAGGCTCCTCGGGGACGATTCGGTGGGTTCCCTGGGTGTCCGGCGCGCCGAGGACCAGGCCAACAGCAGCCTCGCGATCCTGGACGAGAGGCTCGTCTTGAAGGCGTACCGGCGCCTCCAGGAGGGCCCCAACGCTGGCCTCGAAGTCGGGCGGTACCTGACCGAGGAGGTCGGCTTCGGGGGCACGCCGCCGCTTGCCGGCGCCGTCGAGTACGAGACCTCCAGCGGCGGGCGCATAACCCTGGCCCTCCTGCAAGGTTTCGCCGAGAACCAGGGGGACGGCTGGTCGTACACCAGGGACCTGCTCACCCGCTACTTCGAGAACCGCCTCGTGGCCTCGTGGAGCCTCGAGGATCAGGAGAGAACGCAGGAGGCGGAGGAGCAGGCGGCCGAGGACGCCTTCTTCGCGGGCCTCATGCGCACCCTGGGGCTACGCACCGGGGAACTGCACGCGGCGTTCGCCGCACCGACCGATGACGAGGCCTTCTCCCCGGAGGCTGCCTCGCCCGAGGAGGTCGCCGGCTGGGGCGAGAAGGTCGGCGCGCAACTCGGGAGGGTCCTGGAAGGGCTGCACGAGCGGCGTGGAGACCTGCCCGAGGACGTGCGTCTCGACGCGGATCGCCTGATGGCGCTGCGCGGGGAGGCTCTGGGCCGCGCGAGGGAGGTGGCAGAAGGCGGGTTCGGGGCGGTGAAGACCCGGTACCACGGGGACTACCGCCTCGGGCAGGTGCTCGTGGTCGGCAACGACTTCCAGATCACGAACTTCGAGGGCGACCCCGCCTGCCCCCTCGCCGAGCGGCGCAGGAAACACTCGCCTCTGCGCGACGTGTCCGGGATGCTGCTCTCGCTCGACCGCGCCGTCCGGCACGCGCTCTCGAACCTCGGCGCCGAGCGCGCGGAGAGCCCCGAAACCCTCGAGACCCTGGCCCGGGTCTGGGGGAGACGCGCGCGGGGGTGTTTTCTCGAAGGATACGCCGAGGGCGCGCGCGGCGCCGCCTCCTACCCCGAGGAGGACGAACACAAGATGGCCCTCGTCGAGCTCTTCATGCTGGAGGGAGCCCTGCAAGAGATCCACCGCGAGCTGGAAGATCGCCCGGCTCGAGCCGGCGACCCCATAAGGGACCTCGTCCGAGTCCTGGAGCCTGAGACCGAGGAAGGGATAGCGTAAGGAAGCAACCGCTAGTTTGCTGGGGCGGGCGCCACCCGTCCTTCGCCCCCTCGCGGGCCTCGCGTGGCTGGAGTACGACTTCTATCTCCACTGCTTGGTCCAACCCTACCATCGCGCGGAAAGCCAGGGGCGGCGCTGTCCCGACTTGCGTGGGCCCGCTCTCGCCCGACGCAAGATGAAGTTACTGGTAGCCCACCGAAGCCTCCGGCCTGTTCGGCTAGCTCGACACGTCGCGGGAGAGCATAGCCTCCAACCTGTCGATCAGCTCGGCCTGCGCCGGGTTGATCTTCTGTCGTGCGTTGCGCGCGTCGAACCACTCGCACCGGTCCACCTCCGGGAAAGCGAGCCACCGCCCCGAGCCGCGCGGCCATTCGGCGCGCATGACGTTGCTCCTGACCCGGCGCGGATCGGCCTCCCCCTCCCACGCCCAGGCGTGCACCAGCTTGCCGGCCTTCTGACGGACGCTGCCGAGCGGCAAGAAAGGCCCCTCGGGGCGGACGGCCGTCTCCTCCTCGAACTCGCGTATGGCCGCCACGAGCGGATCCTCGCCCTCCTTCAACAGCCCCTTCGGCACGGTCCAGGCGCCCAGGTCGCGGTCCCTCCAGAATGGCCCGCCCGGGTGGGCGAGGAAGACCTCGAGTCCTCCCGCGGGGCGGCGGAACAGGAGCAGACCCGCGCTTACGTTCGGACGCTTCGCCATCGGCGCAAGGGTAGCGCAAGCCGCCGGCCACAGAAAGCCAAGCCTAGGAGCCGAGACCCGGAGACCGAGACCATCGACATGAAGGTCGGCGAGAGGGTGCGCCTCCGTTTCATCGGCTCCAACAACAACTTCGTCCATCCGATGCATATCCACGGGGGCCGTTCGAGGTCGTCCAGACCGACGGTAACCCGGTCCCCGAATCAGCCCGAATCTTGAAGGACACCGTCAACGTCGGTCCCGGCGAACGCTACGACGTGATGTGGGAGGCCAGGGAGCCGGGCAAGTGGCTCGTACACTGCCACATCCCCCACCACACCACCAACGACAACGTCGAGCAGGAGGGAGGCGGTGGCTTGACGATGGTCATAAACGTCACCGAGTAGACGAACTACTTGGGCTACGGGGTGCCCCTGCGCGCCCCGTAGTCGAACGCATTACGAGCGCCCTAGAGCCAGAGCCGCTTGCCCCGGAACGCCAAAGGAGGACCGATCTACTGTGCCCCCTTACCCACTGTTCTCGACGGTCCCTCCTCGGATGCGCATACTTCGGAGAACCCCCTCGGTGCGAAGTTTCGAGGACGCCCCTTCCACGCACTCGGGTGAATAGGGCAAGAGGGAGGGCCGGGGAGATCTCTCCCCGGCCCCGTTCAAAGGAGCGCACGGACGGTTATCTTCCGGCCGCTCCTAGCTACCGAATCCGTCTACGAGCCGGTCTTGAACCTCCAGGTATTGCTCTCGAGCATCGGGTCGCCCTGGGTATTCTTGACCCCCGTCGCCCCGCCCCTCACCGTGGCCGTGTATGTGGTGTTGGGGGCGAGGCTGGCGCTCGGGTTGAGCGTCGCCTGCCTGGTCGTGGCGTTATAGCTCACCACCGCGGCGACGGACTTCGTGCCGGCCCTGAGCGTGAAGGTCGCGCCCATGATGGTGCCTTGGTTCATGGCCTCCGAGAAGGTGGCCTTGACGTTGGAACCCCTGAGAACACCGGCGGCGTTGGGCTTCGGGGCTGTGGCAATTACCCTCGGGAAGAGGGCCGCCTGGGCGTTGAGTATGTCCCCGGTGACGGTCTTGCCCACGGTGGCGGGGAGGGGCTTGCCCGTGTCCATTATGATATTCTTTATCGCCAGGGGCTGGCCGAGGAGGCTCGGGTACTTGGAGGCGACCAGCGCCGCCGCCCCCGCCACGTGAGGGGTCGCCATCGAGGTCCCTGGCCACGACTCCCAACCGGGCGGAGTGGGGTCGTAGCCGCCCTGGGTCTTCGCTGTGGAGGCAGCAGGGGCTATCCCGTCGTGGCTAAGGCCCCCGAACTCGTCGGCGAAGGCGCTGTTGAAGACGTATGACTCCCCGGCGAACGGTGTGCCCGAAGCCCCCGTAAAGGTCTGCGTGAAGGTGTCCGGGTCCACCGCCAGATCGAGCGTGGTCGTCACGAACGTCGACCCCTCGATCTCCAAGAGCGCGACCCTACCGGTTATGATGAGCCTGCCGCCACCGTTGAGGAAGTTGGTGAGGGTCGCCCGGTCCGCCGGGGTCAGTATCTCAAAAATCATGTTGTCGTTGTTATCCCAGCCGGAGAAGAAGGCTTCGCCGGTCGCCCACACGACGGTCTTGCCCGAGAGCTGCGAGAGCTGTGGTCCGTCTCCGTCGCTGACCCGGATCGTCTCCGGGGCGCTGCCCGTGGCGGATTGGATCGCCGCGGCGACGTTCGGGCCGACGTCGCGGGTGCCGGAGAACTCGATGTCGCTGGCGTCGTCGTCTACGAGGACTACGGGCTGGCTGCCACGCCCGATGGCCTGAAACGCCTTGCCGAAGAAGGACGCTTGCTTGGCCGCAGTTCCTATCTCCTCGGCGCCGAACCCGGCCGTGAGCGCCTTGCCGCCAGACGTTCCCACCGAGGAGAGGACCGCGGCGGACTCTCCCGTGTTGCCGGGGACGGAGCTTAGGATGCTCACGCCGGGGGCGGAGATGTCGACGGAGGTCTTCCCGTAGTTGCTGAAGCTACCCAAGTTGCCCCTGTTGTTGACGGCCGCCACGGACAGGATGTTGTGGCTGGTGTAGGAGGCGGGATACATCGGGGTCGCGTCGTTGTTGTCCCCGACGCTGTCGGAGCCGCCGTTGCCGGCCGCGGCGACGAACAGGCTGCCCGAGGCGTCTATGGCGTCCTTGAGGGCCTGGCTGAAAACGCCGCCTCCCCAGGAGTTGTTGGAGATCTTGATGCCCATCTTCTTGGCATACCCGATGGCCTCTATGGCGCCCGCGGTGCTGTTGCAACCGGGACCGGTGCCGTTGGCGCTGAGAAACTTGAGCGCCATGATCTTGACGTTCGGCGCAACGCCCACTATCCCTCAGTTGTTCACGGAGGCGGCGATGGTCCCCGAGACCTGGGTGCCGTGGGCGTCGTCGCCGTTGTCGTGGACCGTGTTGTCCCGGTAGCAAAAGTCCCAGCCGTTGACGTCGTCGACGTAGCCGTTACGGTCGTCGTCGACGCCGTTGGTCTCCTTGCCGCTTCCGGACTCGCCGGGTTCTTCCAGGCACGGGCAGAGAGATCCGGGTGGGAGAAGTCTACGCCGTCGTCTATGACGGCCACCTCGAGGTTCGGGCTGCCCTGCGTGCGCGCTGAGGCCTCCTTGCCGTTTACGTCCACGTTGGCTGTGCCGGTGGATCCGTCTATCGTCTGGCCGGTGTTGTGCAGGCCCCAGAGTTCGGAGAAGCGGGGCTCGTCGGCGAAGCCGGTGGGATAGACCCTGAAGTTGGGCTCGGCGTACTCGACGCCCGGGCGGCGCTCCAGGTCGCGGACGGCCTGCCCGACCGACTGGCCCCTGACCTTGACCACCTCGGCGCCTATGAGGCCGAGCTCGCCCTTCTTCTCGAGGTTCTCCTGGCGCCGGAGGGCGGCCCGTTCGGACGAGCCCAGGGTCTCCTCGTACTTGACTATGATCTGCCCCGGTACCACCGTCTCCTCGGCCGGGGCCCTGAAGGCCGGCATCTCGTGGGCCGGGGTGCCGGGCCGAGCGGGTTGCGCCGTTGCCCCGCCCGGCAGCATCACGACGATACCGACCAAGAGCACCGCGGCCCAGCCCGCCCACATCGCCTAACCGAAGACAGTCCTCGTCACCTTTACGACTCCTTCCTGCACCGCTCGTCCACGACGCTCCTGTTTACCTTCGGGTCCCACTCTAGCCGCAGACCGTCTGCCGACCGTTACGGGGAACGCTACGAAACGAAGAGAATCCAAGATACATGCTGCCGCTTAGCCGGCCCTTAACCAGAGCGTACTATGCGTACGCACTTTTGAGTATCTTTTAGGTACAGAGTCACTTTCCCTCGACCCTTCTTCGGCGGAGCGGAGGAAGAAAGGTGTGCAGATCCCCGCCCCTATGCGCTCCTTTGGTATCGAGGGGGGTCGGAGCAGAGCGCAGCCCCATATGGGCTAGTTTCGAAAACTTTCTCTAGGCGAACTGCCCAGAACCCTCTCAGCGCGAAGTTCCGAGAACCAGTATACCCGAAGTCCGCTTCCAGAATCCTTGCTCGATCCGCTTGGCGGCTCCGGCATCACGGCGGCGGCCAGGGGGCTGTACCGCTCGTTCTTCGGGCCGTCGGGCTGGAGGAGGGGCACGCGGAGCGGGCGGCATGCTGGAAGCGGTCTACGGCTGCGGGGGCGTGCGCGATGGTTGACCCTGGCTCCCGCGGGCAATAGGGTTGCGGTGAAGGGTCGGCGACAGAGGTGGGGGAAGCATGACAGAAGACGCGCGGGCGGCCGGGCTGCCGGCGGACATCGCGGGGATCTTCCGCCTCGACGGGCAGAAGGCCATCGTGACGGGGGCGGCCTCCGGGCTCGGGAAGGCCATCGCCCTCGGGTTCGCCAGCTTCGGCGCGGACGTCGCCTGCCTGGACGTGGACCTCGAAGGCGCGGAGAGGACCGCCGGCGAGGTATCGGCGCTCGGGCAGGAGGGCTACGCGGTGCGGGTGGACGTGAGGGACTGGGAGGACGTGCGGGCCGCTGCGGAGGAGGTGGGGTCGCGCTCGGGGGCGGTGGACGTCGCGGTGAACGTGCCCGGCATCAACCGCAGGAAGCCCGTGCTGGAGCTCGAGCCCGAGGAGTTCTCCGAGGTGCTCGACGTGAACATCAGGGGGCTCTTTCACTGCGCCAAGGCCTTCGGGGGGCTCATGGCGCCGAACGGTCGCGGCAGGATCATCAACATGGCCTCGATCTTCGGGCTCGTCGCCATGGAGCGCCAGGCCGCCTACGCCTCCAGCAAGGGGGCCGTGGTGCAGCTGACGAAGGTGCTGGCGCTGGAGTTCGCGCGGCACGGCGTCAGGGTGAACGCCCTGGCGCCGGCGTACTTCACGACGCCGCTGGTGCGCCAGATCATGGAGGACGACGCCTGGTACGAGAACGTCGTCGGCCGCGTACCGCAAGGGCGGTTCGGGGAGGTGTGGGAGATCGTCGGCCCAACGGTATTTCTCGCCTCCAGGGCCTCAAGCTTCGTCACCGGGACGGTCCTGACGGTCGACGGCGGGTGGACGGCGGCCTGAAGTAGAAGTGTCAGGCTTCAGGTTCTAGGTAGGAGCGCGTAGTTGCTCGTCGTGGTTCTGGCCGACACGCATATACCCCGTCGGGCGAAGGGGTTGCCCGATGGGTTGGTGCCGCACCTCGAAACGGCCGACCTGATCCTGCACGCCGGGGACCTCCTTGTGGAGGACGTTCTGTACGAGCTAAAATCTTACGCGCCGGTGCGGGCCGTGAAGGGGAACGTGGACGGGTGGGACGTGCGGTTGCCGGAGACGCTGGAGTTCGAGGTCGGGGGCGCGGCGGTCGCCATGATCCACGACTCCGGGCCGAAGAAGGGGCGCCGGAACAGGATGCGACGCCGGTTCCCGGGGGCCCGCGTCGTCGTGTTCGGGCACTCGCATATCCCGTGCGTCGAGGACGAGGACGGGCTGATGCTCCTCAACCCCGGTAGCCCGACGGACAGGCGGCGGGCGCCGGAGCACACGTTCGCGCTACTCCGCGTGGCAGCAGGAGGGATCCGGGCCGAGGTGCTCGCGCTCTAGAAGGGCAGTGGGCGATCTGGCTCCGCCGCGGTGCGTAGCGCGTCGATGGCATCTCGCGGGGGCCACGGCAGCGTAGGGACGACGCGAGGCGTAGAAGGCCGCCCCCGCGGCGCACGACAGGCCCGCGACTATCTGGCAGCCTATGCTCACCGGACCTCGCTCATGCGGTCCGGCGGGTGATCAGGTTGTAGAGGAAGAGCAGCACGACGGCCCCGAACGTCGCGACGACGACCGACCAGACGTTGAACCCCGTAGCGCCCGTGCCGCCGATGAGCCCGGCGAGCAGGCCCCCGATCGAGGCCCCCGCCATCCCCAGGATGGTGGTGAGGACGAGGCCGCTTGGTCCCGAGCCCGGCACGATCCACCGCGCCAGGAGCCCGGGTACAAGCCCGACCAACACCCACGATACGAGTGAGCGCTTCTACCGGGTGGACAAGGCCAGGAGCCGCGCGAGCGGCGGCACGGGCCTCGGCCTCTCCATCGCCCGCGACCTCGCGCGGGCGCAGGGGGGAGAGCTCGGGGCGGAGAACGCCGAAGGTGGGGGAGCGGCTTTCCGCCTCAGCCTGCCCCGGGCGAGAGAGACTCGTCGCTTCGAATCTTGATCACCCGCTCTGGGACCGTACGGCAGACCCGCGAGCAGCGCTCTCGCCGAGGGCGGCCAACCGACGGCGTTCGCGAGACGTTCGCGAGAAAGTCTCGGCGGCGCGCCCGCGCGAACTGACCTAGGGGTCGAGCGAGAAACCGGCCCGCGCGAGCTCGCCCGTGGCCCTCTCGAGGTCGCTCCCTCTTACCATCAAGAAGTCTGAGTCCTGGGTCGCCACCACGAACAGGTCCACCTCCTCGGTCTCCGCGAGCGGCGCGGCCATCGAGGAGATCATGCCGGCAAGGTCGAACTCGAAGGGGCTGTCCACCTTCAGGCACTTCCACCCGGCGTCGTGGTCTACGCCCGCCGGTACGGACCTCTGCGGACAGACGACCGAGAGCTCGTCCGGCGTCCTCGAGATGGACCAGAACTCACCCCCCACCGCCCAATCCGGCATGGGAGCGTTCTTGTCCATCCTGCAGATCGCAAACGTATCCTGCAGTAGCGAGTACGACCGTCCGGAAGCGTCCATCTGGCACATTCTACGTCACGCAGGCGCATGGCGGCCGCTCCCCGCGAGGCCGGGGGCGGGGCCGGTCCGGACACGGCTTCCCACGCGACCGGAGAGCATCGGGCTTTAGAGCTCGCGCCCGGCGAGGGTGTTGTCTCCCCCTGATCAATGTTCTGTCTTGAAATAGAGGCGGTGCTCCTTGCGCTCTTCGGGCTGCCCGTCTTGGCATTTGCAGGCCTCGCGGATCACCGCCTCGTAGCCGCGGTCGTCGTCGGGGCGGATGTCGAGATACCCGTCGAGGTCGCAGGCAGCCACGCTTAGCCGCACCTCGGCGGAGGGCCGGCACAGCCTCAGTAGGCCGGCCCGTACCCCGTCCGCGAGGCGCCTGACGCAGTGGGCGTCCATGAACGTCACCGCGGAGAGATCCACGTAGGCAGGACCCGTGGGCTCCAACCCGCGCAGGGCCTGATCGAAGGCGTCCGAGCAGGAGACGTCGAACTCACCGCCGAGCTCCACGAGCACGCCGAAGCGGGAGGGGGCGTGAACCCTGATCCTGGCCCCGTATCGCAGGCCCGCTTCCTCCCACGGGCTCGTGAACGGCCTTGCCGAGGAGGCGCGCCGGATGGGGGCCGGCTTCGCGCTCCGGGACTTCATGCGCGGTCCGCGGGAGCCGATGGGCCAGAGAAGGGAGACATCAGAGGGACGTTCGAGCTCGTCGAAGCGCGGGTGCGACGCGCGTCCCGCCGGGTCCCCCTCCTGGGAGGACGCCTTATTCTCGACGTGCGCCTCCCCGTCCGAGGCGTCGAGGATGCCCACGATCTCGTGGCTGGTCAAATCGGGTTCCGGGACTTCGCTCCGCGGGGAGACAGGCCCTGCGGCCGTCGTCCGCCGCCTCTTGCCTGTCGGTTCGGTCATGGGCACTCCGTTGTCAGGTATCGGTTCGGGTTTAGTGCCGCGCGGGGCCGTGCCGGCGCCACCCTCTAAGCCTCCGATACGGGCCTGTGACCGGCGTGTGGGATTCGTGAGAGTCTTCCCATAAACGTCACCTCTCCGGGCGCGAGGCGCGGGACCCGGTGGGCTTTCAGGTTGCTCCGATTGCTTCTTGTTCGTGACGTATTTTGCGTCGTCCTTACGCGCGGGTTCGCGCGTCGGGGGACCTGCCGTTATTACCGCCCCGGATGGGGGCCTTACTCGGGTCCGCGACCGAGGTTTCGCAGAAGCCTTTGCAGCCGTCGTCAGGGGTTCTCCTGGCCTTCGCGGGCGGCAGGCCGGGGTCCGAGCGGCGGCGTCCACCCTACGGACCCACAGTTCGCGCACGAGGACCTGGACGGTTGCCACGAGGCGGACGGCGAGCAGGAGGCAGGTACACGAGGACTCGTGTGCCGATCATGAGAGCCTGCACGGAAGCGTCGCACGGGCCCGGGGGGATTGCCCGAGGCATCCGGGCTGCGCGGAGCCGGAAAGGAGACCGCGGCCGTCCGAGCCCATCTTCCGTCGCGGTCCGGTCCCCAGACGCGCGGAAAGGGTCAGCCGGGGGGTTGCGGGGCGTCCCGCCGGGGGTCGTCGGAGCCGGCCGGGTACTCGAGCAGCGGCACCCTGTTCTGCTCCCACGCCCGGAGGATGGGCTCGACGATGCGCCAGGATTCCTCCGCCTCGTCCGCGCGGATGGAGAGCGTGGGGTCTCCTTCCAGCGCGTCCAGGAGCAGGCGCGCGTAGGCGGGCATCGCTTGCGGGTCGCGCTCGGCGCTGAGCTCGATCTTTTCGAGGTCGGATGGGCCTCCGGGTCCGTTCACGTTCGCGCTTAACGAGACGCGGTCGGGCTCGAGGTGGAGGCGCAGAACGTTGGGCTCCGCCTCCTGGCCGAAGGTCGGGTGGGACGCGGGCCGGAAGCGGATGGAGACCTCCGCCCGGTCTTGCGAGAGCGCCTTGCCGCTCCTCAGCACGAACGGCACGCCCGACCACCGCCGGTTGTCCACCGCCAGGGTGACCTCGGCGAAGGTCTCCGTCCCGCGTTCGGGGTCCACGCCCTCCTCCTCGGCGTAGCCGGGAACCTCCCTATCCCCGAGGCAGCCGGCGGAGTAGCGGGCGCGGATGGTCTGGCGCCTCGCTTCTTCGGGGGAGGGGCTTCGCACCGCCCGCAACAGCTCCACCTTGCGGTCGCGCAGGTCGCGCTCGTGGAGCGTGGCCGGCGGCTCCATGCCGACCAGGCACAGGACTTGGAGCAGGTGGTTCTGGATCATGTCCTTGAGCGCCCCCGCGGCGTCGTAGTAGCCGGCCCGCCCCTCCAGCGCGAGCGTCTCTTCCCACACTATCTCGACCCCTGAGATATGCTCCCGGTTCCACAGCGGCTCGAAGACGCGGTTGGCGAAGCGCAGCCCCAGCACGTTCTGCACGGTCTGCATCCCCAGGAAGTGGTCCACGCGGAACACGGCCTCCTCCGGGAAGGCGTCGCGCAGCAGCCGGTTCAGCTCGCGCGCGGAGGCAAGGTCCTCGCCGAAGGGCTTCTCGACGACCACCCGGCTGCCCTCCGGCAGGCCGGCGGCGACGAGGGCCTCTATGGCGGGCGCGAAGACCTGAGGCGGCAGCGAGAGGTAGGCCACGACGGGCCCGTCCGTCTCCTTGAGCACCGCCGAGATCCGACCGGGGTCGGTGACGTCCGCCCGGTGGTAATGGAGCGCCTCCGTCAGCGCGTCGCGGACCTCGCGCGGGAGGTCGGGCGCGTGTTCGGCGAGCCCCTCCGCGGCCAGGGCGCGGTAGGCTTCGGTGTCCGTGTCGTCGCGGCCGAGGCACTCGACGACGAAATCCTCCGGCAGCCCGTTTGCCTGCCGGAGGTGGGCGAGGGCGGGGAGCAGGTAGCGGAGCGAGAGATCCCCGGTGGCGCCGAGGAGGAGCATGCGTCGGATCATGAGGCCAGTGCTCCTTTCTCCGTCGCGCGGGCGAGGTTGAAGCCACTGGAGATCACGCCGATGTGTCTGAAGGCCTGCGGGTAGTTGACGAGAAAGGCGCCGCCGCGGTCCCCGTCCAGCAGGCCGCAGAAGAGCGGCGGGGAGTCGAAGCGGGGGACGCAGAGCCAGGGGATCGAGCCGTCCCGCCCGACCAGCGCCGAGGTACTGCCGTCCCCGATGAGGCCGTAGTCCTCCAGCGGGAGGTAGCCGCCCGTTCGCCTGACGGGCCTGAAGGGTGTCGTATCCATGTTCTCTCTTGCCTCCCGTCAATAACCCGGCGGACGAATTCCAGGAACCGCGTGTCGCAGCGCTGCCGCTCCTCCTGCGGGGTACATTCCCTTCTTGGGCGCGTTTTGCACCGGTTCGAACTTCGCGGAGCCAGGGTCGGCCCACGGTTACCGGTCCCACCTGTCGATCCCATCGCTGCTCACGGGACGACTCACGGGATGAGAAAGTGGAAGATCACCCGGATGCCCACGGCGCTGGCGGCGACGAAGATGAGGACCCCGGCCGCGACCCCGTCGCCGTTGTTGAGGTAGCCCCTCCCGGCGAACAGGACGCCGCCGAGGGCGAAGAGAACCACCCCGAGGGCGACCTGGCCGAAGACGGCGCCCACCAGCAGCCCCGCCAAGAAAAGGAGCGCCTCCCCCAGGCTCAGGGACCGCTTCACCGGCCGCGGCGCGCGCCGCTGCTCAAGATCCTTCGTACCGTTCACGCTGCCTCCTTCCACGTACGGACCGGGCTACCTCCGGATGGCCCCGTCACCCTGCGGGCGGTGTCGACCTGCCGTCGAGCCGTCGAAGCGCCGCATGCGAACCTCCGGTTCTCGCGGGCATAATCTTTCTCTCACATAATCGGGAAGCCGATACTGTGCCCGTCTTTCGGTCCGGGGATACGGTGCTATGGGATCAAAGCCGGCGAAATGGGAGAGGTGCCGTCCCTGCGAACGAGGCTCTACGCGGCCAGAAGAGTGTTACGGGAAGGAGCGTGTGGTCCTGGTAGGTACACGGCGGCGGACCCGAGAGGGCCTACGGGCGGTGAGTAGTGGGCTACGAGGTCGTCCGGACCCCGGTGCGGGCGTTCCAGGTGAGCAGGAGGCCGCGGGTTAGCCCGGCGTTCGCGGCAGTATAATGCAGTGCTCTAAGGACTATCAGAGAGGGGGGAGGTAAATCGGTGCAATGACGCTACCCGTGTTCCTGCCCCTGCTCTTCGCCCTCCTCGCGGCCCCCATCGCCGTGCTCGCCGGTGCGTTCGAGGACCGCTTTGCGGCCCCGGCCGGGGCCACCTTAGCTCTGCTCGCCTTCGGCGCGACGCTGTGGGGCTGGCTCTCGGGTGGCGGGCAGGTGGACTTGGCGTGGGCACCGAGCTGGGACCTGAGGCTGCACCTGGAGCTCGACGGGTTGGCGGCGCTCTACGCCCTGCTGGCGACCGGTATAGGGTTCCTCGTGCTCGTCTACTCCTCGCGCTACCTACCGCTGCACCTGGAGCACGAGGAGAGGCCCGCCTCCGAAGGCGTCGGTTTCTACTTCTTTATCCTCCTGTTCATGGGCTCCATGGTGGGGCTCGCGATGGCGCAGGACCTCATCCTGATCTTCGTGTTCTGGGATCTCACGGCCATCGCCTCCTACTACCTGATCGGCTTCGACCGTCACGACGCCGAATCCCGGGCCTCGGCCCTGATGGCCCTGCTCGTCACCGGGGTGACGGCGGTGCTGCTCCTGATCGGTGCCCTCCTGCTCTACGCCGCCCACGGAACGTTCTCCGTCCCGGAGCTGGCGGGCCGGGTCGGGCCCGGGCCGCTGCTCAACATCGCCGGAGGTCTCATCGCGGTCGCCGGCCTCGCCAAGAGCGCCCAGGTGCCCCTGCACTTCTGGCTGCCGCGGGCGATGGCTGCCCCCACGCCGGTCTCCGCGTACCTGCACTCGGCGGCGATGGTGGCCGCTGGGGTTCTCCTGATAGGGCGCGTCTACCCCCTACTTCAGAAGAGCGGGTTCCTGCTCGACGCCCTCCTCGTCGTCGGCATCCTCTCGATGGGTGTCGGGGGCGTGCTGGCCCTGACGCGGGACGTCTTGAAGCAGCTGCTCGCCTACTCGACCATCGCCCAGTACGGGCTCGTGGTGACGATGTACGGCCTCGGCGGCCCTTACGGCGCGGGCGGGGCGGCGTTCTACGTGATCGCGCACGCCATCGCCAAGAGCGCCCTCTTCCTGACGGCCGGCACGGTCACGGAGGCGACGGGAGAGAACCGCCTGAGCAAGCTCGGGGGGCTGCGGAAGCCGATGCCGCTGCTCGCCGTGGCGAGCGGGCTCGCGGCGGCCACCCTCACCGCGCTTCCCCTGACGGTCGGCTTCTTCGCCGACGAGTTCTTCTTCGCCGCCGCGCTCGAACGGGGCCTGCTCTTTGGCGTCCTCGCCGTCGTGGCCGCGGCCATGACGCTCGCCTACACGTGGCGTCTGTGGGCCGGCCTCTTCCTCGGGGAACCTCGCGCCGAGCCGCGGAGCGTCTCCTGGCTGCTCGTCGCGCCGGTCGCGGCGCTCGGGGCCATCGGGCTGATCGGCGGCTTCTTCACCGGGCCGTTCGAGGGCTTGGCCGAGGCCGCCGGGCGGGCCTCGTTCGGGGGTTCGACGCCGCTGGACGCTTCGTACCACGCCGAGTTGCTCCCCGAGTATCTGATGGCGCTGGGGACCTACGTCCTTGGCGCCGCGCTGATCCTCTCGCGGCCAATCTGGTCGCCGGCCGCGCTCGGCGTGAGCGGGCTAGGCAAAATCGTGGGACCCGAGCGGTTGTACCGGCTGGGGGTGCACGGGCTCAACCTCGTGTCCGACGGGGTTCACCGGTTGGAGATCCGGAACCTCAGGGGGCGCATCTCGTTCGTGCTGGTGCCGACGGCGGTGCTGGTGGGGGCGAGCGTGCTGGCGACGCCCCTAGGCGGGTTGTACCGGGTGGGGGAGTTCCGGGCAGATGACGCCCCGCTGATGCTGGCGATGCTCGCGGTCGCTGTGGCCTCGGTGACGACGGCGTTCGTGCGGCGGCACGCGACGCTGGCGCTGGTGCTCTCGGGCTTCGGCTTCGTGCTGGCGGTGGTCTACGCCTTCTACGGGGCGCCCAACGTGGTGCTCGTGGCCGTGCTCGTCGAGATGATGCTCACGCTGCTGCTCATCTCCACCCTGAGGCTCATCCCGTACCGGGTGCTTCACCGCCAGGCGCAGATGCCCTCGACCGGGCTGGCGCGCAAGGTCTTCGTCTCCGTGGCCGCGGGGGCGTTCGCGTTCGTCGTCGTATGGGTGGCGCTCTCGCAGCCGCCCGCGGGGTCGAGCGTCGCCGAAGAGCACGTCAGGCTGACCCCCGACGCCCACGCCAAGAACGTGGTCACGGCCACGCTGGCGGACTTCCGCGGGCTCGACACTTTAGGCGAGATCACGGTCGTCGTCCTCGTCTTGCTCGGCGTGAGAACCCTGATCGGGGGCAGCCCCGCGAAGGAGACGGCGGGCGTTCGGCAGCCGGCGGCCCGCGGCGTGACGCGGGGGATAGCGCGCCTGCTCTACCTGCCCACGTTCGTGATCGCCGCGGCCGTCCTCGTCAAGGGCTTCGTCCAGACGGGGGACGGCTTCTCCGCCGGGGTGATCGCCGCCCTTGGCGTCGTGCTGCGGTACATGGCCTTCGGCCACGAGGATACCAGGGGTATGCTAGCCGTCCGGCACGCCGCGACGGTCTCGTTCGTCGGGCTCCTCGTCACCCTCGGCGTCGCGGCGGCGCCGCTCTTCCTCGGCGAGCCGGTCCTGACCCACTTCCCGGGGCCGGACACGGAGCCTCTCCACCTCGGCACCATCGAGGTGATGACGGCGGTCCTCTTCGACTTCGGGATCTTCCTCCTCGTCTTCGGCTTCGCGGTCGGCCTGGTCTCCTTCTTTGCCCGATCCATCTCCCAGCGGGAGGCCGCCGACCCCGAGACGCTGCCGCGGGAGGGCGGAGCCCGGTGACCGTCTACGCCGCGCTCGTCGTAGCGGTAGTCTTCGCCTCGGGGACCTTCCTGCTCTTGCAGCGGGACCTCACGCGGGTCGTCGTCGGGATCATCCTGGTCTCCAACTCGGCCGTCCTGTTCATAATCTCCGCTGGCCTCACGCGCGGGGCGGCCCCGATCCTTCCCCTGGAGGGCGAGGGGGCCAGCGACCCGCTCGTCCAGGCGATGGCCCTGACCGCGCTCGTCATAGGTTTCGGCGTAGCCGCGCTCCTCCTCGCCATGGTCTACAGGCTCTACACCGCGCACGGCACCGTTGACCTAGAGGAGATCGCCGAAGCCGAGATGCGCGAGGCCGAGGCGCTGGAGCGCACCGACGACCCCGAACGCGAAGAGGTCCCGGTGGAGGAGCAGGACCCGGGGGCCGCGCCGCGATGACGAACGGGGTACTCATCGTGCTGCCGGCCGGGATCCCGTGGTTGCTCGCAGCCCTTCTGGCCTTCGTTGACGGCCGCAAGCGGTGGGTCGGGCTGGTGGGGGCGGCGGGCCTCGCGGCGAGCCTGGCCTCCCTCGTCTGGCTGGCGCTCGTGGTGCTGCGGGAGGGGACGGTGGAGACAGTGGCCGGCGGGTGGCCCGAGGGGGTAGGCATCACGCTGCGCGCCGACGCTCTGGGGGTGACGTTCGCCGCCGTCTCGGTGGCGGTGATCCTCGCCTCTTTGCTCTACGAGGTGGCGCTCGGGGTGCGCTGGCGGGCCTTCCCGCCGCTGGTGTTGCTCGTGGCCGCGGGCTTGACCGGGCTGTTCCTGACGGGGGACGCCTTCAACTTCTACGTCTTTTTCGAGATCTCCATGACCGCCTCGTTCGTGCTGGCGGGCTACAGGGAGGAGGACTACCAGGTGCGGGCGGCCTTCATCTTCGCCGTCGTCAACCTGCTCGGGTCCGTGGTTTTCCTTATAGGGATCGCCGCGCTCTACAGCATCACGGGGAGCCTGGACATGGCGACCATAGCCTCCCGGGCGGACTCGCTGGACCCGAGGTCGGTGATAGTGGTGGCGGCCGTGATCTTCTCCGCCTTCTGCCTGAAGCTGGGGCTTTTCCCGTTCCACTTCTGGTTGCCCGCGGTCTACGTCGGGAGCCACCCGCCGGTGGCCGCGATCCTGTCGGGCGCTTTGGCGAACATCGGGGGCTACGGGCTGCTGCGCTTCGGCGGGGGCATCCTGCCGCGGGAGCTCGCGTACGGGTCGGCCGCGGTGATGGTGCTCGGGACGGCGAGCATCGTCTACGGCGCCCTGCAGGCGATCTCGCGCCGCGACACCTCCGAGGTGATGGCCTACTCCGCGATAGGCCAGGTCGGGTACATCCTCCTCGCCCTCGGCGTGGGCGGACCGCTCGGCTTTACGGCCGCCGTCCTCTATTCCGTGGTCAACTCCCTGAACAAGGGCGTCGTCTTTCTCGCCGCGGGCCTTCGCGGTCCGTTCATCGGCGCGGCCTTCGCCGTCGGGGCCTTCTCCATCGCCGGCGTGCCCCCGGCCGCGGGCTTTGTGGGCAAGATAGCGGTCTTCAAGGCGGCGATCGCCGAGGACTCCGTGGTGACGGTCGCCCTCCTCGTCGTCCTCATCTTCGTGGGCAGCGCCCTCTCTTTTCTGTACTCGTTTCAGGTCTACCAGCGCCGCTTCCTCGCCCCGCGGGAGGGGGAGAAACCCGGCCCCCTGGCGGCGCGCCTGGTCGTCCTCTCCCTGGCGGCCCTCTTGCTCGCCCTGGGCCTCTGGCCCGAGCCGCTGATCTACCTGAGCGCGGCGGCGGCGGAAGTGCTGACGGGGGGGGGCGGATGACGCGGTACGTGGTGGCTATAGTCGGCCTGACGCTCGCCTACGCGCTCGCGCTGGGGAGCTTCCACCCTTTAGACCTCCTCTTCGGGGCCGGGCTCTCGGCGGCGCTGGTCTTCGCTTCCCGGCGGTTCGTCTTCGAGGCCGCGCCTGGCGGGGGGCCTTCCTTTCTGCGGCGCGTGGCGGCCTTCGTGCCCTTCGCCTTCGCGGTCTTCGGGGAGGTGGTCGCGGGGACCTGGGAGGTGACGCTGGTGACGCTGCACCTGCGGCCCCTGAAGAGCCCCGGCATCGTCGAGGTTCCCATCGGGGAGAGGACGCCGACCGGGGTGGCCGTGTGGGCCGTGGTCACGGGTCTTACGCCCGGCACGTTCTTCGTGGACGTGGACCGGGAGCGGGGGGTCGTCCTGATCCACGTCATAGACGCGGGCGCCCCTGAGGAGTTCCGCCGCGAGCAGCAAGATCTCTACCGCCGCTACCAGAGAGGGGTGTTCCCGTGAGGGCTGATCGGAGGTTCCGTTGCACGAAGTAGTCTTCTACCTGGCGTTCGCGTGGATGACCGTCTTGCTCGTGGTGGGCGTGGCGGCCGTCATCCGGCTGCCCTCGACGGCGGGCCGCATTCTGGCCCTCGACATGACGACGCTCATACTCGTCGCCCTGCTGATACTCTATGCCGACGCGAACCGCTCGCCCTACTACCTGGACGCGGCGCTCGTCCTCTCGCTGCTCGCGTTCCTGGCGACGCTCGCCCTCGCCCGCTACCACGGCGAGCGGAGGATCTTCTAGTGTCGGGTGCCTTCTCGACGGTCGTCCCCTTCCTGGCCGACGCCCTGGTGATACTCGGCGTCTTCGTGATGACCGTCGGGGTGTACGGGGCGATCCGGATGCCCGACCCCTACACCAAGCTGCACGCGATGAGCAAGACCGTCTTTCTCGGCGTGATCTCCCTGTGCCTCTCCTCGGCCGTCACCGGCGACCCGCAGGTAATCTTCCGCGTCGCCCTCATAACCGCCTTCCTCATCGTGACGACCCCCATCTCGGCCTTCGTCATCGCCCGCGCGGCCTACCTGAGGGAGGAGCCTATGCGGAGCCCTGACCCCGTGGACGAGTCCGGGAAGCTGGACACCGGAGGCTGACAAGCCTTTTGCCGCGGGCAACAGCGCGCCTGCAGGCTGAACAAAGCGGTCCCCGTCTGGTATAGACAAAGCGTGGGCATAGCCGGGGACATCGCGCTCATCATGGTCGCCGCGTTCGTGGGCGGGATCATCGCGCGCCGCCTCGGGCTGCCGCTCATCCTCGGCTACATCCTAGCCGGCGTGATCGTCGGGCCGAACACGGGCGGCCCCACGGTAAGCTCCGCCCACGACATAGAGCTGCTCGCCGAGATCGGGGTGGCGCTCTTGCTCTTCACCATCGGGCTGGACTTCCCCTTAAGCGCGCTCGCGCCCGTGAAGCGGATAGCCCTGGTCGGGACGCTGGTTCAGATGGCCCTGACGATCGCGCTCGGCTACGGCGTGGCCTCCCTGCTCGGGCTCGGGTGGCACGAGGCCGTGTGGTTCGGGGCCCTGCTCTCGATCTCCTCCACGGCCGTGGTGCTGAAGACCCTCACCGAGCAGGAGGTGTTGGGGACTCTATCCAGCAGGGTCATCATCGGGATGCTCGTGGTGCAGGACCTCGCGGTGGTGCCGCTGCTCATCCTCCTGCCCGAGCTCGGGAACGTGGCCGAGGGGCTCTCGGCGCTCGGCATCGCGGCGCTCGAGGCTACCATCTTTATCGGCGCCATGGCCCTCTTCGGGACGCGGGTCTTTCCCTGGCTGATGGGCCGCGTCGCCCGCCTCAACTCCAGGGAGCTGTTCCTGATCTCCGTGGTCGCCACTGGCCTCGGCGTCGGCTATGGGACCTACATCTTCGGCCTCTCCTTCGCCTTCGGGGCCTTCGTCGCCGGCATCGTCCTCTCCCAGTCGGACTACAGCCACCAGGCCCTGGCGGACATCGGCCCCTTACGCGACGTGTTCGCCATGCTCTTCTTCGTCTCCGTAGGCATGCTCATAGACCCCGCGTTCCTGCTCGCCTCCGCCCCCATCGTCCTCGCCGTCGTGCTCGCCGTCTTTGTCGGGAAGGGCCTGATCTTCGCGGGCGTGGCCCGCGCTTTCGGGTACGTGAACATCGTCCCGTTCGCCGTCGGCCTCGGCCTCTTCCAGGTGGGGGAGTTCTCTTTCTTGCTGGCCCGGTCCGGCAGAAGCGAGGGCGTCATCTCTTCGAGCACCTACTCCATCGCGCTCACGACGGCCGTCGTCACGATGGCGCTCACGCCCTTCGCCGCCCGCGCGGCCTCCCCGCTCTACGCCCGCTGGCGCAGGCGGTTCCCGGCGCCGGCGCCCAGGACGGTAGACCTGCCGGCCGAGGAGCTCGCGGACCACGTCATCATCGTCGGCTTCGGGCGCGTCGGGGGCTTCGTTGCGAGGATGCTCGCGCGCCTGGAGCAGCCGTTCGTCGTCGTGGACGTGGACCCGAACAAGGTAGAGACCGCCAGGGAGGAGGGGATTCCCCTCGTCTACGGCGACGCGGCTGCGGAGCCCGTGCTGGAGGCGGCCGGGATCCGGAAGGCCAGGATGGTGGTGCTGGCCACCGCCGACGCCGTGGGGACGCGGCTCGTGGTCGAGAGGACGAAGGCCCTCAACCCGCGCGCCAGGATCGTGGCCCGCTCCGCCGGAGAGGAGCAGCTCGAAGACCTCGGCCGCCTCGGCGTCTACGAGGCGGTCCAGCCGGAGTTGGAGGCCGGCCTCGAGCTCGCGCGCCAGGCCCTCATAAACCAGGGCTTCGGGGCGGTCGAGGTCCAGCGCTTCTCCGACGGCGTGCGCCGCGAGATGTACGCCCCCATCGCGGACGGGGACGGCGACGACGACGGCCTCGCCCAACTCCGGCGCGCCTCCAGGATGATAGAGAGCGACTGGATCGAGGTCCCCAAAAGCTGCGCCCTCTCGGGCCGCGCCATCGGCGAGCTCGGCGTGCGCGCCAGGACCGGCGCCTCCATCGTCGCCCTCGTGCGCGGCGGTAAGGCGATCACAAACCCCGGCCCCGACCTGGTGCTCGAGCCGGGCGACACCGTGAGCGTCGTCGGCACCGCCGAACAACGCGCAGCCTTTATCGCCCTCCTCGACGAATAGAGCCTGTCAGCCCGCTCCGGCTTCGCCTCCGCTCTCAGCCCGCTTTGGCCTTACGGCCTCGCTCTCAGCGGTCAGCTTTTGCCGAGCGGGGTCCGACCGGGCCGCGCGTCGCGCGAGCGTTCGGGTGCCGCGTAACGTTCGTGTACAGACGACTTGCTGAAGGCTGAAAGGCCCGGAGCGCCGGGCTGAGAGTGCCCGAAGGGCACGGTCTGACAAGCGGAGGCGCAGGCCGGAGCGGGCTAACCCCGCCAGAACTCGGGCGTCAGGATCACCAGCACGGTGAACAGCTCCAGGCGGCCGAGGAGCATGAAGAAGGTGAGCAGGAACTTGGCGGAAGGGGGCAGTTCGGCGAAGAAGGAGGCGTCACCGACGGGGCCGAGGGCTGTGCCGGCGATGTTGATGCAGGCGAAGATGGCGCCGAAGGATTCGCCCACGGGGACGCCGTGCAGGGTGAGGAGCATGGTGCCCGCGACGAGGGCGAGCACGTACACGAAGAAGAAGCCGAGAAAGGCGACGCGCAACTTCTCGGGGATGACGCGGTGGCCGAACTTGAGCAGCGTCACGGCCCGCGGGTGGACCATCTTGAAGACCTGCTGCCAGGCGTGGCGCGCGAGCAGCACCACCCGCACCACCTTGAGGCCCCCGCTCGTGGAGCCGGCGCTACCGCCGATGGTGAGGAGCAGCATCAGGAGCCCCTGGCAGAAGGGGCTCCACGCCTTCCAGTCGGCGGTCGCGAAGGCCGTGCCCGTGAGCAGGCTCGCGCTCTGGAAGAGCGCGTCCCGTACGGCCGAGAAGAGGGAGGCGCCGCCGGTGTAGAGGGACGCCGAGATCATCAGGGTCGCTGCCGCGATGATGCCGAGAAAGACCAGAAGCTCGACGTTGCCGACGGCGAGGCCCAGGCGGCCGCTCGCGGCCCTGAAGTAAAGGCCGAAGTTCACCCCCGAGAGGATCATCCCGGCCGTGATCGCGAGCTCGACCGCCAGCGAGTCGAAGGCGGCTATGGACTCCGTGCGGGTCGAGTAGCCGCCCGTCGAGACCGTGGTAAGGGCGTGGTTGACCGCGTCGAAGGGGGTCATGCCGGCGAGGAGCAGGGCCACGACGCCGCCGAGGGTAAGCGAGCAGTAGACGAGGGCCAGGATCTTGGCCGTGTCCGTGATGCGGGTGGTAAGCCGGTCGGGGACGGGGTCGGCGGTCTCCGCCGAGACCAGTTGCGCCGCCCCGAAGCCGACCAGGGGGGCCACGGCCACGAAGAGAAGCACGATGCCTATCCCCCCGGCCCACTGGCTGAGGCTGCGCCAGAGCAGGATCGAGGGGGGAACCTCCTCCGGCGTCCCTATCGTGGAGGCCCCCGTCGTCGTGAAACCCGCCATCGACTCGAAGAAGGCGTCAACGGGTCCCATAAGCCCGGAGAGGACGAACGGGGCGGACCCGGCCGTGGCCACCCCGACCCACCCGAGCACCACGATGAGGAACACGTCCCGCCCGGAGACGTACGGGCTCCCGCTGCGGGTCACGAAGAAGGCGACGGCGCCCGCGCAGAGGGTGGCGAGCGCTGGGATGGCGAACGCCGCCGCGTTGCCGTCGCGGACGATCAGGGCGTAGAGCGCGGGGACGAGCATAGCGGCGCCCCCGGCGGCGCAGACGGCCCCGAGGGCGTTGGCGATCACCCTAGGGTGCAAACAGCGACTCCACCTCGTCCACCGCAGAGCCCACGGTGAAGACCACGGCCTCGTCCCCCGGCTCCAGCACGTCCCGGCCCGACGGGATGATCACCGCCCCGTTGCGCAGGACCGCGCCGACGATGGCTCCTTTGGGGAAGTTGACCTCCGAGAGCTGGCGGTTGGCGATGCGCGAGCCCTCGGGCACGCCCATGTCTATTATCTGGGCCCCGCTCTCGAGCAGCGTCACCGCGGCGATCTCGCCCCGCCGGACGAACCGCAGGATGGCCCCGGCGGCCAAAAGGCGCGGCGAGACGGAGATGTCGACCCCGAGGGCCTCCGAGAGCGGGGCGAACTCCGAGCGGCTTATCCCCGCTACCGTCAGGCGGGCGCCCAGCCTGCGGGCGTTCATCGCGGCCAGCAGGTTGGACCGGTCGTCCTCGGTGACGGCCACGAAGGCGTCCGTCGAGTCCACGCCCTCGGCGAGCAGGAAGTCCCGGGAGACGCCCTCGTCCCTGAGCACGAGGCCCTTCTTGAGCTGGGAGGCGACGTGGCGGGCGCGGGCCTCGTCGCGCTCGACGACCTTCACGGAGATTCCGGCGCGCTCCAGGATCTGGGCCAGCAGCAGACCGATGCGGTGGCCGCCCAGGATCATGACCTCCCTGACGGGCTCCGTGTCGGTGGCGACGGCCGCCACCGCCGCAGAGATGCTCCGCCGCCGCTCCCCGATGAGGAAGAGGTGGTCCCCGTTCCTGAGCACGGTGCTGCCCGTCGGCACGAGCGGCTCCCCGCGCCGCACCACCCCGACCACGAGGCTCCGCCGGGGCAGCTCCACGTCCCTGACCGCCCGGTCCACGGCCGGGGAGCCCTCCTTCAGGACCACCTCGGCCACCTGTATGGTCTTCTCCGCGAACGTCTCCACGTCCACGGCGCCGGGGGCCATGAGGGCCTCGAAGATCTCCTCCGCGGCCATCTGCTCGGTGTGGATGACGAAGTCAATACCTAGCGTCTTGCCGGCGAACGTCTCCTGGGGATCGTAGTAATCCGGGTTGTTGATGCGCGCGACGGTGCGCGCGACACCCTGCGCCCTGGCCGCCAAACACGCGATGATGTTCGACTCGTCCGAGCTGGTGACGGCTATGAGCAGGTCGGACTTGTCCGTCCCGGCCTCCCGCAACATCTTCGGGCTCGCCCCGTTGCCGTGTATCACGAGGGCGTCCAGCTGCTCGGACATCCGCTCCACCAACGCCTCGTCCTGGTCTATCATCACGACCCTGTGCCCCTCGCCAGAGAGCATCCTCGCCGCGTTGAACCCGACCTCGCCGCCGCCCACGATCACCACCCGCATGGCCTCGCCTCCTCTCCGATGGCGGGTATCCCTCCGGATAGTCTACCGGCGCGGACCTCCCCGCGTTCGAGCCCGTCCTCGAAGGGAGATGCAAGGCACTGGGTTTCTGAGCATTCGGGGGTGCGCGATCCGGTGCCCGAAGCCGCTGCTCGGGTCGCCCCACCGCCCCCCGGAACCTTATTCTCTCGGCCTGTACACCACCATGTCCGCGAGCCTCTCCGTCGGCTCGTAGTGGGCCTCGATCGCCCCCAGCATCTCGTCCGTCCAGCGGTCTTGCTTTATGTCCCTGGCGAAGGGGGGCTCCCACATCATGACGACGGCGTACTCTTCTCTGCGGATGGTCTCGACCGCCCGGTCCTGGTTCCAGGAGCCATCGCGGGAGAGCTGGGTCATCTCGAAGGGCTGGAGCCGGATGCGCTTGCCGTTGAGCGGAAGGAGGCCCATGTGCTCGTCCGTCAGGACCGGGCCCTCGGCGGTGGCGACGATGCGCGAGAGCTGGCGCACCTCCCTCTCCTGGTCCACCACGTAGTCCTGCAGGCCCGACGGGACGAGGGAGGACTGGGCGAGTGCTAAGACCTGTAGGGCGAGAAGCGAGATCAGGAGCGCCCTCAGGCGCGGGCGCCCGCGCTGCCAGGCGATGAGGGCGCCGGTCGCCAGGCAAAGCGCCGCCGAGAGCTCGAGCAGGTAGTTGACGTCGGAGCCGACCTTGCCGACGAGCAGGGCCAAGGGGACGCTCGAGGCCAGGTACGGCACCACGAGCCACCACACCCGGTCCCGCGGGGCCCTCCACGCGAACGCGAGCCCGCCGAGCAGGAGCAGCGGGCAGGCGAGCCCGGCGCCGAGGGCGTTGAAGCTCACCCGCTCCCACCGGAAGTCGTTGATGTTGGCCGTGACGGTGTTGAGGAAGAAGCCGCCGTCGGTCGAGACGTTCAGCGCCACAAACGAGACGAGGCCGAGGCCGCAGCCCATGCCGGCGAGCTCCAGCGCCCGGCGGCGCTGCCCTTGCACCACCAGCCACACGAACGCCGTGAGCGGGACCGCGAGCACGTACGTCTGGCGGGTCAGCACGGCCGCCACGAAGAGCACGGCGGCGGCGACCACCGCCCTGCGCCTCCCGGGCCAGCGGACGACGGCGAAGAGGCCCGCCCAGGAGAGGGCGAGGCCGAGGAGGTCCACGCGCCCCAGGGAGGACCAGCGCAGGACGTAGGGGATGGCGGGGAAGGTGAGGCCCGCGGCCATCGCGGCGATGCGATCCTTCGTAAGCGCGAAGAGCGTGAGGGCCACGAAGAGGGCGGTCGCGGCGACGCTCGCCAGGGAGATCAGGCGCCCGTACCACAACTCGGGCCCGAAGAGCCACACGAACGGCGCCTGGACGAGCAGGTACAGTGGCGGGTAGTTGGAGATGGTATAGGGCGCCGTCGTGAGGTCCGAGGAGTAGATGCCCTCGAAGTTCGCGAGCCTCACGGCCTGGTCGAGCAGCGGGCCCTCCCCGTAGTTGAGCGGGAAGGGGAAGGCGAGCGCGTCCCACCCGTGGCGCAAAAAGAGCATCAGCGCCCAGCTCTGCGCCAGCAGCAGCACGGCCGTCGCCACGCCGGGTGCCACCCGCCGCGCCCGTACCGCCGGTCGCTCCTTCCCCGTCGGGGCTTCCGGTCTGCCCGCCACCGACGTCGACCCCGCCACGGCGAGGCGCTGGTAGCCGAGGACGAGCGCGACCAGGGGCAGGGTGACGAGGACGGAGATGGCGGGCAAGAAGTCGTTGGGGAGCTCGGGAAGCACGGCGGCGACGGGGCGCAGCCTCTCCTCGAAGGCCGGGTTCCTGGCGAAGAGGTACTGGTTCCAGGCGAAGACGAACGTCAGGACGGCGGTGGTGAGCACCCCCGGGGTCACGACGGGCAGCATGACGCGCCAGAACGCGCCGGGCCCGTTCCCGTCAACCCTGGCGGCCTCCCCGAGCTCGGCCGGAAGCGCCCTGAAGTACGCCACGAGAAACCAGATGGAGAGCGGCAGCGCGAAGAGCAGATCCGGGACGAGCATCGCCAGGCGGCTTCCTGAGACCTCAAGGACCGCTGAGCGGACGAGCGGCGGGGCCAGGGCGGCCAGCGGCGGCAGCAGGCCCATCGCCAGCACCAGCGTCAGGAAGGTGTCGCCCCGCCGGAAGCCGCGGCGGGCGATGGCGTAGGCGGCCATCGAGCCGATCAGAAAACACCCGACGGCCGTGGTCGCCGCGGTTATGACGCCGTTCGCTAAAGGCCGCAGAAAGTCTAGGTCGTAGAGAACGGAGACGTAGGGCAGCAGGGAGAACCCCCCCGGAAACACCTCGGGCGGCGGGACGAAGAGCTTCCCGGGGCTCACGATCCTGCCCACGGCGTTCGTCTTGAACATCCAGGCCACGGGCAACAGGCTCACGAACGCGAACAGCATCGCGAACGCGGAGAACACCGCGGGCCTGACCGCCCTCCTCACCACGGTAGGCCCCGCCCCGAAAGGGAGGCAAGGCGCGCCCAGGGGCGGGCCGCGCGCATCTCCCTGTAGGGGTCCATCCTCACCGAACCTCCCCGCGGCCCGTGGCCGAGATCTCTTGGTCCGCTCCAACTACGGCCCAATATCCTACCGCTTTTGCACGCCAAAGGGTCGCCCGGGGACGAGAAAATCGTGGCGAGACGCCCGGCGGCCGGCGGAATCCGGCGGCGAGAGAGGGCCGCAAACCGCGGGGCATCACCGGCCGGGAACGGGGGGTCAGGGGCAACGAAGACGACCAGGCTGATGCCGCCAGGGTTCGCTGTGAACGGAACTATTACCCGGTGGTGGCCGAACGTCCGCGTGGGGAGGTGGGGCCGCGGCGAGACGACCGTCGGCGGCGGTGCTCTCGCGGTTGCCTTCTGCGTGCTTGCCACGGCCACCCCGGGCTCTGTCTCCTTCGGCACGACGAGGAGTGGCCGCGATTGCGCCCGATCGGAGGAGTCCCCATACTTGCGGGTGTCCAGGGGTAGAGAGGGGGATTTGTGCCTGTCACGGTGCGCGGTAAGCGGGCCATGGCTGTTCTGTTCGCGCTGGTTGGCCGTCCATCCTTACACCCTCGTGGAGGAGCCGGACATGCGGGAGATGGTCGACCTCGGGGTCGACGGCATGTTCACGGACTTCCCGAACCGGCTGGAAGGGGTGCTCGCCGGGGAGGCCGCGGACGGCAACAGCGCGGCCATCGAATCCGCGGAGGCGTCTCAGGCCTGCCTCTCGGGGGCCGACGCGGAGGTGCACGCGGAGGTGCCCGACACCGGCGGAATCCCGCACCTGCCGACCGCAGCACTCGCGGCGCTGCTCCTGAGCCTCGGCCTTCTGGCGGCCTGCCTGCGTCGTCGCGTCTGAAGCGCGCCGCAGACGGGTGCTAGGCCCTTCTCTTGGTCCCGTTCACCCCGTACTCGAGGCCGTCCACGAGCGCCTGCCAGCTCGCCTCGATGATGTTCTCGCCGACGCCGACGGCGCCCCACACGCGCTTGCCGTCGGTCGAGTCTATGAGGACGCGGGTGGTGGCCGCGGTCGCCCGGTGCTCGTCGAGGATGCGGACCTTGTAGTTGGAGAGGTGTATCTCCGCCAGCTCGGGGTAGTGGGGGCCTATGGCCTCCCTCAGCGCCTTGTCCAGCGCGTTGACGGGGCCGTTGCCCTCGGCGGTTGAGATGACGCGCTGCCCGCGCACGGAGAGCTTTATGGTGGCCTCGGTGGTCGTGAGGCCGTCGGCGCGCTTCTCGCTTATGATCCTGAACGTCTCGAGCTCGAAAAGGGGCGCATCCTCGCCGGCGGTGCGCCCGATCAGGAGCGCTAAAGAGGCGTCGGCGGCCTCGTAGTGGTAGCCCTCGTACTCGCGCCGCTTTATGGCCGAGAGGATCTGGCCGGCGTCCCCGGCGTCGAGCCCCAGCTCCTCGGCCTTGGCCTTTATGGAGTTCTTGCCGGAGAGCTCCCCGACCGGCGTGCGCCGGACGTTGCCGACGACCTCGGGTGCTACGTGCTCGTAGGTTGCCGGGTCCTTGCTTATGCCGTCCACGTGCAGCCCGCCCTTGTGGGCGAAGGCGCTCCTCCCGACGTAGGGCCTGTGCGTGTCGGGCGTGAGGTTCATGAGCTCGGAGACGTAGTTGGAGACCCCGGTGAGCCTCTTTAGCGCGTCGTCCTCGACGACCTTGAGGCCCATCTTTAGCTGCAGATTGGCGATGGTTGTGACGAGGTCGCAGTTGCCGGTCCGCTCCCCGACGCCGTTGACCGTCCCCTGGACGTGGGTCGCCCCGGCCTCGACGGCCGCAAGCGCGTTCGCCACCCCGCACCCGGCGTCGTTGTGGGTGTGGATGCCGACCTCGACGTCGGGGAACTCCCTGACCGTCCTGGCGACGATGGCCTTGAGCTCCGTAGGTAGCGTGCCGCCGTTGGTGTCGCAGAGGACGAGCGTCGTGGCGCCGGCCTCGGCCGCCGCCCGCAGGACCGCGAGCGCGTGGTCGGGGTCGTCCCTGAAGCCGTCGAAGTAGTGCTCGGCGTCGAAGAGGACCTCCTTACCGGCGTCTACGAGGTACGCGACCGTGTCCTTGACGGACTCTATGTTCTCCTCCGGCGTGGTCCTGAGGACCTTTTCGACGTGCAGCTTCCAGCTCTTGGCGACGATGCAGGCCACGGGGGCCGCGAGGGCGGGGAGGAGCGTCACCGCCGGGTCCTCCTCCGCGCGCCCGTTCGGGCGCCGCGCCCGCGTGAAGGCGACGAGCTTCGCGTGGTCTAGCTCCGAGGCGTCGAAGTCCTCGAAAAACTCGAGGTCTTTCGGGTTCGAAGCGGGGAAGCCGGCTTCGATGTAGTGGAGGCCTAAAGTGTCGAGCTCGCGGGCTATCCGGATCTTGTCCTCCGTCGTCAGGCTCACGCCCTCGCGCTGCGTGCCGTCTCTTAGTGTGGTGTCGAAAAGTTTCACGCTCATGCCACGCCCTCCCCGGCCCCGACCCACCGGCCGACGGCCTCCGCCACCTGCTCCGTCGTCTTGGTCCCGCCGAGGTCCGCCGTCAAGAAGTGGGCCTCGAGCGCCACCGAGACGCCCTGCTCGATGGCCTCGGACACGTCGGGGCGTCCCAAAGAGTGGCGGAACATCATCGCCGCAGACAAGATCGCGGCGTACGGGTTCGCCTTGCCCTGCCCGGCGATGTCCGGGGCGGAGCCGTGGACCGGCTCGAAGATGCCGGGGGAGCCGGGATCTCCTAGTGAAGCACTCGGGAGCATACCCATCGAGCCGGGGAGCATCGCCGCCTCATCGGAGAGTATGTCCCCGAAGAGGTTCTCGGTGAGCATCACGTCGAACCGCTTGGGCTCCCTCACCAGGTGCATCGCCGCCGCGTCCACGAGCACGTGGTCGAGTTCGACGTCGGGGTAGCCCTTGGCGACCTCGGTAACGACTTTTCGCCAGAGGCGCCCCGTCGCCATCACGTTAGCCTTGTCCACGCTCGTCACGCGGCGCTTGCGGCGCTTGGCGGCGTCGAAGGCGACGCGGGCCACCCGGTCTACCTCCTCCCTGGTGTAGACCGAGAGGTCGCTCGCCCGCTCCTCGCCCTCCTCCTTCTCCCCGAAGTACGCGCCGCCGGTAAGCTCGCGCACGATCAGGACGTCGACCCCGTCCACGATCTCCTTCTTTAGCGGCGAGGCGCCGAGCAACGACGGGACCGCCGCGACGGGCCGCAAGTTGGCGAACGCCCCGAGGTGTTTTCTGAGCTTGAGCAGCCCGGCCTCCGGCCTGACGGGCGCGTCGTCGAAGTCGGGGTGGCCCACCGCCCCGAGCAGGACGGAGTCGGAGGCGCTTGCCGCCTCTAGCGTCTCCTCCGAGACGGGGCCGCCTTCGTCCCGTATGGCGACGCCCCCTATCTTGCGTTCCTCGTAGCGGATCTCGACGCCGAAGTGCTCCGCCGCGGCGTCCATCACGCCCCGCGCGGCCCCGATCACCTCCGGGCCTATGCCGTCGCCCGGTAGCAATAGTACGTCGAAAGAGTCGCGCATCGTGATCCTCCTAGAACTCCGGCCTCGACCGGAGCCACTCTCGTCCTCCAGACCCCAGGGCGCCCGCGAGCAACTCCTCGGCCCGTGCCCCGCCCACCACATCCTTCTCGTCCCACAGCGCCCGAAAAATACGCCCGAGAAACCCCTCCCCGAACTCTTCGAGCGCCGCGGCGCCGAGACGGAGTAAGAGGTTTTGAAACTTCATCTGCTCCTCAGCACCCGCGGGCCCGGCGAACCCCCGCGCCGTAAAGCCGGGGTCGGGATCGATGCGCCCCAGGTGCTCCCCGAGCGGCAACCCGACCCTCAGGGCAACCGCCGCCGACGCGGCCTGCGGCACGAGCTCGCCCAGCCACACCGGCGTCCTCACGACCTCCCCGTTCAGCAAGAAGGCGTGCGCCAGCTCGTGCCATACGGCGAGCGGCAGTAGCGCCCCCGTCCGGGGCAGGAAGACCGGCGAGAGCCTCTCCGGAATCACCAGCGCCGGGGGCTCGACGGAGCGCGTGAAGTACGGGAGCCCCGGCGGGTACGGACGCTCGTTCTCGCGCGGCGCCCCGCCCCAGTCCTCGTCGGCGACCAGGAGGGCCGAGAGTTTCGGCACCTCGATGCCCAGGATGCTGACGAGGGCGTTCGTGCCCCGCGTCAGGTGCCCCCGCACCTCCCGCGCCTCCCCCGCAAGGCGCGGGGCGTAGAAGAGGGGGACCGGGCCGTCCAGGCAGGGGTAGCCGGGGATGGGGCCAGGGACGTCCCGTACCGCGTTCGCTACGGCGCTACCGGGGCTTCCCACGACGACTTCACCCGCCCGGCGGAGTACACGTTCGCCGCCCGCACGTAGGCCCTGGCCGCTGCCTCGACGACGTCCTGGCTCAGGCCCCGGCCCCCGTACTCGTTGCCCTCGAACTCGACGGAGACCCTGACCTCGCCGAGGGCGTCCTTGCCGCCCGTCACGGCGTCTATGCGGAAGTCCGTCAGGCGCCCCTTTATGTTCGTGGCGGCGTCCACGGCCCTGAAGACGGCGTCCACGGGGCCCTCGCCCTCGGCCTCGGCCTCGAAGGTGCCCTGCTCGGCGTGGCTTATCGTCACGGCGGCCCGGCTCTGGCGGCCGGTCGCGGCGACGACCCTGAAGGAGTCGAGGACGTACTTGCCCTCGAAGGAGCCCACCTCGTCGGCAGCGATCGCTTCGAGGTCGGCGGCGGTGTCGGTCTTCTTGTGGTCGGCTATCTCTTTGAAGCGGACGAAGGCGCGCTTGAGGACCTCGCCCTCGACGAAGTAGCCGAGTTCTTCCAGGGCGTCCTTGAGGGCGTGGCGGCCCGAGTGCTTGCCGAGGAAGATGTTCGTGCCCTCGAGGCCGATGTCCTCTTTCGTCATGATCTCGAAGGTGCGCCGGTCCTTGAGCACGCCGTCCTGGTGGATGCCGGACTCGTGCAAAAAGGCGTTCCTGCCGACCACGGCCTTGTTCGGCGGCACCTCGTAGCCGGTCATGTTCGAGACGAGCCTGCTCGTGTTGGCGAGCTGCTTGGTCTCGACGCCGACCTCGACGCCGTAGAAGTCCCCGCGCGTGGCGAGCGCCATCACCACCTCTTCGAGGCTCGCGTTCCCGGCCCGCTCGCCGATGCCGTTGACCGCGACCTCTACCTGCCCCGCCCCGACCTCGACGCCGGCCAGCGAGTTTGCCACCGCCATCCCGAGGTCGTCGTGGCAGTGGACCGAGAGCGTCCGCTCCTTCAGCATAGGAACCCTGTCCTGCAGCTCCTTCAGGAACGCGGCGAACTCGACGGGCGTCGTGTAGCCGACGGTGTCAGCGATGTTGACGACGTCGGCCCCGGCCTCCACCGCCGCGGCGACGACCTCGGAGAGAAAGCCTATGTCCGTCCTCGTTGCGTCCATCGGGGAGAACTCGACGTTGGGGCAGAGGCCCTTGGCGAAGGCGACCGCCTCGCCCGCGCGCTTGAGGATGTCCTCGCGGTTCGAGCGCATCTGGTGCTCTATGTGAAGGTCGGAGGTGCCGACGAAGGTGTGGATGCGGGGCCTGTCCGACCACTGGACCGCCTCCCAGGCCCTACGGATGTCCTCCTCGTGGAGGCGGGCGAGGCCGGCGATGCGGGGACCCTTCACCTCGGCGGCGATCCTCG
This sequence comes from Rubrobacter sp., assembly GCA_035936475.1. Lineage (GTDB taxonomy): Bacteria > Actinomycetota > Rubrobacteria > Rubrobacterales > Rubrobacteraceae > Rubrobacter_D. The sequence goes on along the minus strand of DASYWA010000187.1, from coordinate 2,602 downwards.
AGACGGACTCGAAGTCACCTTCTGAGGTGATGGGGAAGCCGGCCTCTATGACATCGACCTTCAGGCGGGCGAGCTGGCGGGCTATCTCCACCTTCTCCTCGACCGAGAGGGAGATGCCCGGGGACTGCTCCCCGTCGCGAAGGGTCGTGTCGAAGATCTCTACTCGACGCATGGCTCTGTTCCTCCTACAAAACTACGTTGAAAAACTCTGGCGCTGGGGGATTGGTGGCCGGGGGCAGCCGGTTAGAGACCGGGGCTAATAATTCGCCCGGCGGCCACCCCGGTTAGTCGTAGGATGACGCGTGAGAGAGGCAAGATAGGGAAAGCTTCTTTCATGTAGGGCGGCAGTATCTCACCGCCGCGCCCCCTCCGCAACCTCGACGGCGACGGTCCAATCGGCGTACGCATCCAAGCCGCCGCGCGCGGCCTTGAAGTACAGCTCCTGCAGGCGCTCGGCGACAGGGCCGATGCTGCCCGTGCCGATGGCGCGGTCGTCGACCTCGACGACGGGGGCTATCTGGAAGCCCGTGCCGGAGAGAAAGACCTCGTCGGCGGCGTAGAGCTCCGTTCGGCCGACCTCGCGCTCGATGACCGGCATCCCGAGCTCCTTCTCCGCGAGCTCCATCACGGCGTCGCGTGTGATCCCCTCGAGGATGTCGGCCGTGACGGGCGGCGTGACGAGCTGCCCCTTCCTGACGAGAAAGATGTTCGCAGCACTCGCCTCCGAGACCTGCCCGTCCTGGGTGAGGAAGATGGCGTCGTCGTACCCGGCCCTTTGGGCCCCGTCCACGGCGAGCGCCGTGTTGACGTAGGAGCCGGTGCACTTGGCGCGCGCAGGTATAGCGTTGTCCGGGGTGCGACGCCAACTGGAGACGCAGACCTTCAACCCCGTAAGCTCCACGTAGTTGCCCATCGGGACCGTGAAGATGGAGAGCTCCGAGCGGCCCTTGAGGTTGACCCCGACCGACTCGACGGCCTTGTAAGCGAGCGGCCGGATATAGGTGTCCTCGCGGGGGGCGTTGCGCCGGAGTATCTCCAGCGTTATGTCGCAGAGCTCGTCGACCGTGTGCGGCAGGTCCAGCCTCAGGAGCCGGCAGCTCTTCTCGAACCGCTCGTAGTGCTCGCGCAGCTTGAGGACCTGCAAGGTCCCGCGCTCCTCGCTCCAGTACGCCCGGATGCCCTCGAAGACGCCCGTCCCGTAGTTGAGGGCGTGGGTGGCGGGGGAGAGGCGCACGTCGCCCAGCTTCTGTAGCTCCCCGCCGTGGTAGCACCACTCCGCGTCGTTCGCCGCAAACGCCTTGCTTCCCATCAGCTGTTACCCCCCGTCGGGCTGGCGGCCGGCGCCTCGGCGCCTTCGGCCGCGAGAGCCCGTAGTTCCTGGCCGACTTTCTCGACCTGCATCTCCGCCTGGCGGCGGCGCATGGCGAGGAAGCTAGATCCACCGGCCTGGTTCTCCAGCACCCACTCTTTCGCCCACTTGCCCGTCTGGATGTCCGTCAGGATGCCGCGCATCCTCTCTTTTACGGCGTCGTCTACTATCTTCGGCCCCGCGGTGTAGTCGCCGTACTCGGCGGTGTTCGAGATCGAGTACCGCATCCCCGCCAACCCGCCCTCGTAGATGAGGTCGACTATGAGCTTCAGCTCGTTGACGCACTCGTAGTAGGCGAGCTCCGGCTGGTACCCGGCCTCCACCAGCGTCTCGAACCCGGCCGTGAGAAGGGCGGACAGCCCGCCGCACAGCACGGCCTGCTCCCCGAAGAGGTCCGTCTCCGTCTCCTCGGCGAACGTGGTCTCGATGATGCCGGCCCGCCCGCTCCCGATGCCGCGGGCATAGGAGAGGACGACGTCCCGCGCCGCCCCGCTCGCGTCGTTCTGGACGGCGAAGAGCGAGGGCATGCCCTTGCCCTCGACGTAGAGCCGGCGCAGCACGTGGCCCGGGCCCTTCGGGGCGACGAGGCCTAAGTCCACCTCAGGGGGGACCACTATCTGGTTGAAGTGGATATTGAAGCCGTGGGCGAAGAGCATAAGGTCGCCCTCCGAGAGGTTGTCTCTCACCTCGGCCTCGAAGACGGCCGGCTGCCGCTCGTCGGGTAGGAGCATCATCACCACGTCGGCGTGCCGCGCGGCGTCTGCGATGGTCATTACCGCCAGGCCGTCGGACTCGACCTTGGGCCAGCTCTTAGAGCCCTCGTAGAGGCCGACCGTGACGTCGCAGCCCGACTCTTTAAGGTTCAGGGCGTGGGCGTGGCCCTGGCTGCCGTAGCCCAGGATCGCGACCTTGCGCTGCATGATCTCGTTGCCTATGTCTCCTTCTCGATAAACCCGCGCCATCTAATCTCCTCCGTCCCCCGGCCGGGCCATCGGGCCGAGCCGTACCACGTCTTCCAACTCGTCCTTTATCTCGTTGAGCCACGCCTCCAGCATAAGCGGCTCCCCGGACGCCACGACCGTCTCTCCGTCTTCGTGTACCCCGATCCCCGCCCGCGCCGCCGATTCCTTCCAGGCTTCGCCCCTCACCTTCAGCAGCGTTACCTCCATCGTCTCTTCGGCCGCCTCGATCTCCTCGACGTCCTCGAGGGCCGAGAGGAGCGTGGCGTACCGC
>DASYWA010000186.1:0-2747 GCA_035936475.1 Rubrobacter sp. | reverse complement strand
CTCCTGCGCGCCGGAGGCGTCGTAGAGTTCGTAGAAGAGGCGCATCTGCATGAGCTGCGTGGCCGCGTCGTAGCGGGAGAGGGAGAAGCGTTCGAGCCGGCCGTCGGGGAGGTCGCGGCCGAGGTCGTGGCGCAGCGACGGGCCGCCCGGCTCCTCCGCCAGTTCCTCGGGGGAGAGCGCCGAGACCTCCAGGCCGAGGAGGCCGCCGGGCTCCAGGTGCTCGCGCGCGTTGCGCAAGAAAGCCAGGGCGTCGTCCACGGTCAGGAGACAGAGAAACGAGTTGAAGGCGCAGACGGCGAGACCGTACCGACGGTCGAGCTTCGCCGTTCGCATGTCGCCAGCGACCCACCGTACGCCCGCGCCCTTCTTCCTGCCTCTCTCGACCATCGCCCCGGACAACTCGACGGCGGTCACGTCGAGGCCGGCGGCCGCGAGGGAGACGGCGATGCGGCCGGTCCCGGCTCCCCACTCGACGACGGGGCCCTTCTCGCGGCCGGCGAGGGCCAGCCAGAAGGGGACGTCGTGGTCGTGGACGTACTCGAGGTCGTAGAGATCGGCCAGGGGATCGTACTCGGGCAAAGGCCCTCCTTCCTGCGTCCATGATAGCCTGCGGACCGGGCGAAAGTTCTGCGGAAGGAGCCCGAACCACGCGCCCTCTACTCCGGCGTGCGCGGCTTGGACGAACGGGAGAAACCCGCGGCGCTCGCCGCGCGGCGGCGCGTGGTTCGGGCTGCCGGACGGGCGGCAGGTGCATTTCGGTGTCGAAGACCCGTTCCGTCCGAGCGGGAAGGCGCATTTGGCCAGAGGTTTGTCCGTCCGGTGGGACGAGGAGTTGGCGCCGCGGCGGAGGTTCTACGGGGAGGATCCGTTCGGGAAAAGGCTGGAGTTCAAAGAACCGAAGACACCGAGGCATTGAGGTTTTGAGGGGCTCGGAGAGCGAGACTACTCTTTAGAACCTAAAACCTCAGAGCCTGCATACTCAAAGCCTCCAACCGCGCCGATATATAATGGTCTGCGTAGGCACTCGTTTCGGAGGTCGTGGATGGGCGTGGCGACGATCGTCTTGATAATCGTTCTGGTGGTGGTCGTGATCTTCGCGATCGTCACCTACAACGGGCTCGTGCGGCGCAGGAACGAGACCGAGGAGGCGTACCGCCAGATAGACGTCCAGCTCAAGCGCCGGTACGACCTGATCCCCAACCTCCTCGAAGGCGTCAAGAAGTACTTCCGCCAGGAGCAGGAGGTCCTGGCACAGGTGACCCAGGCCCGCTCCCGCGCCATGCAGCCGCAGGGCGTGGGGCAGCAGGCCCAGTCCGAGGCGCGCCTCAGCGGCGCCATCGGCAACCTCTTCGCCGTGGCCGAGAACTACCCCGAGCTGCGCTCCGACCGGGTGCTCGTGGACTTCCAGGAGGAGCTCTCTTCGACGGAGAACAAGATCTCCTTCGCGAGGCAGCACTACAACGACTCGGTCGGCTCCTACAACACGAAGATACAGAGCTTCCCGGCGGTTCTCTTCGCGCGGGCGATGGGCTTCACGGAGAAGGAGTACTTCGAGGCGCAAGGGCCCGAGCGGGAGTCCGTGACGGTCTCCTACGACTAGGGGCAGGATGCAGGGCAACCAGGGCACCTTCCGGGACCGGATCGGCGTCAACCGACGCAACAGCGTGTTCCTGATCCTGGTCTTCCTCGTCTTCGCCATCGTGCTCGGGTACGTAGTAGGCTACGCCTGGATCGGAGACCCCGTCGGCGCCCTCTTCGGCCTGGTGATCGCCTTCGCTCTCGGCACCATAAGCGGCCTCGTCTCCTACTATGCCGGCGACAAGATGGTGCTCGCCGCGTCAAGGGCGAAGCAGATCACGCACGAAGACGCCCCCCGCCTCTTCAACGTCGTCGAGGAGATGTCCATAGCCGGCGGCCTCCCGATGCCGAAGGTCTACATCATCCAGGACACCGCCCCGAACGCCTTCGCCACGGGCCGCGACCCCGAGCACGCCTCCGTCGCCGTCACGAGCGGCCTGCTCGACAAGCTCGACCGGGATGAGCTACAGGGTGTCGTGGCCCACGAGATGGCCCACGTCGGCAACTACGACATCCGCTACGCCATGCTCGTCGGCATCCTCGTCGGGACGACCGTCCTGATCTCGGACTTCTTCCTGCGCAGCCTGTGGTTCGGCGGCGGCCGTAACAGGGGCGGCGGCTACGCGCAGTTGATCATGATGGTCGTGGCGATACTCCTCGCCGTCCTCGCCCCGCTGTTCGCCCGGCTCCTCCAGATGTCCATAAGCCGCCAGCGCGAGTACCTCGCAGACGCGACAGCCGTCCGCCTCACCCGCAACCCCAACGGCCTCGCCGACGCCCTGCGGAAGATAAGCGGCGACAGGGAGGTCCTCGAGGTCGCCAACCGCGCCACGGCCCACCTGTACATCGTCAACCCGGTCAAGAGCTTCGAGAAACGCGCGAAGGGCCTCTTCTCCACCCACCCGCCCATAGAGGAGAGGATCGCGCTGCTTCGCGCCATGGAGACCGGCGGCACGGTCGAAAGCGTCGGCTAGACGCCTCGACGGAGGCAAGACCACGCGTTACAATACGCCCCGCTGTATTTTGCCGGATGGTGTAACGGCAGCACGAGTGACTCTGAATCACTTAGTCCAGGTTCGAATCCTGGTCCGGCAGCCCCGCTTGGGCCCCATTCTACGGGGCTTTTACTTTTTGGGGCTTTCGCTTAACCCTCGTGGACTCCCCTCGAC
>DASYWA010000185.1:0-3792 GCA_035936475.1 Rubrobacter sp. | reverse complement strand
TACATCGTGCCCTCTTCTCCTGACCATAAGGATGGCTTGTTCACCATTACGGAGTTGGGTTGGGAGGACCTTGGACACCAGCTCTCGGCGGAAGGGTGGCGCCGGAAACCCTGGTGGAAGAGGATGCTTGGGATCTAAGGGAGGAGGGCCAAGATCCCCGCGTTGGTCGCCGTCTACCTCCAGAGCGACGCGGCGAGCGCTTCGCCCGCTTGGGACCGGCCCTGCTCGGCTACCCCGGTCGACCACCTGGATCGGGAGTGCGATCTGGGCAACGGTGGCAACGCTGCCCAACGGCCCTAGCAAGACGGCGCCGCAGAGAGGTACGTGTTCCGTCGGCTTCGCACGGCTCAACAGTTCCTCGTCGACCCGGCCATTGTAGCCTCAGAGGCCAGCGGAAGAATACTACCGACCCTCCAATTTTTGGCATCCCGAAGGAGCTTAACCGAAACTTTACGGGGCCTTTACCGAGGCTCGGAAGAACCGTAATAGCATTGGCGGAAGATGCGTGAAGCCGAAACCGAGACAAGACGAGGCCGAGGTTGAGATGTGCAGCCATGGAGGCTTTTAGCGCGAGGCGGTCACCTTCCGAAGATTCCGCAACCGGGCTCTTTAAGGAGAGCGATCGACGCGCTTTCTCGTGCGAACCACGCAAGCGCCACAGGCAGGTTCTCCGAGGACGAAGGGGGCAGATTCCATTGAGCGACGCAAGCGCCCAAGCCAGCACCGTGGAGAGTCGGGTGCCTGATCGGGAGCGCAGGGCTGCGCTAGATGAGGCGCGTAGTCGCGGCGACCACCCGTCGCGCGGCCATAGGCCGGGCGGCGGATGCCATCGCCGAACCGCGCCGTGCCCGGTCCTCGTCGTGCGCGGAGGCGGCGCGGTTGCGAAAGAGTCGCCGGACGCGGAGGAGGATGAGGATAGATGAGCGAACCCGTCGGGCGCAGGAGGTGGGCCATCGCGGAGGGATACCTTCCCTCCTGGTCCAACGGGCCCGAGCCGCAGTTCACCAGCCACGAGACGGCGTGTTTGCTGAACGCTTCCGACGAGGAGGCGCACGCAGAGATCACGGTCTACTTCACCGACCGCGAGCCGGCGGGGCCATACCGGGTGACGGTGCCCCCGAGGCGCACGCTGCACGTGCGCTTCAACGAGCTTGCGGACCCCGAGCCGATCCCTGTGGACACCGATTACGCGAGCGTGATCGAGTCGGACGTGCCGATAGTCGTGCAGCACACCCGGCTCGACTCGCGCCAAGCCGAGAACGCGCTCCTTAGCACCATCGCCTACGCAAGCAACGAGTAGAAAGGATCGCCCATGCCCAACACGGCAGAGTTCATGCTCGACCGCCTCGCCGATTGGGGCGTCAAGCGCATCTACGGCTACCCCGGCGACGGCATCAACGGCCTGCTCGGCGCCTTCCACGAGGTCGGCGATCGCGTGGAGTTCACCCAGACGGCCCACGAGGAGATAGCTTCCTTTGCCGCCTGCGCCCACGCGAAGTTCACCGGCGAGGTCGGGGTGTGCATGGCGACGAGCGGCCCGGGCGCCATCCACCTCCTCAACGGCCTCTACGACGCCAAGCTCGACCACCAGCCGGTGGTGGCCATCGTCGGCCAGCAGAAGCGGATCGGCCTCGGCGGTCACTTCCAGCAGGAGGTCGACCTCGTGAGCCTCTACAAGGACGTGGCCGGCGAGTACGTGCACGTGTGCATGGTCCCGGCGCAGGCGGCCCACCTCGTCGATAGGGCCATGCGCATCGCCAAGGCCACCCGCTCGGTTACCTGCATCATCTTGCCCGACGACGTGGCCGAGATGGACCACGAGGACCCCCCGCGCACCCACGGCGCGACGTTCTCCGGTTTGGGGTTCCCGAACCCGCCGCACATGATCCCCCAGGAGGCGGACATCCGCCGCGCCGCCGAGGTCTTGAACGCCGGCGGGAAGGTGGCGATGCTGATCGGGGCCGGCGCGTTCGGCGCGGCCGAGGAGGTCAAGGAGGTCGCCGACCTGCTCGGCTGCGGGATCGCCAAGGCCCTCAACGGCCGGGCCGCGCTCCCCGACGACCTGCCGTACGTCACGGGCTCCATAGGATTGCTCGGAACCAAGCCCTCCAACGACATGATCGAGAACTGCGACACGTTCTTCATGGTCGGGTCGGGCTTCCCGTACTCGGAGTGGCTGCCGGAGCCCGGCCAGGCGAGGGGCGTCCAGATCGACATAGACGGCAAGATGGTCGGGATCCGCTACCCGATGGAGGTCAACCTCGTCGGCGACGCCAAGGAGACCTTGCGGGCCCTGATCCCGCACCTTTCGCGCAAGGAGGACCGCTCCTGGCGAGAGGGGATCGAGGAGAACGTCTCCCGGTGGTGGGAGATCCTGGAGAACCGCTCGATGGAGAGCGCCGAGCCCCTCAACCCGCAGAGGGTCTTCCACGAGCTTAGTTCCCGGCTACCCGAGCGCTGCATCCTCACTGGCGACTCCGGCTCGGCCACGAACTGGTGGGCCCGGCACCTCAAGCTCAGGGACGGCATGAAGGCGGCCCTCTCGGGGACGCTCGCGACCATGTGCCCGGCCGTACCTTACGCCCTGGCGGCCAAGTTTGCCTACCCCGATAGGCCCGTCATCGCGTCCGTAGGCGACGGGGCGATGCAGATGATCGGGATCAACGCCCTCATCGACGTCGCCAAGTACTGGGAGCGCTGGAGCGACCCGCGCCTGATCGTGCTGGTCCTCAACAACCAGGACCTCAACCAGGTCACCTGGGAGCAGCGGGTCATGGCCGGCGACCCCAAGCTGGAGGCCTCCCAGAACCTTCCGGACTTTCCCTTCGCCCGCTACGCCGAGATGCTCGGCTTCAAGGGCATAAGGGTGGACGACCCCGAAGACGTCGGGGCGGCCTGGGATGAGGCGCTCGCCTCGGATCGCCCGGTGGTCTACGAGGCGATAACCGACCCCGAGGTGCCCCCCCTCCCGCCGCACATCCGCTTCGAGCAGGCCACGAGCATAGCCCAGGCGATGGCGAAGGGCGAGCCGCACACGATGAGGATCGCCATGCAGTCCTTGAAGGGCAAGCTGCAAGAGTTCACGACCCGGTAGTGGGGGCGGAAAGATGAGCGGGGCAACCAAGACGGAGGTCCTTGTAGAGAGACTGGAGGTCTCGGCGTACACGGTCCCGACCGACTCCCCGGAGTCCGACGGGACCCTCGAGTGGGATTCGACGACCATGGTGCTCGTCGAAGCGAGCGGTGGGGGGGAGCGCGGCCTCGGCTACACCTACGGCGACGTTTCCGTCGGAAGGTTCGTCGAGTCGAAGCTCGAGGGCCTCGTCGAGGGCGCGGACGCCATGAGGCCGCCGGCCGCGTGGGCGGCGATGCAGGAGGCGATCCGCAATGCCGGCCGGCCGGGGGTCGGCGCGATGGCCGTCTCGGCGGTGGATATCGCCCTGTGGGACCTCAAGGCGCGCCTCCTGGGCCTTCCGCTGGCCGACGCGCTTCCCCGGTTCCACGACGCCGTGCCGATCTACGGCAGCGGCGGGTTCACGTCCTACTCGCTCGGAAGGCTGCGCGAGCAACTGGGGGGCTGGGCCTCGGGGGGCATCCCGCGCGTCAAGATGAAGGTCGGGCGCGACCCAGAGAAGGACCCGGGGAGGGTCGGGGCCGTCAGGGAGGCCATCGGCGACGACGTCGAGCTGCTCGTAGACGCCAACGGCGCCTACACGCGCAAACAGGCCCTCTACTGGGCCGAACGCTTCGCCGGGGACGGGATCACCTACCTCGAAGAGCCCGTCTCTTCGG
>DASYWA010000184.1:0-5803 GCA_035936475.1 Rubrobacter sp. | reverse complement strand
ACGTCCCTTGAGACCACCACCACGCCATTCACCGCAGGGTCGTCGAGCAGGTAGGTGCCCACGCTCTCCACCCACAGCCACGAGCCGTCCTTGCGCCGGAAGCGGTATTCGGCCTCGTTCGTGACGACGCCCTCAGAAAGGGCCTCCTCGGTCTCCTTCAGCACGTGGGGGAGGTCCTCGGGATGAACGTGGTCGAGGACGTTCATCGCGCCGACGGCCTCCTTGGGGTCGTAGCCCAATACCCGCCCCCAGCTGGGGTTGGCGTAGCGCAGGGTGCCGTCGGGATCAACTACCGTGACGATCTCCGAGGAGTACTCCAAGACCGAACGCAGCCAGCCCTCTCCCAGTGGAGCGTTCGCATGAGTGGGTCCGTCTTCGCCGTCCGAGGCACCGTTGTAGAGATCGTTCTGATCGTGATCCGAGGGGTCCACGTCCTCCTCCCCGCCGCTTGCCCCGTTGCCGGGGCGAGTATAGCGGTTGGTCTTGGAGGTAAGCAACTCCGAAAACCTCCCCATTCCCGCTCGTCCTACGCTAGCGCCACCGTGATAAACCGGAACACGGTGGTCACAACATGAAGCGGTGCGGCCAAGCCAAAGATAGGGGAATCGAAATAGTCAAGATTCTCAAGAGGGTCTTCGAAATGACCGCGTCCGACTGGAGCGTTTCTTGTGTTTGTTCAGCCAGTAGCCACCGCTGCATGGCGGAGACCCCGAGTAGCGCCCCGATCGCATTACCGATTGCATTAGGAGAGCCCCGGAACCGCTTCCGAGGCTCACGATTCAGGGTCTCTCTGCCCGTCCCCACGGGCTCTCGTTAGGGGGTGACCGACGGGGCTCGAACCCGCGACCTTCGGAGCCACAATCCGCCGACAACTGTTTCCGGGCGTTGCCCCATGTTGCAGAATCGCTTTATCTAAGCAGATTTCTTTGCTCGCGGTTGCCCGCCGTTTCTGCGTGTTGCGCCCTGAGTGGTGTCAGCAGTGGTGTCAACGACTGCGGCATCCGGCAGAGGGAAGCCTCATGCACTATTCCAATACCTTGTGATCGGGCCTCGGCTCTTGCCAGGGCATAAGCCGCGCTTCCTCCTCGCCGGGACGGGATTATACGAGATGTCGCATCCGTACTTCGGGGAACGCCCCTACGCCCGAAATCCCGATAAGGGGGTTACCCGAAGGCATGCGGATAGGGCACGTCCGAGAACACCACTGCCAGAGCAGCCATCGTCGGGGCGCCGATGCCGGCCCCCGCTACCATCACCCTTGCGGGATCGTTCGTGCTCTTGCCTTTCTCGCCGTCCCGGTTCCGAGGTTGCGGCGGTACCAGTCGATCGTCCGCGCGATCCCCTCGCTGTACGGCGTGGCTTCGCCTTCGCCGAAGGCTTTCGTGTACTTGCCGGAGTCCACGACGAACGGCATCTCGAACTGGTACACGATCTCCGCCCCCTCGCGCGCCAGCGGCCAGAAGAGGCCGAGCGCCTTCGCCAACCTGCTCCCGACCGCCACGACCTCCTTGGCATCCTCGCCGCACTCCTCGAAGATCGTGCGCACGAACCGCCGGCCGGTGGTGGGCTCGGCCGTTGGGACGTGCCACACTTTACCCAGCGCCTCCTCGCGCTCGCCCAGCACGATGAGCCCCCTGGCGAAGTCCTCTATGAACGTCGGCGTCAGCGGCACGTCGGGGTCCCCGATATAGCGGGCCTTCCTGCCCTTCAGCGCAGGCCCGAACAGGTTGCGCCCCAGCACCGACTCCACGGCTGGCCCGTAGAGTTCCCCGGCCCGGCCGATCGTAGCGCGCACCTTGCCCTTCGCGTGGGCGTGCATGAGCATCTCGGCCAGCCAGGCGCGCAAGAGGCCCTTGCCCGAGACCGGCCTGTGGGGCAGATCCTCGGTCATCGGGCCGTCCACCTTGCCGTACATCCACGTGTCGTCGGCGAAGACCAGCCTCGCGTCGGCAGAAGAGGCGCCCTCTATCACGGCCTCCATCATGGGCGGGAACAACTCGACCCACCTGCGGAAAGGGGGCATCGCGCAGTGGTAGACCACCGCGGCGCCCCGGCAGGCCTCCCGCATGTCGGCCGGGTCGGTCGCGTCGGCCGCGAGCGCCTCGACGCCTCCAGGGACGGCGGCGCGTCCGCTGCGGTTGACGGAGCGCACCCGATTCCCCCTCGCGGCGAGCTCGCGCACGACCACCCGGCCGGTAGCCCCGGTACCCCCGACGACGACGTGCAGCCCGTCAGGTTCGGTCATTGAGCGCCCCTTTCCTATCGGTGACCCGGCGGCCCACGGCCGGCGCGTGGCACCAGGAGGGCGCACGCCGGTCCTGGTGAGGAGAAGCATCAGCCGGCGGGACCGGATTCCCGCGAGGCCTTCCCCTCGGCCAACGCCATGCAGCCAGGCGCATTCCTACGCACCGCCACGACATACAGCGGCCGACCTGAAACTCCACGAAGCCGGACCACGCGCACCCTTGGCCTTTCTACCCGACGCCGGGGAGTGAGAGTCAGGGCCCGCTACCACGAGGCACGCCCAGTGGCCTCTTGCAGGGCATGCAAGGCCGCCGCGCGATCCATGCCGGTGCCCCCTATGATGTCGACCGCCGAGGAGTGGATCTGATCGACGAGCGCGTTTACGCCCAGGTTCCTCGCGAGGTCCTCGTGCTCCGCGAGCAGCGTGCTGGCCTTGCTCGCGGCAGCCAGGGCCAGCCGGCGCGTCTCTCCGGGGTCCCCAGAGGTCTGCAGGTAGCCGGCCAGGGCTTCGGTCGCCCGGGCAAGACCGCAGATCGCCGCCGACATACCTTCGGGGGCGGGGTCTTCAGGATGTACCACGGAGAGCGCGGCGCGGGCAAGCGCCCTCACGTCGCGCACCGTCAGGTCTATCTGGTCGGCCGCGGCGGCGTAGAGCTCCAGGTGCCCTAGGCTGCTCCGCCGGGGCGGGGCGAGGCGGGCGGTCTCCCGCCCGGCCGCCACGGCCTCCTTCAGCCCGGCCACCCGCGCGTCTATCTCCCTGGCCTTCACGTACGCCCCCTGGGCACGCCCGACGTCCCCGCCCTCTAGGGCCGACGCCACCTCTTCGAGCACGGCGGCCGACTGCTCGAAGAGCGGGACCGCGGCGCCTTCGACCATGCGCTCGGGGTCGACCGGGAGCAACGCGTTTATCAGCAATGCCGTGCCACCGCCGATCAGCGCCTCCAGGAAGCGCTCGACCGGGAATCCGCCGGCCGCGGGGGTGAAGGTGAACATCATGATCATCGCAGAGATGGCGGCCTCCTTGACGCCGAGGTCCCCCCCGCCCAAGAACACGGCCGCGGCCATCGCAAGGACCACGAAGAGTCCGGCCTGCAACGCCCCGACGCCCACGACCGAAAGGAGCAGGTCGGCCATCGCGACCCCGAATGCCACGGCCAGGGTCAGCTCTACCGCCCGCCAGGTGCGCTCGCCCACGGCGAGCCCGAGCGCGATGACCGCCGCTATCGGGGCGAACGTGGGGCGGTCCGTCCCGAGGAGCAACACGGCCAAGAACCACGCCACGCACGCGGCCAGCGCCGTCTGGAGGATCGGAAGCCATGCCGCCCTGAGGCGGAGGGCGCCCGAGCGCAGGCGGTCGCGAACTACCCGAACCACGGGTACTGACCCTCGTTCGCCTCTAGATCATCGCACATCACTTGCTGCCGGGGACCGCCTATCCCCTTCGCCACCGGGTCACCGCGGCCCGCTCCAGGGCCTCCACGTCCGTGACGCGCACGAGGCGGCGGTGAACCTCCACGGCACCGGCCCCGCGGAGCAGGCCGAACGCCCGCGTCACGGCCTCGCGGTTGCCACCTATCATGCTGGCGATCTGGGCGCTCGGGTGAATAGAGGCGGAAAGAAAGGTGAGGATCCGAGGTCGTCATGCTGCCTCAGCCCAATCAGCCGGGATACTCGTAGAATCCACCTCCGGTCTTGACACCGAGACGTCCCTGGTCGGTGTACTCGCGCAGGAGCTTACGAGGGCCTTCCGGGATGCCATCGCGGACGTCGGCGTAGTGCTCCTCGATGGCGAGCACTACATCCAGGCCGACGCGGTCCATCATGCGAAACGGCGGCACGCCGGCGCGGGTCCAGATCTCCCACATGGCGTCGACGTCCTCGGGGGACGCCACGCCCTCCTCGATGACCATCAGGCACTCGCGCTTGATGGCGGCCCAGATGCGGTTGAAGATGAACCCGTCGCTCTCGCGGCGCACACGGAAGGGCTCCAGCCCGTAGCGGGGGAACTTTTCCATGAGCGCGTCGATGACCCCATCGTCGGTCTTGCCGCACGACATGAGCTCGACCGCGTTGAGCTCGGGCGGCTGCTGGTAGTGGGTGTTCAGCACGCGCTCGGGGTGCTCGACCTTGCCGATCAACTGGCTGGTGGGGATCGAGGACGAGTTGCTGCACAGGATCGCGTCGGGCTCGGCGAGCCGGTCGAGGTCGCCGAAGACCTCGGTCTTGATGTCGATCCTCTCGGGCACCGCCTCGATCACCATCCAGGCGCCGGCGACGGCCTCCTGCAGGGCGTCGGAGACCTCGACACGTCCGCGCCGGTCGGGGCGTAGTCCAAGCGCCTGCTGCGTCTGGGCGAAGTGCTCTTCGACGTACTCGCGGGCCGCCGCGCGTTGCTCCGCCGAGAGGTCGAAGATGCGCACGTCGCTGCCGCCCGCCGCGTAGACCGCGGCGATCTGGCGCCCGAGGGTACCCGCGCCGTCGATGACCACCGGCCGCTCGTCTACATCGGCAGGAAGGGTGTAGGGCATGATATTGCTCCTCCTCGGTGCACCTAACGTCTCACCCACGAAGTTATCAATATCGTACCCGGGCTGCTCAAGGCTTACTCCGCCACCTATGCATGATGCCTGATGTGTACTTCCGGGAACCCCCTCGGGGCAAAGTTCGCGTAGCCTCATCGTCCCGGCCGAACCGGGGGCCGGTTTCCTTCTTGGGTTAGACCTTTCTCATGCCCCTGTAACGCCTGCCTAATAGTGGGAGGCCATAGTAGGGTACGTAAGGCAAAGCGACCGAACCGGGGAGGATAAGGAAATGGCGAAGTTCACCCAGATGGCTCCGACAGCAACTCTGGCAGCAGGCGGCGCAGGCGTAGACGGCGCAACCGCAGCAACACCTAAGAAGGGCAGTACGAGAATAATGGCCTTCGGGCCCCGCCTAGCATCGGGGCCCGAAAGCTTTCCATAGGGCGAAGTTCGCAGAACCATCCTTGCCCGCACTTTGGTGAATAAGCCCCTGGCGGATGTGCCGATTCACCCGCCGGAGTAGTGCCCGCCCTTTTTAGCTTCTTTTCTATCGTCTCTGGTATTTAGGTAGCGGGCGATAAGGTAAAAGATAACCGCAAATACCAAGCCCCCGCCCGTTCCTATACCCAGCCAGATTAGAGCCTCTACGAACTCTGCCATTCTCTCTCCTGTAGCCTCTGGGTTCGGGAGCCTTCGGGATGGTTCTAGTCCAAGGGTATTGGGCGCGCGTTTGAGCGACGTTAGAGTTTTCAAAGACGCGTGGCAACGCTCAGTGCCGCATTCCTGAGAATTTCGCTCAGGAGAAGTTCGAAGGACACACTTCCACGCGGTTACTAGATATAGCGCTGTATGCGCTGCGCATACCCAAAGTAATGAATTTCCGAGAATTCTGTCGAGAGACCGTCTGAAAAAGACGTAGGCTGCTGGCTAGGCTCTGCGTTATGGAGAGCAGAAGATACCCGAGCGACCTGTCGGATGGCGAATGGCCGCTCCTTTAACCGCTCCTGCCGCCCCCGAAACGGCGGGGTCGACCGAGG
>DASYWA010000183.1:0-14635 GCA_035936475.1 Rubrobacter sp. | reverse complement strand
GGCGAGCGCCCGCGTCATCCCTTCCGGGGTGTCCACCCGCTCGCAGGTAGGCTGGTAGCCGCCTCGCCTGAGCTCTCGCAGGATGAGCAGCGCGTCGTCCTCGGAGTCCTCGACGAGAAGAACGTGCAGGGGTGTGCTAGGAAATCCCGGCTTGTGTTCGATCTCCTTGGCCGCTCGCAGCATATTCGTTTGATTATACAAGGCTGCGGAACGTCCCCCAGGCGTGCGCCCCGCAAGGCCGCGGAGGCGCACGACGCCGGGGCCGTGCCTACCTCCTGGATCAGTCCTTGCAGGGGATGTAGTTCGCCTCGATCTGGGCGTCGGTCGGCATCCTGAAAGCTGTCTTGCCGGGTCCGTCGGAGAGGAAGGGGGCGACGGCGTCCGCCGCCTCGGACACGCACGTGAAGGGCGCCCGCTCCAAGCAGAGGTTGTTCGGAACCCGACGCTCCCTTGCCACTATCGACGTTCACGACACCCGATGGGCAAGCGGAACGACAGCCTCCCGTTCGTCGTCCCAAGCACCCTACGTCCGCATATCATGTCAGGGCTAGCGCAAGCCGGCTTGCGAAGATTGACCGAGAACGAGAGCGTGGTTAGCATGACACTACGTTTTGTATGGCTTGGTCACGTTGCTTGGGAGAGGAGAGGATATTCTAGAAGTTCGCGTCGTTGCCCTTAACACCAAGCTTCATGACGTTGGCGCGCGCTATGGGAACGTCGGTAAGTCAGACCGTCGGGGCTCCTTAACCGAGTCCTTACAAGAGACCGGCCGATCCTTGCAGGTTCTTTGCGAAGCCGGGTAGTAATCATGGATAACCTGGGTTAGCGGTTGGGTTCGAGAAGGGGGAGGATGCGTTAATGGCGCAGTCGGGGTCTGCGGAAGATGTCAGAAGCGGTAAACGGTTCGTATACACGGTGGCCTGCGTCGCGGCGCTTGGAGGGCTGCTCTTCGGCTACGACATAGGGATCATCTCCGGGGCCCTTCTCTTTATGGAGAACGATTTCCCCCTCACCCCGTTCTTGACGGGCGTGGTGGTCAGCTCGATCTTGCTGGGGGCGGTGATCGGGGCTGGAGCAAGCGGCGTCCTAGGCGACAGGCTGGGCCGCCGCAAGATGGTCCTCATAGCGGCCGTGATCTTTGCCGTGGGCTCCGTCGGCATGGGCCTCTCACCGACCGTGGGTATCCTGATCTTCTTCCGTATCGTCACGGGGCTCGCCGTGGGCGCGGCTTCGGCGCTCGTGCCGACCTACATCTCGGAGATTGCCCCCACCGATCTCCGCGGCAGCCTCTCCTCCGTCTTCCAGCTCGCGATCACCCTCGGGATAATGCTCGCCTACATAGTGAATTTCGCGCTCTCCGGGGCCGAAGCGTGGCGCTGGATGCTCGGGCTGGCGGCGGTACCAGCGGTCGTCTTGTTCGTCGGGATGTACCTGGTGCCGGAGACTCCCCGGTGGCTGATAAAGAACGAGTTCATGGACCAGGCCCGGGCCGTGCTGCGCCGCTCCCGGGGCCGGCAGGATGTGGATGACGAGATAGAGGAGATCCAAAAGGTCGAGAGAGAGGAATCGCAAACCGGGGTTCGCGAGCTGCTCTCTCCCTGGGTTCGGCCCATGCTCATAGTCGGGGTGGGGCTCGCCATGCTCCAGCAGTTCTCGGGGATCAACACCATCATCTACTACGCGCCCAGGGTCATCAACAATACAGGCCTTGGAGCCTCGGCCTCCATCCTGGCCACCGTTGGCATAGGCGCGGTGAACGTGCTCTTTACCCTGGTAGCGATCTGGCTTATAGACAAGCTGGGCCGCAAGAAGCTGCTCCTGGCCGGGCTAACCGGCATGACGCTGGGGACCTTCATTCTCGGCCTGGGCTTCCTCCTGCCGAGCCTCTCCGGAATCGTATCCTGGATCACGCTGGGTGCCATGCTCCTTTATATAGCGTCGTTCGCGGCAAGCTTCGGTCCCATAGTCTGGGTGATGCTGCCGGAGATCTTCCCGCTGCAGGTAAGGGGCTCTGGGGTGGGCGCCTCCAGCCTGAGCAACTGGGTCGCCAACTTCATCGTCGCCTTGTTGTTCCCCATCTTGATAGCGGCGCTTGGCCAGACCCCAGTGTTCTGGGGACTCGGGGTAATTTGCATCCTCTCCATGGCCTTTGTCTATTTTGTAGTGCCGGAGACCATGGGCCGCAGCCTGGAACAGATAGAGGGGGACCTACGCCAGGGAGCAACGGCCACGGGCTAGGAACTAATCAACTTGTGCTGTCTCCTTGTTGGGCTTGCCGGGAGCCGGCGTGAAGCAAGCTTCGCGTAACGTAAGGTAGGGGCGCAAGCCGCCGGGTACTGAGCGTGTCGTCACGGTGGATAAATGCTCGCAGGCGCGTTGTCCCGCGATCGAATGAACAAGGGCCCTGAAACGTTTGGTTTGCGGCAGCCGCGTGCCGGAATGCCGTTCGTGCCGAGCGGGCAGCCCACGCGGGGTTCTGGCAGCCCGCCTTCGCCCGAAAGGGTATCGAGGCGCCGCCGGATGGGCCGTAAACCGGGCGCTCGGGGTTCCGGTGCCGCCCTGGTCCGGCCGCCAACGAACCCGTGCTACCCTTCCGAGTCCGTCCCCAGATCGGCGGCCGCGTTCTCGGCCCCCACGACCGCGAGGTAGGTGACGGTCGCCACGAACGCTCCCAGGGGCCAACCCGGTAGGCTGGGCACGTGGGCGGACGCCAACCAGGCCGCCCCCACCGCCAAACCCACGGAGAGGAGGTGGAAGCTGCCCCACACCTGGACGCGGTTCGGCGAGCTCCCGAACTCCGCTGTTACGGCCCCGAATGCCAGCACCCCAACCAGCGCGAAGGCTAACACCGCCCCGCCGAAGAAGGAGAACACCTCCGGCGGGCTTGGCTGACCGTAGGCGTGGGAGAGGACCATGCCCGTCGACCACACGGTGAGGGTGTATCCGTAGGCCGAGGCGCTGGAGCCTATCACGCTACGCAGGTCCGATCGGTAGCGTCTTGCTGGCGAGCGACCTTGTTCTCCCACTTCGTGCCTCCCTGGTGAAGGAATTCGTGCAAGGCATGCTATACCCTCGAGCACAAACCCGACGGGACACGCTCGAGGTTAGCCGCCGAAGAGCAAGAGGTAAGCTACGTAGAAGACCGCGACGACGCAGGTAGCGGCCAACGCGACAACCGAGTCCCACGCTCTCGGGGAATAAGATCGAGCATCAGGACCGGAGCCCAGGAAGGGGCGCCGGTCCCCGCGTTCTTGTTCCGAGGATCAGTTCCCTTTCTGGACCCAGTTGCCTTTCTCGTTCTTCTCGTACTTGTTCTCGACGGCGCTCCAGGCCGTAGCGTGGGCGCGGCCCTCCTCGCCGTACTGCTCCTCGGCGGAATTGAAGGCCTCCTTGTAGATCTTCTGGGCGTGCTTGGGCAGGTTGTTCTTGACGTTGTCCGGCAGCTGCGTGATCTGCTTGTACGGCATCCCTCCTCCTTCGGATGCTCGCCCACTACTCCTCGAAGGTTGCCTACCACCCCAAAGGGGACGCTAAACCCCAACACCGCCGTCCACCAACCGGGCACCCGGACGACTTCAAAAACGTCGCCTCCAAGACCGTCCGAAAAAGGGGCGCGATGAGCTCCTGCGCTCCGCGTCCCGCCGAGCAAGACATACCCGAGCGACCTGTCGGACACCGGATGGTCGCTCCTAAAACCGCACCTCCCGAGCCCGAAACGCCACGGGGTCGGGGCGAGAGGTCCCCTGTACGGTCTCCTGTACGAAGGTACGTGTTCGAAAACCGTACTTGCGTCCGGCGTAGGTGGGACCCTTCCGCGAGAATATGTCGGCAGGCGAACCGCCGGACACAAAACAGAAAAGGTGCTTGGGACCGGGGGCCTTCCGCATAGACTAAGGGAGACCTTGCGGGCCGGGCACGGCGCACACGAGAGAGGACAGTGGGCTTGATCTTGGATAACCGTACAA
The DNA here is from genome assembly GCA_035936475.1 of Rubrobacter sp. Lineage (GTDB taxonomy): Bacteria > Actinomycetota > Rubrobacteria > Rubrobacterales > Rubrobacteraceae > Rubrobacter_D. Next base: position 10,670 of record DASYWA010000183.1, on the reverse strand, counting down.
CCGGCAGAACCGCTCGGCACACCGCGTCCCCTCGGCCGCACGCGGCCGCCCGTCCGTCGAGCCCCGGATCGGGGGTATGACCTTGCAGCCCGTCGTCTCCGTCTCCCACCTCTCAAAGACCTACGCCTCGGGGTTTCAGGCGCTCAAGGACGTAAATTTGGAGATCCGGCCCGGCGAGATCTTCGCCCTGCTCGGCCCGAACGGCGCCGGGAAGACGACCCTGATCAGCATCATCTGCGGGATCGTCAACCCCACGAAGGGGGAGGTCCTCGCCGGCGGCCACGACATCATCGACGAGTACCGGGCGGCCCGGTCCATGATCGGGCTCGTCCCGCAGGAGCTCACGACCGACGCTTTCGAGACCGTAAGGGCGACCGTCGCCTTCAGCCGGGGGCTCTTCGGGAAAAAGGCCGACCCCGGCTACGTGGAGAAGGTGCTCAAGGACCTCTCGCTGTGGGACAAGAGGGACACCAAGATCATGGCGCTCTCCGGCGGTATGAAGCGCAGGGTCATGATCGCCAAGGCCCTCTCCCACGAGCCGCGCATCCTGTTTCTCGACGAGCCGACGGCGGGCGTGGACGTCGAGTTGCGCCGGGAGATGTGGGCACTGGTGCGCTCCCTGCGCGAGACCGGCGTGACCATCATCCTTACCACCCACTACATCGACGAGGCCGAGGAGATGGCAGACAGGATCGGGGTTATAAACCGCGGCGAGATCATCCTGGTCGAGGAGAAGGCCGAGCTTATGCGCAAGCTCGGCAAGAAACAGTTGACGCTTCAGTTGCAGGAGAGGCTGGAGGAGGTCCCGGCCAAGCTCGCGGATTACAACCTGGAGCTGGCGGCCGACGGCAACGAGCTGGTCTACACCTACGACACGCGCAGCGGCCGCGCCGACATCGCCGCCCTGCTCGCGAACCTGAGCGGCACGGGCGTCCGGTTCAGGGATCTGCAGACCAAGCAGAGCTCGCTGGAGGAGATCTTCGTCAGTTTGGTCAGGGAGGAAAAGTGAACTTCCACGCGATACGCGCGATCTACCTTTTCGAGATGGCGCGCACCTGGCGCACGGTGCTCCAAAGCATCGTCTCGCCGGTCATCTCCACGTCCCTGTACTTCGTGGTCTTCGGTGCGGCGATAGGCTCGCGCATAAAGGACGTGGACGGCATCAGCTACGGGGCATTTATCGTGCCGGGGCTCATCATGCTCTCGCTGCTCACGCAGAGCATCTCCAACGCCTCGTTCGGCATCTTCTTCCCCAAGTTCACGGGCACGATCTACGAGCTGTTGTCCGCCCCCGTCTCCTACGTCGAGATCGTCGTCGGCTACGTCGGGGCGGCGGCTACCAAGTCGATAATCCTCGGCCTGATCATACTCGCCACCTCCGGCCTGTTCGTGCCGCTCGAGGTCCAGCACCCGCTCTGGATGCTCATGTTCCTGATCCTCACGGCCCTCACCTTCAGCCTCTTCGGCTTCGTGCTCGGCATCTGGGCCGACGGCTTCGAGAAGCTGCAGCTCGTGCCGTTCCTGATCGTCACGCCCCTGATCTTCCTCGGCGGCAGCTTCTACTCCGTCGAGATGCTTCCGCCGTTCTGGCAGACGGCCACGCTCTTCAACCCGGTCGTCTACCTCATAAGCGCCTTCCGCTGGAGCTTCTACGGCGTGGCCGACGTGAGCGTCGTCCTGAGCGTGGCCATGACGCTCCTCTTCCTGGCCGCCTGCCTGACGGCGATCTGGTACATCTTCAAGACGGGTTACCGCCTGAAGACGTAGAGCGCCCCCGCGCAACGCCCCTCCGACGCTTACAATGCCCCACGTTACCCTAGACGGAGGGCGTGGGACACTATGGAGCTTTTGGGGCTTGTCGCGTAGGGCGTTGTTGTGGGCCATCGTCTACCTGGCCTCGGCAGGCCTCGCGCTGCACCTGGTCCTGCCGCAGTTGCCCGGCATCCGGCGTTCGCTTGGCCTCGTCGCAGGGTCTTCGGGGCCGCTGCTCGTGGCGGCCTTCGGGGCGATCCTGGCGAGCTTTCTCTGCTACGGGGAGCTCCTGGGGCGCTCGGCGGGGGCCGCCGCGGGCTTCGGGGCCTCGCTCGAGCGCCGCAGGCGTAGGGGCCTGGGCCGCTTCTTCACCTTGCGCCTTACGGTGGTCGTGCACGGGGCCTACCGGGTGCTGCCCGGCGGCGGGGGCGCCACGGCGGCCGTCGCCTACGCGGCCCTGCGCACCCGCGGCCTCTCGCCCGCGAAGGTGGGCCTCGCGGTGACCGCCGCGGGGGCGCTCATGTACGGCGTGCTGGGCGCCTGGCTCCTGATGTCGCTCCTCTACCTGGTCCTCGACCGGGAGCTGAACCGCCTCGCCACGCTGGGCGCGTTCTTCCTCTTCGCCCTGACCATCGCGGCTTTCGTCGCGGCCTTCGTGGCCCAGCGCCGGCCCGGAAACGTCCGAAGGGCCCTGTCAGCCCTCCTCTACGGCGTCGGACGTCCCTTCCTGCGGCGACGCTGGTCCCGCGAGAGGACCGAGGACTGGGCCGAGAGGGTGGTCTCCTGGCTCAGGGACGAGGCGAAGGCGCTGGGCGACCAGCTCATCGGCAGCCCCTCCCGGGCGCTCAAGCTTGGCGCTTTGGCCCTGGGCTACTGGGCCTTCGACGCCCTGTGCCTGATCGTCGTGTTCCTGGCCCTGGGCGTCGAGTTCGGCGTCGTCGGGCTCCTCGTGGCCTACGGGGTGGCGACCGCGTTCGGCAACCTGCCCATCACGCCCGGCGGCCTCGGGACCTTCGAGGCCGCCATGCTTGGCACCCTCGCCCTGCTGGGCTACGGCCCCGAGGCCACCATACCCGTGCTCGGCTACCGCCTCTTCAACTTCTGGCTCCCCATCCCCCTTGCCGTGCTCCTCTACCCCACCCTCCACTTCGGGGCCCCCGATGGTTAGGGTCGCCGGCGCTTACGGGTCGGTTGCGGCGGGTCCCGCTCGCACCGGCGAGAAGGCAGGGGCGTGAGCGCGCAAGGGGGCATACCGCGCCTCCCGGAGAAGCTCTACGAAGGCTACGTCTTCGACCTCGACGGAACCATATACCTCGGGGAGCAACTGCTCCCCGGCGCCCGTCGCCTCATCCTCAAGCTGCGCGAGCTCGACCGGCGCGTAGTCTTCCTCTCCAACAACCCGACCAAAGACCCTTCGATGCACGCCGAGAAGCTGACGAGGCTTGGCCTGCAGACGCCGGCCGGGGAGATCGTCAACCCCGTCGTCACCATGACCCGGTGGCTCCTTCGGAACCACCCGGACGCCACCGTCTTCCCCATCGCCGAAGAGCCGCTAAAGAGAGCCCTGCGCGAGGCCGGGATAAAGGCGTCCGAGGACCCGGAAGAGATCGACATCGTCATAGCCTCCTACGACCGCACCTTCGACTACCGCAAGCTCCAGATTGCCTTCGACGCCATCTGGTTCTATGGGCGGGCGATGCTCGTGACGACGAACCCGGACCGTTACTGCCCGCTTCCGGGGGGGCGCGGCGAGCCGGACGCGGCGGCCATAGTCGGGGCGATAGAGGGATGCACCGGTGCCAGGTGCGAGGTCAACGTAGGGAAACCCGACCCCATCATGCTGGAAACCATAATGGACCTGATCGGCCTCGAGGCGAAAGATTGCGTCATGACCGGCGACAGGCTCTACACCGAGATCCGGATGGCGCTCGACGCACGCATGCCCTCGGCGGTGGTCCTCACCGGCGATACGAAGCCGAAGGACCTGCACAACGGCCCCGAGACCGTCCCGGAGTACGTGCTAGAGAGGATAGACCACCTAATCCCGGCCGACCTCCGCGCCGAACTCGGGTGGGAGGACGACTGAACGGATGGGACGGGAAGCCCGGTAGAGAGGCCGACGCAAACGTTCTCTGCGAGAACCTTGCGCCCCTCACCCGTGCCGCCCACGGGCCCGTGGTACGGCTTTTGCTATGATCCGGGTCGATGCCGGCCCGGTCGGCCACCACAGAGAGAGCAGGCTCCGCGGGAGGTACCCCAAAAGCATGGCCCAGCCCGAAGTCGCGCCCTACGGCTCGTGGAAGTCCCCTATCTCCTCGGACCTCATCGTCGAGGGCGCCGTCGGCCTGAAGGGTGCCGCCCTCGACGGCGGCGACGCCTACTGGCTGGAGAGCCGGCCCGAGGAGGGAGGGCGTGGTGTGATCGTCCGCCGCGCCCCCGACGGTGGCGTCCAAGACGTCAACCCCCCGCCGTTCAACGCCCGCACCCGCGTCCACGAGTACGGCGGCGGGGACTTCGTCGTCCACGAGGGTACGGTCTTTTTCTCGAACTTCGAGGACCAGCGGCTCTACTCCGCGTCCCCCGGGCGAGAACCGGAGCCGATCACGGCGGACGTGGCCCACCGCTACGCGGACATGACGGTGGACGCCCTCAGGGGCCGCCTCATCGCCGTGCGCGAGGATCACACGGCGGGCGGCGAGCCCGTGAACGAGATCGTCGGGATCGGCCTGTCGGACGGCGCCGAGACCGTGCTCGTCACCGGCAACGACTTCTACTCCTCTCCGCGCCTGAGCCCGGACGGCGGGAGGCTGGCCTGGCTCACCTGGAACCACCCGAACATGCCCTGGGACGGCACGGAGCTGTGGACGGCGCGGTTGGACGGGGACGGCGCGCCGGTCGGGGCGGAGAGGCTGGAGGGCGGCCCCGACGAGTCCGTCTTCCAGCCCGAGTGGTCCCCCGACGGGACGCTCCACTTCGTCTCCGACCGGACAGGCTGGTGGAACCTATACCGGGCGGCCGGGGGCGCGGTCGAGCCGCTGTGCCCGATGGAGGCCGAGTTCGGGCTTCCGCAGTGGGCCTTCGGGATGTCCACCTACGCCTTCCTGTCGGCGACGCGGATAGCTTGCGCCCTGATCGAGCGCGGCGTCTTCCGCCTGGGCATGCTGGATACCGAGACGGGAGAGCTGGCGGAGATAGAGACGCCCTACTCCGTCTTCGGCTCTCTCCGAACAGACGCGGGGTCGGGCGAGATCGTCTTTATCGCCGGCTCCGCGACCGACTCGACCTGCGTCGTGCGCCTCGACACGCGGACGGGGGGGCGCGAGGTGCTGCGGCGGGCGGGGGACCTCGAGATAGACGCGGGCTACCTCTCCGTCCCCGAGGCCGTCGAGTTCCCGACGGAGGGCGGCATGACGGCCCACGGCTACTACTACCCGCCGACGAACAAGGATTTTGCTGCTCCTGAGGGCGAGAGGCCGCCGCTGCTTGTGTTGAGCCACGGGGGACCTACCGGCATGACCCTGCCCAACCTGGACCTCGAGATACAGCACAGGACAAGCCGGGGCTTCGCCGTGCTCGACGTCAACTACGGCGGCTCGACGGGCTACGGCCGCGAGTACCGGCAGAGGCTCGACGGTATGTGGGGCGTGGTCGACGTGGACGATTGCGAGAACGGTGCCAGGTACTTAGCGGAGAGGGGCCTGGCGGACGGCGGGCGGCTCCTGATCGCGGGCGGCAGCGCCGGCGGCTACACGACGCTTTGCGCGCTGACGTTCCGGGACGCGTTCGCGGCGGGCGCGAGCTACTACGGCGTCAGCGACGCGGCGGCGCTCGCCGAGGAGACCCACAAGTTCGAGTCGAGGTACCTGGAGCGCCTGATCGGGCCCTACCCGGAGCGGTCAGACCTCTACCGGGAACGCTCCCCCATCCGCCACGTGGAGGGTCTCTCGTGCCCCGTAATCTTCTTCCAGGGCCTCGAAGACGAGGTCGTCCCCCCGAACCAGGCCGAGACGATGTTCGAGGTTCTCAAGGACAAGGGCCTCCCCGTGGCCTACGTCGCGTTCGAGGGCGAGCAGCACGGCTTCCGACGCGCGGAGAACATCAAGCGCGCGCTGGAGGGCGAGCTGTTCTTCTACTCGCGGGTCTTTGGCTTCGACCTCGCCGACGACGTCGAGCCCCTCCGCATAGAGAACATGCCGTGAGGGGGACCGCTTCGGTGCGTCGCGGCACCGCCGGGGACGTCGAACCCGCCCTCTCGGTCTGGCGCGCGGTCGAGGAGGCCCGCCGGGGCGGCCGGCCGGCCTCTATGGAGCAGGGCGACCGGGTGCGCGCCCACGTGGAGAATCCGGACGCCTTCCTCTTCGTCGCGGGGTCCGGCGCCGCGGTCGTCGGCATGGCCGTGGGCATGCAGGGCCTCGCCGACGACGGCGCCGGGCCTCCCGTACGGGGTCTCTGCCACGTCGGCGCGGTGTTCGTCGCGCCGAACCACTGGGGCGAGGGCGTCGGCGGGGCACTGGTCGACGCCGTGCTCTTAGAGGCCCGGTCGCGCGGCTACGACCGGGCGCAGCTCTGGACGCACGCCGACAACGCGCGCGCCCACAGGCTCTACGAACGCCGAGGTTTTTGGCGCACCGGCCGCGAAAAAGTGGTCGACCACGGGGAGACCATCGCGCACTACGCCCGCCGGTTGTAAATTGTCCCCCGCAGCGAGAGAACAGCTCGTAGGGGCGGGTTCGAAGCCCGCCCGGCACGCCGGGCAGACGGCAACCCCCATCACGAGGAGGCGCGGGTGAGCGAAGGCTGGCAAGACCGGTGGCACGAGACGAACAGGGCAAGCTGGGACGAGCGCGTCCCGATCCACGTCGGCGGCGAGTTCTACGGCGTGGAGGGCTTCAAGGCCGGCGAGGAGCACCTCAGGCCCTTCGAGTTGGAGGAGATGGGCGACGTCTCCGGACGTGAGCTCCTCCACCTCCAGTGCCACTTCGGCAAGGACACCTTGAGCTGGGCCCGCCGCGGCGCCCGCGTCACGGGCCTGGACTTCTCGGCGCCCGCCGTCGAAGAAGCCAGGAAGCTGGCGGCGGAGATCGGGGTCGAGGCCGAGTTCGTCCGCTCCGACGTCTACGAGGCGCAAGAGGCCCTCGGCGGCCGGAGCTTCGACGTCGTCTACACGGGCCTCGGCGCCCTCAACTGGCTGCCGGACATAAGGCGGTGGGCCGGGGTGGCGGCCGGCCTCGTGCGCCCCGGCGGCTTCCTCTACCTGGCGGAGTTCCACCCTTTCGCGGACGTCTTCGGCGACGACGACCTTACCGTCGAGCACGACTACTTCCACGCCGAGGAGCCGCAGATCTGGGACGAGCCGGGCACCTACGCGGACCTCACGGCCGAGACGGAGAACAACGTAACCTACGAGTGGAACCACACCCTCTCCGACGTCGTGACCGCCCTCATAGATGCCGGCCTAGTTCTCGAGTTCCTCCACGAGCACGACTACACGCTCTTCCCCCGCTGGCCGATCCTCGAGAAGTCCGGCTTCGACACCTACCGCCTGCCGGAGGGAACCCCCCGCATACCCCTCATGTACTCGTTGCTAGCGCGCAAAGCGCGCTAGCAGCACGCTACGCCCTGCGGGCTCCGCTTGTCAGCACGGCGCCGCGGCGCCTTTCAGCACGCTCCCTCCGGTCGCTCTCAGCACGCGGCCTGGCGGCCGCTTTCAGCTTCTTGGTAAGTGGCGCGGTCCGTGCCGTCGAACCAGGCTCGAACGAAGCGTAGCCGCCACGGACACCTCTCATGCATACAAGACCAGGCGACGGGCGATTCTCCCTGAAAGCGAGAGCCGAAGGCTCGAAGCGTGCTGAGAGCCCGCGAAGCGGGCGTGCTAGTCGGAGGCGCTCGCCTGCTCGACCGGGGCTCTTACGGTCTTCACGAGCTCCGCCCGCACGATCAGGCGCTCCTTGTAGTCAGGGAGGGTGCAGGTCTGGAGGCTCACGATGTTTTTGCCCTCGATGGGCTTCTTGACCGATACCTCGTCCGGCCCCACGATGCGCCGGTCGAAGACCTTGTAGACGTACCTGGTGCCTTCGGAGTCCGTCAGCAGGACCCGCCGGCCCTTCTTGAGCTTGTTCAGGTCCCAGAAGACGAGGAAGCTGTCGGTGCGAGGGTAGCCGAGGCGGTGCCCGGCGATGTAGACGTTCGCCTCCCTCTCCCACGGGAAGCCCGTATCGTCCACGTGCAGCGTCCCGTTTTGCAGGGCCGTCTCGTCCTTTACGGGGCCGCCGTAGACGGGGATCTCCTTCACCCGCTTCATGCTCGGCACGGTGAGCGTCATGTCCTGATCCCTGGGCGCGGCGGGGACGGCGTCCCCCGCCTTCCGCACGTCGGCGAACACCAGGCCCACGGAGACGAGGACGAGCGCCACGCCGGCGAAGACCATGAGCAGCCGGTCCCAGCGCGGGCCCCGCGAGGAGGCGCGGGTACGCTCTCCGGTCCGCTCACGCGGTCGCCCGCCCGCGCGCGACGAATCGCGCCTGCTGCCCCGGGAGGGGGTCGATTCTCCTTCCTGGCGGGTCCAAGACCCGTAAGGTTTGCTCCTCACGGGTCGATATGATACAGCCCCCGCGCCACAAAACAATTAGCCGTCAGCTTTCAGCCATCAGCAAGACCAGAGAGAGCTGAAGGCTGAGAACGGAAGCCTTCGGCTTCCGTGGGCTGACTGCTGACGGCGCGGTTTTCGGAAGCGGATGCTTCCGGAAACCGCCTTAGCGCCGGCGGCGGGGGTCCAGGGCGTCGCGCAGGCCGTCCCCTATAAAGTTCACGGCCAGCACAGAGAGGGCGATGGCCAAGCCGGGGAAGATGATCGCGTGCTGCCCTTCGGTAAAGACGCCGAAGCCGCTACGGAACGCGTCGGTGAGCATCGCGCCCCACTCGGGGGAGGGCGGCCTGGCTCCCAGGCCCAAAAAGGAGAGCGCGGCGACGTCCAAGATCGCGGTAGCCAGCGCCAGGGTGGCCTGCACGATAAGCGGCGCCATGCTGTTCGGGAGGATGGCCGAGGAGACTATCCGGTAGCTGGAGGCGCCCACCGCCCGTTCGGCCTCCACGTAGTCGCGCTCGCGGACGCTTATCACCGCCGAGCGGACCACACGCGCCATCTGCGGCAGAAGGATGATCCCGACCGCGAGCAGGGCGTTGGTGAGCCCCTGGCCCAGGATGCTGACGATGACTATCGCCAGCAGGATGCTCGGGAAGGCCAGCAGCACGTCCATCAGGCGCATCAGCGCCGCGTCCGTCCAGCCGCCCGCGTAGCCGGCGATCAGGCCGACGATGGTGCCGCCCACCGTCGCGAACGTGACCGCGGCCAGGCCCGCCGTAAGGGAGACCCTCGCGCCGTAGATGATGCGCGAGAGGATGTCCCGCCCCAGCTCGTCCTGCCCGAGCAGGTGCTCCGCGCTCGGCCCCGCAAACCGCTCGGAGAGGGCCTGGTCGCTCACGGGGTCGTAGGGGGCGAGCAAGGGGGCGAAGATCGCCATAAAGGCGAAGATCGCGATCACGACCAGCCCGAACAGGGCCAGGCGGTTGCTCACAAAGGTCTGGCGAACGTCCGACCATCGGCTCCGCGTCCGGACCGTCTTGGGCTTTGCGAGGTCCTCTCCCCCTACCGGTCCTCCGCCGGAGCCCTTGGGCAGCCGCGCCTCGGCCACCCTAGTACCTCACCCGCGGGTCGAGGACCGCGTACATCACGTCCACGAGCAAGTTCACCAGCACGAAGAACGTCGCCCCGTAGAGGACGACGCCCTGAATCATGGCGTAGTCACGACGGTTGACCGACTCGATGGCGATCTGGCCCACGCCGGGCCAGCCGAAGATCGTCTCTGTGAGGATCGCCCCGCCCATCAGGAGCCCGAACTGCAGCCCGATGACCGTGATCGTGGGCAGCATGGCGTTCCTCAAGGCGTGACGGAAGACCACCCGCCAAGGCGCGACGCCCTTGGCGCGGGCGGTACGGACGTAGTCCTCGTTCATGACCTCCAGCATGCTGCTCCGGGTCATGCGCGTGATGACCGCCATCGGGATCGTGCCGAGTGCTACGGCCGGCAGGATCAGATGCCTCAGCACGTCCCAGAACGCCGGCAGGTTCAGCGTGATCAGGGTGTCGAGCAGGTAGAGCCCGGTGTAGCTCGTGAACGACACCTCGCCCCCGACCCTGCCCGGGAACGGCAGCCAGTCCAACCGCACCGTGAAGACGACGACGAGCACCAGCGCGAGCCAGAAGACCGGCATCGAGACGCCGCTGAGGGCCACGACCGAGGTGATCTTGTCAACGAGCGAGTACTGCCGAACCGCCGCTATGACGCCGACTGGGACCCCGACCGCCACGGCGAAGAGGAGCGCCGCGAGCGTCAACTCCAGCGTCGCGGGGAAGCGATCCAGCAGCACGGTCGTCACGGGCTGCCCGACGACGAGGGAATCGCCGAGGTCGCCGGTCAAAGCGCCCTTGATGAACACAAGGTACTGGATAGGCAGCGGCTGGTCGAGCCCGAGCCTCTCCCGCACGTCGGCCACCTGGCCGGGCGTCGCCGCCTGTCCCAGCAGTATCTGCGCCGGGTCGCCCGGTATCGCCCGCACCATGACGAACACGATGACGGATACTCCGAGGAGCACGGGAATGAGTTGCAGGATCCTGCGTCCGATGAAAGTCGTCAGGGCTTACGAACCTCCGATAAGGACGGGGGACGTTTACCGCCCCCAGCTTCGGGATCGCGCTTACGCGCCTCCGCCGGTGAGCTTGACGGCGGTGAACTCCTCGTTGCCGACGGGGTTCGGAGTTATCCCCTCGACGTCCGCCTGAAAGCCCAGGGGGACCTCCGCGTACTCGATGCAGACCCAGGGGGCGTCGTTGTAGATGATCTCCTGCGCCTGCTCGTAGA
>DASYWA010000182.1:0-3888 GCA_035936475.1 Rubrobacter sp. | reverse complement strand
CATGCTCAGGCCCGAGGCCCTGCGCCTGAGGGCCGTGCAAAACGGCGACGTCGCGGGCGACGAGGCCGGGGCCACCGTGATCTCGCGCGAGTTCTACGGCCACGACCAGCTCATAAAGCTGCGCCTCGACTCCGGTCCCGTCCTCTGCTCCCGCCTGGGCGGCGGCCCCGGCTTCAGGCCCGGCGAACGCGTCGCCGTCGGGGTCTCCGGCCCGGCCCTCGTGTTCCCGAAGCCGTAGGGCGCCTGACCCTCAGCGGTCGGCCTTAACCCTTCGGCGGCCTTCCGTCCCGCCGGACCCCACGCTGAACCCGCAGACAGTGGACCATCACCGCCCCGTCCCAACCCTTCCAAGTCCCGGGCACGCCGCGAAAGCGCCACCAACATATCCCGCAAGGTAGCAGGGGTGCAGGAGACCGGCCAAGACCGGCGAGGCGTGCGTGGGGCCGCGGACATCCTTTCATCTGCGGCCACGAGGCTCGAACGGCCGGAGGTGGGGCCGTTTCGTTAGAATGTCGTCAACTCTTCGGGGAGGTTTGCTTTGGAAGTTTTTGGGCTTGACGTCGGCGGTTCGGGCATCAAGGGCGCGCCCGTGGACATGGAGACGGGCGTATTGCTCGCGGAGAGGGCGCGCATCAAGACGCCCCAGCCGGCCACGCCCGAGGCGATAGTGCGGACGGCGACGCGGGTCGTCCGGGAAGCCGGCTGGGACGGGCCGGTCGGGTGCGGTTTCCCGGCGGTGGTCAAGGAAGGCATCGTCCACACGGCGGCGAACATAGACGACTCGGCCATCGGGTTCGACCTGGGCGGGGCGTTGGAGAGGGAGCTCGGCACGTACGTCGGCGCGGTCAACGACGCCGACGCGGCGGGCCTGGCGGAGATGCGGTGGGGCGCCGGGCGCGGCGTCGACGGCGTCGTCCTCATGCTGACGCTCGGGACTGGCATCGGCACCTCGCTGTTCGTCGGGGGCCGGCTCGTCCCGAACACCGAGCTCGGGCACATCGAGATCCGGGGCCAGGACGCCGAGCACCGCGCCGCCGACGGCGCGCGCAAACGCGAGGACCTCTCCTGGAAGCAGTACGCCGGGCGGCTCGACGAGTACCTGCACAAGATCGAAGACCTCCTCTGGCCCGACCTCATCGTCGTCGGCGGCGGCATCAGCAAGAAGGCCGAGAAGTTCTTCCCGCACCTCACCAACCGTACCGAAATCGTAACCGCCAAGATGCGCAACGAGGCCGGCATCGTGGGCGCCGCCCTCGCCGGTATCCCGGACAAAGAGGCAGCGAGGGTGGCGGAGTGACCGGGCACCAGGGGCGGTAGGCGCCGCGGAAATCTAATCGGCGTCCCCTCTTCTTGCCGACCGGGCGAAAGCAGGAAGTACGGTCACGGTACGCCCGTCGAAGCCGCGATCCGCATCATGCGCCGTGCGCGTGATCGGCCAACACCTCATCGATCACGCGCCGTGCGTCGCCCGCCATGATGGGGTCGGCATCGATGTGTTCGGCGAGCGTGATCAGGCCCTTCCACAGCGTCCAGCCACGACCCCGCGCCCACGTCGCGTCGTCTGGCCCGAGGGCCGCCCGGAACGCGTCCCGGCTCTCCCCCCCAAAGAGGGTCCACGCGATCGCCAGGTCGCACGCGGGATCGCCCACGCCCGAGGTCCCGAAGTCGATGACGGCGGCCAACCGTCCCCCCTCGACGAGCAGGTTCCCGAACGCGACGTCCCCGTGAAACCACACGGGGGGACCGCCCCACTTTGCCCCGAGCGCCGCTCCCACACCGCGAGCGCGGCGTCGGCGTCGACCCTGCCGTCGAGGGCCGCGACCGCCTGCCGGGTCTCGGCGTCGTAGACCGTCAGCGGCCCGCCGCGGAAGAAGTTGTGCCGGCCGGGCGGCGGGCCACCGGCGGGGTCGATCCGCCGCAGAGCATTCAAGAATTCGGCGAGCGCGGTTGCAAACCGGCGCAGATCGGCGATGCGCCCGACGGTCGCGGTCTCGCCTTCGAGCCACCGGTAGACGGACCACTGCCATGGGTAACCCTCGGCCGGGGCGCCCTTCGCCAGGGAGACGGGGATCGGAAGCGGGAGGAGCGGCGCGAGTTTCGGCAACCATCGTTGTTCCTTCTCCACCTGCAGCGCGTATCGCGCGGCACTCGGCAGTCGCACCGTCATGTGCTCGCCGAGATGGAAGGTCCTGTTGTCCCACCCGCCGACCTCGACCGGCCTGACGGGAAGGTCGGCCCACCGCGGGAACTGCGTGGCGATCAACCGGCGCACGAGGGCCGCGTCGATGTGCACCCCGTCGGGACGCAGGTTCCCGGTGGTCATAGCATCACCCTTCACCGGATGACAGGGACTCTAGTTTATCGCGGACATCACCTCGGCCCGACGGGCGGGGTCGTCGGCGTAGACGCCGCGGGCGGCGGAGGTGACGGCGGTCGTGCCGGGCCTCCAGGCGCCGGTGGCCGCCATGCAGGTGTGCTCGGCCTCGACCACGACGAGGGAGCCGCGGGAGCCGAGGCCCTCGTGCAGCGCGTCGGCCACCTGCGCGGTGAGACGCTCCTGGATCTGGAGCCTGGCCGCGTAGCCTTCGACGAGGCGCACTATCTCAGAGAAGCCGACGACCCGGCCGGCCGGGAGGTAGGCGGCGCTAGCGCGCCCGATCATGGGCAGCAGGTGATGCTCACAGACGCTCACGAAGGGTACGCTGCGCATCAGAACGAGGTCCCGGGAGGCCTCGTCGAAGGAGACGTCGAGGTGGCGCAGCGGGTCCTCGTGGAGCCCCGAGAAGAGCCGGGCGTAGGCCCCGGCCACCCGCGCGGGCGTCTCCCGGAGGCTTTCCCTGGTCGAATCCTCGCCGAGGGCGGCGAGGATCTCCTGCACGGCCCGCTCGATGCGGGGTATGTCGAACACACCCTCCCCCATCCCGCTAGCCCCGCACGATCCCGGGCAGCCCGCGGAGGTCCGGCAGAACGTAGGTAGCCTCCGCCGCCTCCAGGTCTTTGCGGGCCACGAACACCGAATCCACGCCCGCCTCGGAGGCCCCCCGGATATCGGAGACGGGGTCGTTGCCGACCATGACCGCGCGGTCGGCGGGGACGCCGGCCAGGCGCAGGGCCTCGTCGAAGATCTCGCGCCGCGGCTTCTCGACGCCGAGCACCGCGGAGGCGACGATGCCGTCGAAGTAGTCCGTCCAACCGAGGTCTTCGAGCACCTTCTCGAGCTCTATGTCCCAGTTAGAGACGACGTAGAGGGGAACGGGCATGTCCTTCAGCTCCTCCAAAACCTCGGCCGACTCGGGGTAGGGGTTGAAGGAGATCCTGCGCTCCGCCACCTCCGTGAGAACTTCCGAGGGGGCCGCGATGCCCAACTCCCCCGCCGTCCGCTCAGCGTTGCGGCGCTTGAACCGCGCGAGCCCCTCCGCGGTGCGGTGCTCGATGTTCTGCTGGATGTGCCGCCGCAGACTTCCCCACACCGGCCCGGCCGCCCTCTCGGCCGTCAACCCGCCGTTGCCGGCGGCGTAGGGAGAGAGGTCCTCGACGTAGCCCTCCACGTCGAGGTCCACCCAGAGGAGCGTCCCGTCTACATCCAGAAAGACGCCGTCGTAGCGCATCCTAGCGTCCCCTCTCGCGTACCGTCTCAGAGGCCTCCGTCAAGGTAATGCACCTCTTCCACCGCTTATTCGCCGACCTTCAGCGGAGTATACGGATCAAAGGGTCTCGGCGTCGAAGCCGTGCTCCCCTGAGAGCTCTCGCATCGCGTTCTCGACGGCGTCCACGGCGGCCTCGGGGACGTAGAAGTAGGCCGTCTGCGGGAAGCGGTCCTCCTCGGGCTCCGCGCGGGCGAACCGGTAGTCCACTCCCAGCCGGTCCAGGGCGTCGCGGACAGCCTCC
>DASYWA010000181.1:0-5876 GCA_035936475.1 Rubrobacter sp. | reverse complement strand
TGGCCGGAGGCCAGCACGAACGCGACGATGGTGAGAGAGAAGGCCGTGGTTATGACCGATATGAGGCTCCCCGAGATGGCGGCGAGCACCGAGCGGGCGGCCGAGGCCCCTCCCGAGAACACTATCGGGAGGGCAGAGAGGCTCGTGAAGGTGCGCTGGTCCAGGGTAAGGGTGACGGCGTACAAGACGATGCCACCCGCGACGAAGAGCGCGGGCAAGAACCAGAAGCCGGAGTTCACCTTCTGCCAGAAAGCATTTGATCGTTCCCTTGGCATGCCGCCCCCACCCCTCTCTCTAAGCTACGTCGCGGAAGCCGAGCACCAAGCGCTCCGTGTCGAAGTACACACTCTCCGTTGCTTCGATCAGATCGATAAGCACCCTGATGTCACGATTCGGCGGGTGCAGCACCTATTCTTCCGCCCCGTCGTCGAGGATGATCTGGGGCGTGAAGCGGCCATGCTCTCCCCTTTGCTGCTCGCTCCAGTTGGGACGCGCCTCGGTGACCCGGCGGAACTTGATCGCTTGCCCGGTGCTCTGCCCACCGCCGCCCTGGCCCCCGCCCTGTCCTTCGCCCACTCCTGGCCTCCCATCGAGGGCCTTGATCATTACCAGCATATTGGACCGGACCACTGCAAGCGGGGGACCGACCACTGTTGGCGGGGAGTAAAGGGATGGTAAAGGAGCGGTAAGCCTTGCGGACTCGGCTCCCAACACGGTTATGGTGGAGGCACACGAATCATAGGAAGGAGCAAGCCATGAGAAAGCGGCAGCCCCGCTTCGGCCCCATTTTATGGGGCTTTCGCTTTTCGGTATTTTCGCCAGACCCCAGTGGACCCCTGCCGATACGCACGGGGTCATGGTCGAATTCTATGAACGTATGTCGAAAAGCTTTGGTCCAATCCGGCATTGGCAGAGTTGATCAACAAGGGAGTTGGCCAGGACGGTACCGTCTGCATAACGCTCGATGCGGGAACTCGTCTCCCGAGTCTCCATATGTACACACAGCAAAGTTTCTAGGACAATAGGCCTGTGAGGACCGGTTACTTCAAGATGAGAAAGACTGGAACATGGAGACCCAACGCAGGAACCTCGAGGTATTGGGCTGCAAGCGGTTCTTCGAGGAGCAGATCTCGTCGCGTAAGGCGGACCGTCCCGAGTTTAGGACAACGCTGAAGTTCTCTCGGGAGGTCCACTTTGTATAAGCACCACGGTAATGACGGCCACGAGAGTGGCGTGGAACGGTGAACAACTTGCGAAGCCCCCGTGAGTCGTTGCAGTTATCGGCAAAGAGCGCGTCTGAATGATCGACTGGTCTAGACTCGAATCTGGTCAGCGCGACAAGACCGGCAGCTTCGAGGAACTATGCTACCAGGTGGAGAAGGCTGGCAGCCTGTGAAGTCGTAGCCGGAAGGGAGTGATCGTGAGAGACGCCGCACAGGCGACGGTACTGGTGACGGGCGCCACCGATGGCCTGGGCAGGCGCGTCGCCCGAGAGCTCGCCGGGATGGGCGCCACCGTGCTGCTGCACGGCCGCAACCCCGAACGCCTCGGAGCCACTCTCGAGGAGCTGAGGAGGGAGACGGGCGGCGAGAAGCTGGGCTCCTACCTGGCAGACCTCTCCTCGCTCGGCGAGGTGCGAGAGATGGCCGAGCAGGTCCTGTCGGAGCACGACCGCCTCGACGTGCTCGTCAACAACGCCGGCATAATCTCCTGAGAGCGCGAGGAGAGCGAGGACGGCCACGAGCTCACCTTCGCCGTCAACCACCTCTCCCACTTCCTGCTCACAGTCCTACTCCTGCCGCTGCTTCGCGCGTCCGCCCCGGCCCGGATAGTCAACGTCGCCTCTGCGGGGCAGAGCCCGATAGACTTCGACGACCCCATGCTGGAGAAGGGCTACGACGCCATGAGGGCGTACACCCAGAGCAAGCTCGCCCAGGTCGTGTTCACCTTCGAGCTGGCAGAGCGCCTCCGGGACACCGGCGTGACGGTGAACGCCCTGCACCCGGCCTCCCTCATGGACACCAAGATGGTTCTCCAGACGTTCGGCTACACCATGAGCACGGTAGAGGAGGGGGCCGAGGCTGTCGTCCGCCTGGCCGCCTCGCCGGAGTTCGAAGGGGTGACGGGCCGCTACTTCGACGGGACGCGCGAGGCGCGCGAACCGGCAGGCCTACGAGCCGCAAGCCAGGAGGAGGCTTTGGGCCTTGAGCGAAGAACTCTGCGGGTCTGTCTTGGAGCCTATCCGGTAAAGAAGACAAGAGCGGCTGAGTCGCGAGCGCGTCCTCGGAGCAGCGTCACCCGTGGTCGACGAGGAGGGGATGGGTGCATTGAGCTTGAGGCGGCTCGAGGCGGAACTCGGGACGGACCCGATGTCCTTTCACCGCCACCCGCCCGGCAAGGGGGCCGCCGTTACCGGCCTGGTTCATACCGGGTTCGTCCCCTGCGCCGTCTCCTCGATCAGCATGCCTACCACCTCTTCGAGCCGCCCCGCGCGTCCGTAGGCCCGGCGCTGGCGACTCGCGCCGTTGCCTCCCCGAAGGGTTTCGCCCACGAGCGAAGAGACCTCCTCCCAGTCGCCGAACTCTTCGAGCGCCGGGCGCGTGAAAGTGAGCAGCTTCTCGACCATCTCCCGCGCCGGGACGGACCGCCGGGTCTCGACGTCCACGAGGTCCGCGTCGAGGCCGTGGCGGGAGGCGACGAAGTGGGCGGCGCGCACGAGCTCCGGGCGGGCGTTCGGGTAGGGCTCCTCGCGTTCGGCCCGCTCGCGGCAGGTGCGCACGAGGGCGCGGCAGAGGCCCGCGAGCATAACGGCCTCGTCCACCTTGGTGCACACGTCGGCGACCCGGATTTCGACCGTCTCGAGCTTTTGCGGGAGGCGCGCGTCCCAGTAGATCCCGGCGGCGTCGGGAACGGCACCGGACTCCACGAGCGCCCTGACGAGGGCGTCGTGCTCGGCGAGCGACGCGAAGGGCGCGGGCGGTCCCGCCGTCGGGAAGCGGCCCCAGACCTGGGTACGGTAGCTGGCGTAGCCGGAGTCCGCGCCCAGCCAGAAGGGGGAGTTGGCCGAGAGCGCGAGCAGCGGCGCCAGCCACGGGCGCAGCCGGTTCAGGACCTCCACCGCGACCTCACGCTCTTTCAGGCCGACGTGCACGTGGAAGCCGAAGGAGAGCTGCTGCTCCGCCAGCCGCCCGAATCTGTCCACGATCCCCTCGTAACGCTCCTTCGGGGTGAGCTCCTGCTCCCTCCAGTGCGCCGACGGGTGCGTGCTCGCGGCGGCGATCCTGCTCCCCTCGGCCGCCGACGCCTCTATGACGCCGCTCCGCAGGCGCAGGATCTCCGAGCGCACCTCCGCGAGCGTGCTGCAGACGGGGGTCATAACCTCGATCTGGGAGACCAGCATCTCGGGCGCGACCCCGTCGCCCAGAACCTCCCGCGCCCGCCGCAGGACGTTCTTGCCCCGGGGGCTCATCCCCCCAGTCTCGGCATCTACGATCTGGAACTCTTCTTCGACCCCCAGGGTGTACCCATCTGCCCGCGTCGACACGCCGCTCGCCTCCTCCGGTAACGGTGCCCGAGGAGAGGCCGGTGGCCTTCACCCCCCTCGAACCGAACTCTGGCGCAAAGATACCACCCCGGAACGGTCTACCGATCGTCCCATCGGTGGCCCTCGAACCGGGGGTCGATCATCCCCTTGGTCGTCTACGCAAGGGTGATCCTACTCGTAGGATTGTTGCTGATCATCAAGGGCGTCCGTTTCGGGGTTGACGTCTAAAGCGGGAGCGATCCCTATCCGTGGCGAAAGGAGAAACTAGGGAGCATAATTCGCTACCATCCAGCCCGGTAGGAGGAACGTGATACTGCTCCGAGAACCCCCCGACGCGCAGGTTAGGCGCTTCCTCGACGAGCAGCGCTCCCTGCCCTTCTCCTACCCCGAGGTGGGCGCCTCGCGCGACGGGGCACCGCCCGGCTACCCCGTCAACCACCACAGGGGGCGACTGGGCACGGGGCAGGAGGCGTTCGCGCGGGCGATCGAAGCCCTCCGGCGCTGGAAGATGTACGAACTGGGATGGACGAAGATTTGCTGGCCCGACGCCCCCGTTGCGGAGGGCACCGTCGTGGGGGTGCTCGGCCGCCACCTCGGGGTGTGGTCGCTGAACGCCTGCCGGATCGCCTATGTCCTCGAGGAGGAGGGGCCATCGCGGAGGCGCTACGGGTTCGCGTTCGGCACGCTGCCCGGGCACGTCGAGCGGGGAGAGGAGCGCTTCACGGTGGAGTGGCACCGCGCGGACGACTCGGTGTGGTACGAGGTGTTCGCCTTCGCGCGCCCGGCCAACCCGCTGGCCAAGGCGGGTCGGCCGTTCGTGCGCCTGGTCCAAAGACGGTTCGCGATCGGCTCCCTGCGCAGCATGGCCGCGGCCGTCGAGGGTGGTAGTGAACGATAGATCCCGTGGCCTACGTGGCCTATTCATTCCGCCGCAACGTCCTCCTTTAGGCGCGACGGGAAGAATCGGGTGTGGGGACACACGTAGAAGCCGTTTCAAGGGCTCCTAGGGTTGGCCAGCAGCTTCCTTCGCCCTCGTTGTATGATCCCTGCCGCCTAACGGAGTTTTGAGGCGGCTTTGAACGCCACCTCGAATGTCGTCGGACTCCGGCTACGATCCCCACAAGATTCGGGCGCCGCTTGGAGGCGGTGACTCTCGTCTACGGGCGCTCTCGTGGCAGAACCACCGGCTATCCCGGTCTCAGCCGCGACTTCGCCTGTCGATGGGCTCCGTGATAACTATCGAGCGGATCGCTTGCCAGGTGAAGGCCTGACTTCGGCGGCCTGCCTCCAACTCCTCGATGAGGACCTCTTCCAGGCTCTGAACTAAGAGGCGCTCGGACACGGCGGTACCTGAGGTTCGGGCGGTCGACGTCGATGGCCGGGCTTCTACTGCCGTCCTGCGGCGCAGCCAGGACAGTCCTGCCCGCAAGGCTAACGCCGCCAACCCCACGGCGACCGCGTTGCCGGCGGGCCCCAGCTTCGCGGGCAGGGCGCGACTCTTTACGGTTGGGGTGCCTCCCCGATGCGCTACGAGCTCGTTGCCAGCTCCCAACGAGGCGCCGCATGAGCCACAGAAGCGGTTCTCCGGTGGGTTGGCGTGCCGGCACCGTGGGCATGGAGCCTGGTCGCTCATGTCTGCTCGTCCTCCTCCCTCGTCAGGTCTCCTTCCCACTTTACACCAGCCTCTGTCTCCATCCCTCCTAGGGCGTTAGCAGCTGCCGGCCGTGATGCCTCGGCAGTACCCAGAACCTGCTCGGCGGGGATTTCCCGGTCGTAGTCCGTCCCTTGTTCCAATAGACGGTGTTCCCGCAAGCGGAAGAGGAGCTCCTCGGCTACGGGTCCTATCTTGTCCTCGGCCTCCGTGCGTGTCGGGGCGCTGGTGGTAACGCGAAGTTGGACCTCGCCCTCGCCGACCTCGCCCGGACCAATTATAGGGGCGACCGTGGGATCCGAGCAGTCGAGAAAGTCTCGGATCACCTCGGACATCTCTTCCTCGCTGATCCCGGCGAATCGAAGCAGCCGGGAGACGATCACGCCTTCGCTCCGCTTTCCGATCACGGGCTCCAGCGTCTCCTCGAACATCCTCTTCATCTCCGAGGGTACGCCGGGTAGCGTGGCGAAGAGCGTACCCTCTAGCTCGAGTAGCGCGCCCATCGCGGTACCCAAAGGGTTGGCGATGAGCTCGGAGCCGTCGGGGAAGAGGGCCTGCTTGTAGGCCGAGGGGGGCGGCCTGCGCCCGGTGAAACGCTCGAACGCCTCGTCTACGTGCCGCCTCGCCGGGGGATACTCGACCATCTCGCGGCCCGTCGCCAGTCCCAAGGCCTCGTGGGTA
>DASYWA010000180.1:0-2858 GCA_035936475.1 Rubrobacter sp. | reverse complement strand
ACGGCGCCGGGCATCCCGACGTAGATCGGCAGCTCGACGCCCCGCGCCCGTACGCTCCGGGCCCAGCCGACGATGGTTGGCGCGTCGAAGGTTATCTGGCTGACGATGTAGGTAGCGTAGGGCTCCTTCTCGTACATGGCCTTTATCGTGTCCTCGTCGCTGATGAAGGGATGGCTCTCCGGGTACCCGGTGATACCGACCTCGTCGAGGCCGTGGTCTAGCTTCGCCATCGCCGACAAAAGCTCGCCCGCGCCGGCGAACTTGCCGGCGGCCTCCTCGGCGTCGCCCGCGACGACGAAGACGTCCCGTATGCCACACTCGCGCAGCCGTGCGAGTACGTCCTCGAGGTGCGCCTCGTCCCTTATGAGCCGGGCCGAGAGGTGCGGCGCCGTCTCGTAGCCCCGCTTCGACAGCCGCTCGGCGAGATCCAGCGTGCCTTCGACGCCCTTCTTCGGCGAGGCCGTCACCGTGAGCTTGATGTCCTTGGGAACGTGGTCGACGACCTGCTCCTCGGTCCCCTGGAGCGGGATCACCTCGTACCTGGGCCGCCGCAGGGCCTCGGCGACCGCCTCCCTCGCCTTCCCGTTGTCCTTTGTTCTCTGCTCCATCATGCTCTTCCGGTCATCCCTCCGACAAGCAACGTCCCTGGGGCAACGGATGCCCGCGGGCGGAGGGCGGTCGCGTTCTCCGCCGGCCCACCCGCGGGCCCCCTTACGGCCCTAGGCCCCCTGGTTGGAGCTCGCGGCGCTCAACTCCTGCTCGGCCGGCTCCGGCTTGAAGAAGACCCGGTCGGCCACGACGGCCGAGACCGTCTCCTCCGGGCGCTCGACCTCGAGGTCGATGCCGATCTCGCTGTACTCGACGGGCACCATGGCGAACCCGATATTCTTCTCCAGGCGCGGGGAGTAGCAGGCCGAGGTGACCTTCCCTACCCTCTCGCCGTTCTTGTAGACCGGGAAGTAGTCGATCATCGAGCCGTCGTTGTACGACCCGAGCTTGCTACCCCCGAGCTCGACGCCGACCAGCTTGCGGCTGACGCCCTCCTCGCTGATCCTCTTCAGCGCCTCCCTGCCGATAAAGTCCTGCTCCTGCGCGAGCTCGACCATCCACTTGTAGCCGTAGCCGACCTCGTAGGGGTTGGTGTCGTACCACATGTCGCAGCCCAGGGCCAAAATACCGCCCTCGATCCTGCGTATGTGGCACGGCCCGATCGGACTTATCTCGTGCGGCTCGCCGGCCTGCAGTACCCGGTCCCAGAGCTTGAGGCCGTCGCGGCTGGCGTTCTTGAGGTAGAGTTCGTAGCCGAGCTCACCGGAGTAACCGGTGCGCGAGATGACCAACTCCATCCCGTCGAGCTCCCTGTGGACCATGTAATAGTAGGGGACCTCCAGGATGCTCTCGCCGAACAGGTCGGTCATAACCTCCTTGGATTTTGGCCCTTGAACCTGCATCGGGCCCACGTCGGGCTCTCGGATCTCCACGTCCATCCCCGCGTTGTAAGCGAGACCCTGTGCCCAGAGCAGCACGTCGCTGTCGGCCAAAGAGAGCCAGAAGTGGTTCTCCTCGAGGCGCAAGAGCACCGGGTCGTTGATAATGCCGCCCTGAGCATTCGTGATAAAGGCGTACTTGCACTGTTCGACGTTGCACTTGTTGAGGTCGCGTGGGGTGAGCATGTTCGTGAACTCGAAGGCGTCGGGGCCGGTGATCTCCACCTGCCGCTCCGCCCCCCCGACGTCCCACATCGTGACGCCGTTAAGGAGCTGCCAGTACTCCTCGACCGGGTCTCTGTAGTAGCGCGGGTGGTAGTGGTGGTTGTAGACGCTGTACTTCTGGACCCCGTGCCGACGCGAGCCGTAGAAGTACGGGGACTTGAATAGCCTCGTGTACTGCAGGATGCCCGGGTTGTCGTTTACCGCCATCGCGAATGTCTCCTTTCTTGGTTCTCCGCGGCCGCCGATCGGGGGCCGCTTGTACGATTCATCAACTGGGATCACAGCTACTTCGTCGCATCTCCTCCTCCCTCGGTCTTGCGAAAGTGCTCGCTTATGTACTTCTCGCCCTCGTCGCAGAAGAGCGTGACGATGTTTCCCAGCTCCGGGTGCTCCTCCCGAATGCGCCGCGCCGCCACCAGGTTCGCCCCGCTGGAAGGCCCGACGAAGAGCCCGTGCTCCCTGGCCAGCCACCGCATCGCTTCGACAGCCTCCCCGGAGGCGACGGGGTACACGCCGTCCACCAGGCCCCGGTGGCGCTCGAAGATGCCGGGGACGAAGCCGTCGGCGATGCCCTCCACCAGGTGCTCCCCGACCTCGCCGCACAAGATGGTGCACGACTCCTCGGGCTCCATCGCGAAAAGCTTCACGTCCGGGTTCGCCTCGCGGAAGGCCTGGCCCACCCCCACGAGCGTGCCGCCGGTCCCGACGCCCATAACCAGGGCATCGGGGACGACGCCCTCGGGTAGCTGCGCCAGTATCTCCGGCCCGAGCCAGGTGCGATTCTCCTCGACGTTCCACTCGCTGTCGAACTGGGCCGGGTTGAAGTAGCCCGCCCTCCGCCCCAGTTCCCGGGCCTTCTCGAGCGCCTCGTTGACGTGGAAGCGCCCGACCTCCAGGACCTCCGCGCCGAAGGCCCGGCTTATCGCGACCCTTTCGCCGGAGAGGCCAGTCGGCATGACGACGAGCATCCGGTAGCCTTTGATCGCTGCGACCATCGCGAGGGCGTTGCCGGTGTTGCCGCTGGTGGCCTCGACGATGGTGTCGCCGGGCTTGAGCAGGCCTTCGCTCTCGGCCTTCTCTACCATGTACTTGGCGATGCGGGCCTTGATGGAGCCGGAGGGGTTCAGGTACTCCAGTTTTGCGTAA
>DASYWA010000179.1:0-7752 GCA_035936475.1 Rubrobacter sp. | reverse complement strand
CCCCCCGGGGGCCCGGGTCCCTGTGGCGGGAGACGAGCGCCTGCGCCGCCTCGGCCGCCGTCCGGGTCTCCTTGCCGGAGAGGCGCTCCGCGGCCACCAGGGAGCTGGCCGCCTGCGCCACCTCGTCGTGCAGCCTGGCGCCGCCGCGCCGCAGGGCCTCCAGGGCCTGCGCCCGCACCGTCGCCAGGGGGTGCTCCTCCCAGAGCGGGCCCCCGAGGGAGCCAAGCGTCTCCCGGAGCTCGCGCCGGAGGTCGGCGTCGTCGCGGGGGACGGAGCCTCCCGCGAGCGGAAGGGCCCGCACGATACCGTCCACGTCCCCCCGCCGGACGGCCGCGAGTACCTCGGCCACCCCGCGCAGCCTCTCCGGGTCCAGCGAGAAGGTCTCCGTCGGGTCCAGAAGCCAGACCTCCCCGGTGGCACCGTCCACCGCGAAACGCCCCGGGGACGGGTCGGCGAGGAAGATGCCTTCGAGGAGCGCGAGCCGCACGAGGGCGCCGGCCACCTTGCGGTTCGCGGCCCCGTCCGGGGCCTCGGGGGCGGCCGGCGCCTCGAAGGTGGCGCAGCGGCCGGTGGAGAGGCTCCGGTAGCTCTCCGGGACGCGCAAGGCGAAGGCGCCCATCTCCCGCAGGCGGTTGGAGATCCTGGCGGCCGAGAACATGTCGCGGCGGTGGTTGACGTGGGCGGTGAACTCGGAGACGGAGAGGTTCGGGTCCAGCGGGAGCTGCGCGCCGATCCTGCGCCGCGTGAGGTCCGCCACCGGCCGCATCGCCAGGAGGTCGCGGCGGATGCCGGGCCGGTCCAGGACCACGAGCGCCGGCCGCCCCCCCGGCAGCGTCGCCCGGTGGGCCTGGGTGAACGGTCCGGTCCTCGCCGGCGCCTCCTCGAAGGAGACGAAGAGGCGTTCGAGCGTGTTGCCGAGTTCCCGCTCTAGGACGGCCCTCGTCTCGGCGAAGGGTACCGGGCTCGCGGGGGCGGCGGCGCGGGCGAGCTCCGCGGCCACGTCCGGCGGGATGAGGTCGCCACGGGCGGAGAGAAACCTCCCGAACTCCACGAAGGTGGGCCCGAGCTCCTCTAAAGAGAGGCGCAGCCGGGGCCCGATGCGCCCGGTGTCGGCCGGCCCGCGGCGGCGGGAGAGGCGGCCGCCGAAGACGAACCCGAACCCGTAGCGGGCCCCGACCCGCGCGATCCTGGCCGCCCTGCGGGTCGGGCTCTCCGGCGGGCCGCCCGTGACCTTCTCCATCGTGCAAGCTTAGCACCCGTAGCCCGCGGGAGGGGAAGATTGTGCCGGACTCGCGATCCATCCGGCCGATGTTGACGTATAGTTTCGGGATGCCGTTGAGGGCGAGGCGCGTACAGGCGACGGAGAGGAGCGAACAGTTGGGGCAGAAGACCACGCGTCGTGGGTTCCTTGTGGCGGCGGCGGCCGGCGCTGCGGGGCTGGCGCTGACGGGCGTCGCGGGTTGCGGCGGGTCGACCGACCCCGGACGGGCTACCTCCGCGTCTCTCCGGAGGCCTCAGGAGGCGTGGGTCTTCCGGTCGCGCCCCGACCTGAGGCCGCCCGCGGTGCGCGTGCTGGAGAACCGGCGCGGGACCGCCCCCGGCTACATCTTCCTCGCCCCGAAAAAGGACCCCGACGAGACGGGCCCCGGCCAGGACGGGCCGATGATCGTCGACAACGACGGGCGGCCGGTGTGGTTCCGCCCGGCCCCGCCCGGCGAGCCCGACACGATGGACTTCAAGGCGCAGAGCTACAAGGGCAGGCCGGTCATTACCTGGTGGGAGGGCGTCCACGACGGCTTCGGCGACGGCGAGTACGTCGTCTTCGACGAGTCCTACCGGGAGGTCGCACGGGTCAGGGCCGGCAACGGCCTCAACGGCGACCACCACGAGTTCCTGATCTCCGCCCGCGGCACCGCCCTCGTCACGATCTACGCCGAGACGCCGATGGACCTCTCCGCCTACGGCGGGCCCAAGGACGGGCTGGTCATGGATGGGGTGGTCCAGGAGATAGACATAGAGACCGGCGAGGTCCTCTTCGAGTGGCACAGCTTGGAGCACGTCGACGTAGGAGAGTCCTACTACGATCCCGTGAACGTACCAACGAACCGCTTCGACTACTTCCACATAAACTCCGTAGACGTGGACACGGACGGCAACCTCCTCGTCTCCGCCCGCAGGACCTCCGCCGTCTACAAGATCGACCGCCAGAGCGGCGAGGTGATCTGGCGCCTGGGCGGCAAGAGGAGCGACTTCGAGATGGGGGAGGGCACCGATTTTGCCTACCAGCACGACGCCCGCCGCCGGCCCGACGGCACCATCACCCTCTTCGACAACTACGGTCCGAAGGGCGAGGAGGACCGTTCCCGCGCCGTGGTGCTGGAGGTGGACGAGGAGGCGATGAAGGCGGCGCTGGTGCGCGAGTACTTCGCGCCCGCCGGCATGCCCATCGCCGACACCCAGGGCAACGTGCAAATCCTGCCCGACGGCAACGTGTTCGTCGGCTGGGGCAGCGAGCCGTACTTCTCGGAGTTCTCGCACGAGGGGGAGATCCTCTTTCACGCCGCCTTCGCGCCGTGGGGGGAGTCCTACCGGGCCTTCCGGCTGCCGTGGAGCGGCCGGCCCGACGACGCACCCACCGTGACGACCGCGGGCGGTCGGGAGGGCAAAACGACGCTCTACGCGAGCTGGAACGGCGCTACTGAGGTGGCGGCCTGGCAGGTGTTCGCCGGACCCGCACCCGACGATCTCAGGCTCGTCAACTCCGTCCCCCGGCGCGGCTTCGAGACCGTCATCGAGGTGGAGACCACCGAGCCCTACGTCGGCGTGCGGGGGGAGGACCGCTCGGGAGGGCCGATGGGCCGGATCATGACGGCCGAGATAGAACGGCGCCGGGGGGACGATTCTTGACGGGCCCGGGTTCCCGGGAGGGCGGCGTGAGGCCCCCCCGCCCGAGGGGGTAATGGGCGAGATCCGGACACGATTTCGTCCCTTCGAGGCTGGCGTCGCGCTGTTGGGCGGGGCGGCGCTCGTGGCGGTCGGGCCGTTGCGGGACGCCCTCGCGGCGCTGCCGGGCGTCACGGTCGCGGCGGCCCTGTTCCTATTGCTCGCGCCCGGGTTGCTGCTGGCCCGCTGGTTCCTGAACGGGTACTTCTCCGGGGCCGCGCTTGTGCCGGCGGGCTTCGTGCTCGGCGTCGGGGCGTTCGCGCTCCTGGCCGTGCCCCTGCTCATCTTCGACGCCAGCCTCGAAGCGTACCTGTGGGTCTCCGGCGCGCTGGTCGTCGCCGCCCTGCTCGCTGCGGCCGTCGTCGCCTTTGGCAGGTTCCGTCCCGGAGAAGAGACCGAGCCCCTCGTCGCCGACCGCGGGGGTGTGATGTGGGCGCCGTTCGTGCTGCTCGCCGGGGCGCTGGCCTACATCGCGCGGATCACCGCGCCGAGCTCCTTCGGGGACATCTGGGTCTACCTGGCGTGGGTCCGGGCGTACCTGGGCCCGGGCGGCCTGGGAGCTGCCGAGCCGTTCTTCGGGGGGGAGGTGGGGCTCTCGCGGGCCAAGATCAACGGCTGGCTCGTGGAGCAGGCCGCCCTCTCGAGGGTCTCGGGGGTCGACCCGATAGACTTCATCTTCTCCTACCTTAACCCCGTGCTGGTCGCCGTGGCGCTCCTCGCCTTCTACGCCCTGGCGCGCGTCCTGCTCCGGAGCGAGAGGGCCGCGCTTTTCTGCGGCTGCCTCTATGCCCTGTTCTTTCTCGTCCACCTCGGCCAGTCGCGCTTCACCTTCGGGGGCGAGTTCGTCCAGCGCCTGCCGGAGGACAAGCTCGCCACGAAGTTCCTCTTCCTGCCGCTGGCGCTGGCCTTCGCGGCGGCGTTTCTCGAGGGAGGGGGGAGGCGGTACTTCGGGTGCTTCGCGTTGGCGCTGTGCGCCGTGCTGGCCGTTCACCCCATAGGGTTCGCCATAATCGGGCTGTCGATGGCGGGTTTCGGCATCATGCACCTCGCGTCGAACCCGAGGAGCCGCGCCTCCTGGGGGAGGGTCTCGGCGATGGGCCTGGCCGGCGTGGTCTTCATGGTCCTTCCGGCCGTCTCCGTCCCGGTCTTCACCGGGAGACCCCTCACCGACGTGCTCGCGGACTCGGACATAAACTCAGGCGACCCGGACGTGCTCAGGAACATGGTCTTCGTCAGCCCGGAGCGGGCCCGCATCTTCGAGTTCGCCGACGGCTCTTACATGATGCACCCGTCCCTGCTGCTCGACCCCATCCTCGCCGTGGCCTTCCTGGCCAGCGTGCCGTTCCTGCTCTGGCGCGTGGAGCGGAGCGTAGCCGCCCAGCTGCTCCTCGGGACCATGCTCCTCACGACCTTCGCCGTCTACGTGCCCCCGGTAACCACCCCCCTCGGCGACGAGCTCGTCCTGCCGGGCCAGATCTGGCGCCTCGCCTGGCCCATCCCCCTGGCCGCCCTCCTGGCCTTCGGGTGGCTGGCCTGGACGGCGCTCGGCTGGATCGGGGGGCGGGTGAACCTCCTTGGCCCGGTCCTGCCGCCCCTGGTGGTGGTCGTCCTCTCTGCCGCGGCCGTGCCCTGGGTGTCCGAGGGTATGAAACCGATACTGGAGCACAAGGAGGCCTCCAGGGAGGCCGGCTTCTATCCCGTGGATCCCCTCTATCTCTGGTTCCGGGACGAGATCGACTCGCCCAAGGTCGTGCTCGCCCCTGACCTTCTCGGCGCCCGTATCCCGGCCTACTCTTCTGAGGCCAACGTGGTGAGCCGCAGGGGCAGCCTCGTTTTGAACGCCCTCCCCAGGTTGGAGGAGCGGGTGCCGGGGGAGATAGAGGTCCCGCGAGGTGCCGTGGACGTCCGGGAGTTCTTCGACGGCACCACCCTCGCACGGGGCGCGGAGATCCTGCGCCGCTACAGCGTGGACCTGGTGATGGTCGACGCCGGCTCCCCCCTCGACGCGGCGCTCGGGAGGCTGCCGGGCTTCGAGCCGCAAGACGAACCGAGCGACCGCTACAACCTCTACCGCGTGGACCTCACGAAGGTCGGAACCCGGGCCCCGCCGCAGTAACCCCGCCACCCCAGGGAACCCCGCCCAACCGCTACAATGATCCCGACGGCAAGAGCTGACGGCTGGGAGCGGAGGCCGCGGCGCGCCGAGAGCCTCCAGAGGAGGCGGGCCGACAAGCCGGCGAAGCGACAAAGGAGCGAGCGATGCAGTACGTCCACACCTGCTACAGGGTCTTCGATCTGGACAAGTCCATAGATTTCTACACCAACAAGCTCGGCCTGGAGCTCGCCCGCCAGGTGCCCATCGGCGACGACGCCACCAACGCCTTCCTCGCCGTCCCCGGCGACCCCGAGCCCCGGCTGGAGCTTACCCTCAACCACGATCAGCAGCAGCCCTACGAGCTCGGCACCGGCTACAGCCACGTCGCCTTCGCCGTCGAGGACCTCGACGCCCTGGCCGAGAAGCTGGAGGCGGCCGGCGGCGTGGACTTCGAGAGCCGACCGCACGCCATGAGCAGCGGCACGCGCATCTTCTTCGTCCGCGACCCCGACGGCTACCGCATCGAGTTCATCGAGCGCCGCTGACTAAAAGCGCCGCCGCCCCGCGCCGATAACGGTGCCGTGCGCGGGGCAAGCCTCAAGAACGTCTGCAAGGACCGGCGGGGCTACACGCTGCCCGAGGCCCTGACCGCCGTCGCCATCACGGGCCTGCTCGCCGCGATCTCCCTGATAATCTTCCTCGCCCTGCTGGAGCGCTGGCGGGTCGAGGCCGCCGCCGGCCAGCTCGCCGCCGACATGAGGCTTGCCCACACCAGCGCCACCCAGCAGCTGACGGACTGGCGCGTGGTGCTCACGCACGATGGCGCGCCGCTCGCGGCCTGCTCCGGGGCGGACTACTGCCTCGTCAAGCTGAAGACCGCGTACGACGCCGGCGACGGCTCCCCCGCCCTGGCACCCGGGGTGCCCCCCGAGCCCAGGGAGTTGCCGGCCGGCACGAAGGTAAAGGACGTCACCTTCGACCCCGACTGCTCCGGCGGCGACCCCGACGCCGTCGTCCCCCCGAGCCGCTGTGGTCCCGAGGCCACGCGCACCATCGAGTTCAGCTCCAACGGGACGGCGAGGACCCTGCGCCCGGGGACGAACGGTACGGTCAGGGTCAGCTCCGAAGACGGCAGCCCGTCTTGCGGCCTCGTCTTCCAGGCCGCCACGGCGAGGGTCCGGATTGGCCCGATCGTCTACGAGTAGGTGGGCGGACGGGACCGGCTCCTCGCTCGTGGAGGTGTCGGTCGCGATGGTCGTCCTCACCCTCGCCGTCGTCCCGAGAGACGTAACGGTGTACTGACAAGAACACCCCCTTGCAGCAGTTTGTCCGCCACGTTTTGTCCGCCGTACACGTCCTGATCCTTTGCCCACTCCTGGACCGCCTTGGTCAGCCTGAGGGCGTACTCGGTAACTTCCGTGGTCAACTCTACCCCGTCTGCAGATAGCACGCCGGTTAGGGATAGGGACGAATATATCTCCCTCCTAATCTCGGCGGTGAGGTAGTTCAAACCGTCGTAGACAATCCCGTCCTTGTAGACCCCCAGCAGGCTGTCCCGCGTGCTTCTGAGGGCATCCTGACGCTTCTGAGAGGCTTCTGTGTCCCGTAGCTGAGAGGCGGCGAACTCCCGCTCCTGGGCCAGCTTGTCGAGTCTGGCCCGGAGTTCGTCTTTGCTCATCAATCCGTCCGCCTGTTGGTCCTGATAAGCGGCTCGTCTCCGGTCGCACTCCTCAACTTTCAGCAACCACGGTGCCGGATTTCCCGAGCCTAGTTCCTCTATCGCCTTATCCAGCGTGATCCGCACGGCTTCGGGGTCTTGCAGAAAGGACTCTACCCGGCGCATAACCTCCTTCTCCAGTTTCCCCGCGTTCCAACTTGCACCTTTAGGGCACTGGCTCGTGATCCTGTTTCGCTTGTTGCAAACGTAATACCTGTACGGGTTCCCTCTGGCGTCGTGCCCACCGCTATACCCGGTAATACGGCAGCCGCAGATAGAGCATGAGAGCATCCCGCCCAATTCAAACGTGTTCACGGCTGTGGGGCGCGGTCGATATTTCGCGTCCAGCTTGCGCCTAGCCTCGTCAATGACCTCGTGGGGTATACCTGAATCCGCGACGGGCACGGCTATCCATTGGTCGCGGGGTAGGGGTGTTTTGCGAACCTTGATCTTCCGTCCGGGGGTTCTCTCGGCCCGTTCCTTGCCGTAGTAGTAGACGCCCTTGTAGACCTCGTTGCGGACGATCCGGGCCAAGGTGTTCGGGTACCACATTGTGCCGCCGCGTGGGGTAGGCACGCCCTTCAAAGACTCGGCTATCTTCCCCAAGGTGTCGCCACTGGCAACCATATCGAAGATCCGTCTCACCGTGGGCATATCCTGGTTCACTACCAGCGCGGCCCGCTTGTCGTTGTCGTTGCGCCCCCACGAGAAGCCGAACGGGGCGTACCCTCCGCCCGGTACCTCGCCTTTACGGGCCTTCTTTAACCTCCCGTCGCGGGTGCGCTGGGTGATAACTTCCCTCTCCCACTCCGCGAACGAATCCAGTACTGAGTCGCCAATCATGTTTCCGGTGTCGTCGAGGGCCACGAGGCGCACGCCTAGTTCCTTGAAATCCTCATCCGTCGCCAGCCTGAGTAATCGAGACCTGTAGAAGCGGTCCCTCTTCGTCGCCAGCGCCGCGTCTATCCGGCCCTCCGACGCCAGCTGGAGTATCTGG
>DASYWA010000178.1:0-3897 GCA_035936475.1 Rubrobacter sp. | reverse complement strand
CCCGCCCCCCCCCCCTCTCCGTCGGCCCCGTGCCAACGAGCGCCTTCTGGTGGCAATGCCCGTGCAGGAGAACGGAGGAGCCCTCTATGAGGGGGAGGTCTTCCTCCAGCTCGAGCACCGCCTCCTCGAAGAGGCGGGTGGCCTCCGCGAGCCCCTCGACGCGCGGGTCGTCCGGCAGGAGCTTTCTGTAGTCGTCGCGCATCGTCAGGATGCAGCTCGGCTCCAGGCCGACGAGCGGGACGCCGCGCTCGACGAGGGGCGTGAGGATGTCGAGGTTGCGCCTGGCGTTCTTTCGCGCCTGTTCGACGAGGCCCTCCGAGAGCATCGGCCTGCCGCAGCAGACGACCTCCGGCAGCAGGACCTTCGCGCCGGCGGCGGCGAAGAGGCGGGTGGCGCCGGAGCCGATCTCCGGCCTCTGGTACTCGTTCCAGGTGTCGTTGAAGAGCGCGATCTCGACGGGGCCTTCCCCCTGCGGCAGCCCCGGGAACCGCCTCGAGAACGTCTTGTGCGTCACCCCCGGCAGCGTCCGGCGCGGGTCTATGCCCGCAAGAGCAGCCGCGCGTCTGGCGAGACGGGTCTTGCCGACGAAGTTGAAGAGCGCGGGCGCGCGGGAGGCGAGGGCGAGCTGGGTCCTTATGTGCCCGGCGGCCCTCTGGCGGAGGGAGAAGCCGTACTCTTTGCCCGACTGGTAGAGGACCTCGGTCTTCATGCTGGCGACGTCGACCTGGGAGGGGCACTCCGTCTTGCACGCCTTGCACCCGACGCAGAGGTCCATCACCTCCCGCATCCGCTCCCCCGTCAACGCGTCGGGCGGGAGCGTGCCCTCGATCACGGAGCGGAGCATGTTCGCCCGTGCCCGCGTCGTGTCCTGCTCGTCGAGGGTGACCATGTAAGAGGGGCACATCGTCCCGCCGGTCTTTTTGCGGCAGAAGCCGCTCCCGTTGCACAGCTCCACGGCTTTGGCGAACCCGCCCTGCTCAGAGAAGTTCAGGCCCGTCTTTATCGGCAGGCGCCTGCGTCCGGGCCCGATGCGGAGCTGGCCGTCCATCCGTGGGGGATCCACGATGACGCCGGGGTTCATCATCCCCTTCGGGTCGAAGAGTCCCTTGACCTCGGAGAAGGCGCGCAGGATCTCCGGCCCGTACATCTTGCCGAGAAACTCCGAGCGGCTGAGGCCGTCGCCGTGCTCGCCGGAGATCGAACCCCCGCACTCCACGACGAGGTCGGCGACCTCCTCGCCGATGCGCCGCATCCTAACAACGCCCTCGGGGTCGCTCGTATCCAGGGCGGGCCTGACGTGCAGGCACCCCACGCTCGCGTGGCCGTAGAAGCAGGCCCAGGTTCCCGCCCTCTCCACGATCTCCTCGAACCTTACGACGAACTCCTCGAGCCTCTCGGGCGGCACCGCCGCGTCCTCGACGAACGCGACGGGCTTCTCCTTCTCCGCGGTGCCGAGCAGGAGGGGCAGGGTGGACTTGCGGAGCCTGACCGTCTGGTACATCTCGGCCTTCGTCCGCAGCGGCGCCACCGACCGGGCGCCGATCTCCCGGGCTACCTCCTCGATGCCGGCGAACCTCTCGTCGAGGTCGTCTTCCGTGCCGCTCCACTCGACGAGCAGTATCGCCTTCGGGGGCTCCGCGTCCGGGCCGCCCTGCAAGAACGCCGTCGAATCCCTGTAAGCCGGGGTCTGCCGGGCGCGGCCTATGGCGACGTCGTCCAACAACTCCACCGCCGACGGCCCCATCTCCAGGAACTCGACCGTCGCGCGGGCGGCCGCCGCCAGAGTGTCGAACTCGAAGGAGGCAAGTGCCCTGGCCTCGGGGAGCGGATGCAGACGGAACTCGGCGCGGGTCACGACGGCGAGCGTGCCCTCCGAGCCGCAGACGAGGCCGGTGAGGTCCAGGGGGTCGGAGTCGACGAGGGCGTCCAGGCCGTAGCCGGAGACGCGCCGGATCATGTCGGGAAAGCGGCGCCGGATCTCCCCCTCGTACCGACGCCCTATCTCCATCGCCCCGCGCAACAGGCGCCCCTCCGCGTCGTCCCTCCGCGCCCGCTCCTCCGCCTCCCGCCGCGGCAGGGGACGCAGGTCCACCGTCTCCCCGTCAGGCAGCACGCACCTCAAGGAGAGGATCTGGTCAGCCGTCGTCCCGAAGACGAGGCTCCGCATGCCGGCCGAGTTGTTCCCGACCATCCCGCCCAAGGTCGCCACGTCCGAGGTGGAGGTGTCCGCCCCGAAGACCAGGCCGCGCGGCTCCACTAGCGCGTTCAGCTCGCCCTGCACAACCCCGGGCTCGACCACGCAGCGCCGTCCCTCGACGTCGACCTCGATCACACGGTTCATCTCGGAGACGTCGAGGGCGAGGCCGGGGGCGGTCGCCTGGCCGGCGAGGCTCGTCCCGGTGCCGCGGGGGGTAACGGAGAGGCCGAGCTCGCGCGCGGCGCCCAAGGCCAGCTTCACGTCGTTCTCGGAGCGGGCGACGACCACGCCCACGGGCTTTCTGAGGTAGATAGAGGCGTCCGTAGACCAGAGGGCGCGCGAGGCTTCGTCCGTGCGCAGGTACCCTTGCAGCCCTCCGTCGAGGGCGGCGTGGAGCCGCCCCGCGATCCCCTCTTCCCTCTCCCGGATCATGCGCGCAGTATAGTACGTAAGGTTGCGCCGCGAATGCGAAAGGGGGTCCCGATCTGGAAGCGCCGAAGCTCAGGGTGATGAGCTTCAACGTGCGGGGCTCTTTCCGCGACCTCGGCAGACCGGACGCCCGCTGGTCGGGCCGGGCGGCGGAGAACGTCGCGGCCATAGAACGCCACGCGCCGCACCTCGTCGGCCTCCAGGAGTGCCAGCGCGGCAACCTCTCTACCTACCGCAAGCACCTGCCCCGCTACGAGCGCATCAGGGGCCCCCGCTACGGAAACGCTCCCCCCCACGACTTCAACGCCATCCTCTTCGACCCGGCCCGCCTGGAGCTCCTGGAGTCTGGCGGCTTCTGGCTGAGCGAGACGCCCGAGAGGCACTCCCGAAGCTGGGGGACAAGGGTCGCCCGCTCGGCCAACTGGGCGCTCTTCGGCGCGGAGGCGGGCCCCCTCCTGCACCTGAACACCCACCTCGACCACAAGAGCGGCCCCGCCCGCAGGAACGGAAGCCTCCTCATAATCAGGGAGACGGAGAAGCTGGTCCAAAACCTCAGGCCCGGTACCCCGGCCATCTTGACCGGGGACTTCAACTGCCGACCCGGCACGCCCACCTACGAGAACTTCGCGCAAGCCGGCTTCGTCGACACCTTCCTCGCCGCCGGAAACAGGGACGAGATAGGGATAAACACCTTCCACGCCTTCAAGGGAAACCGGTACCGCGACCCCCACCCGGAACGCGGCCCGCGGCGCATTGACTGGGTCCTCCTGAAAGACCCCTCCGACCGCCTCCGCATCGTCTCCCACGACATCCTCCGCGACGGCGCAGACAGCCCCCCGTACCCGAGCGACCACCATCCCGTCCTGGCGCAATTCACCTTCTCCGGCCAGAACCAAAAGCCTTCACCCGGCCAGCCCCGGGCGTAGGGACGGTGCGCGAACCACCGTAAAGCATCGGCAACGACGAGAGGGGGCCCCGCGAACGGGACCCCCTCTCTCTACCTCACCGCCAGAAGCTGACGGCTAGAACCTGAGACCTGCCTTTAGGCGGCTCCCCTGAGGACCGGTCCGAACTCGCCGCTGGCGAGCATCCGCTCGGCCTCGCGCTGGAGCTGGCGGACGCGCTCGCGAGAGATGCCGAGCTCGTCGCTGAGCTCGGCCAGCGTCGCGGTGTCGCGGTCGCCGAGGCCGTAGCGCCGGATCAGGACGTGCTGGTGCCTGTCGGGCAGCCGCTCGACGGCCTCCTTGAGCGATCCGAGCTCTATGTCCCCG